>AP025179.1:5418580-5727870 GCA_021654635.1 Mycobacterium kiyosense
CGCCACCTGGACCTGATGAGGCTCAGCGGCCTTCAACACCCGCTCGACCGGCTCCGACCACGGGTGCGGCGCCAGCCGGAACGTTCCCCAATGGATCGGCACCAGCAGCCCCGAACCGGAGTCGGTGACGTCCAGGTGGCCGCGCACCGCCTCCTCGGGGTTCATGTGGATGTCGGGCCACGCGCTGTTGTAGGCCCCGATCGGCATCAACGTCAGATCGAACGGCCCGTGATCGGCGCCGATCTGCGCAAAGCTCTTGGTGTAGCCGGTGTCGCCGCCGAAATAGGTGCGGTGCGACGGCCCGATGAACGCCCAGGACGCCCACAGCGTGTTGTTGCGGCTGAAGAACCGGCCCGAAAAGTGCCGCGCCGGCAGGCAAATCACCGTCAGCTCGTCCACCGAAGCGCTCTGATTCCAGTCCAGCTCGATAATGCGCTCGTCAGGAACCCCCCACGCCCGCAGGTGCGCACCCACCCCGAGCGGGACGAAGAACGGTGCCCGCTGCATCCGGGCCAGCGCCAGCACGGTGTCGATGTCGAGGTGGTCGTAGTGGTCGTGGCTGATCACCACCGCGTCGACGGCGGGCAAGCCTTCCAGCAGCACCGGCGGCGGGTGCAGCCGCTGCGGGCCCACCAGGTCCGACGGCGAGCAGCGGTCACTCCACACCGGGTCGGTCAGCACCCGATAGCCGTCGATCTCGACCAGGGCCGTCGAATGCCCGAACCAGCTGACCGCCAGCGGCGCCGGCTCGCCCTGATAGATCGACGGTGCGGCCAGCGGGATCGGCTTGGCGGGCAGGCTGCCGCCTCGTCCGCCGACCAGCTCCCAGGCGATCTGCCGCATCTCTTCGCGGTTCATCACATACAGCGATGCCGGGTCGATATTGACGAACACCCCGTCGCGGTAGTTCGGCGAACCTTCCGACACCGCCGCGATCGCCGAGGGATCAGCGCCGAGCGCGGCGGGTGCGCCGTGCAGCGCCCGCAACAGCCAGCCGCCCGCCGCCAAGGAGGCGGTTCCGGCCGCCAGTCGCAGCGCCTGGCGCATCATGATCAAGCTCCCTGGAACCTCGGTGGCCGCTTCTCCACGCGCGCGACCTGCGCTTCGATCACATCCTGGCTGGCCCACGCCTTGTCGAACAGCTCCTTGTGCTCGGGCCGCTGCTCTTCGATGGAGCCGTCGTCGTTGAGCACCCGCTTGGCGTGCTGGATGGCCAGCGGCGCCAGCCCGGCGATCTCGGCCGCCCACTCCTGCGCGTCGGCCAGCGTCCCGATCCGGTTGGCCATCCCGGTGTGCAGCGCCGCATCGGCGGTCAGCTTCTCGGCGGCCAGCAGCATCGCCCGCGCCCGTCCGTGCCCGACCAGCGACGCCAGCCGGCGAATGCTCCAATTGTCCAAGGCCAGACCGTATTTCGACGTCGGGAATTGAAAGAACGCCTCCGGGGAGACCACCCGCAAGTCGCACTGCATGGCCAGCTGCAGACCGGCGCCGATAGCCGGTCCGTTGATGGCGCCGATGATCGGGATCAACGTGGCGTCCATGACCCGGTGCAGTTCGATGAGCCGGTCGGGGTAGTCGGCGGCGAAGGCATCCCCGGACAGGTCCGCGCCGGCGCAGAAGGCGGTGCCCTGCCCGGTCAGCACGATGGCGCGCGTGGCTCCGTCGCCTGCCTTCACCAACGCCTCCCGCAACTCCTCGACAAGCTGGGAGTTCAGGGCGTTGCGCCGGTCTGGCCGCTGCAGCTCAATGGTCATCACGGCTTCGTCGTGGGTGATACCGATCATGGGGGCCAGGATAACTAGCCTCGTCGCTGTGAGCCGTATCACGACCGACGAACTGCGCGACGCGGTGCTGGACGAGGGCACCTTCGTCAGCTGGGACAGCGACCCTGTCCAAGTCCCGACCTCCCCGGAATATGCCCGCGAGCTGGCCAAGGCGCGGCAGGCCAGCGGCCGCGACGAGTCGGTGTCCACCGGTGAGGGACGGGTGTTCGGGCGCCGGGTGGCGGTGATCGTCTGCGACTTCGATTTTCTGGCCGGCTCGATCGGGGTGGCGGCGGCCGAACGCATCACCGCCGCGGTGGAGCGTGCGACGGCCGAGCGGCTGCCGCTGCTGGCCTCGCCGTGCTCCGGCGGCACCCGGATGCAGGAGGGCACGGTCGCGTTCCTGCAGATGGTCAAGATCGCCGCCGCCGTCCGGCTGCACCGCCACGCCCACCTGCCCTACCTGGTCTACCTGCGGAATCCGACCACCGGCGGGGTGTTCGCGTCGTGGGGGTCGCTGGGCCACGTCACCTTCGCCCAGCCGGGCGCGCTGATCGGGTTCCTCGGCCCCCGGGTCTACGAGCTGCTGTACGGCGAACCGTTCCCGTCGGGTGTGCAGACCGCGGAGAACCTGCAACGCCACGGCGTCATCGACGATGTCGTCGAGCTCACCGAGTTGCGCGCCACGCTGGACCGGGCGCTGACGGTGATCGCCGACGACCCGGAGGCTCCGCCGGCGCCGGCAGCACCCGAGCAGGTTCCCGACGTACCCGCGTGGGATTCGGTGCTGGCCTCCCGTCGCCCGGATCGGCCCGACGTGCGCGACCTGCTGCGGCACGGCGCCACCGACGTGGTGCTGCTGTCGGGGACCGGACGGGGCACGACGACGTTGCTGGCGCTGGCCCGGCTCGCCGGTCAGCCGGTGGTGGTGCTCGGCCAACAGCGAACCGCGGGCGGGGCGGGCAACACCGTCGGGCCCGCGTCGCTGCGCGAAGCCCGCCGCGGCATGGCGCTGGCCGCCGAACTGCGGCTGCCGCTGGTGCTGGTGATCGACACCGCCGGACCGGCGCTCTCGGCCGAGGCCGAGCAGGGCGGGCTGGCCGGAGAGATCGCCCAGTGTCTGGCCGAGCTGGTCACGCTGGACACCCCGACGGTCTCGGTGCTGCTGGGGCAGGGCAGCGGCGGCCCGGCGCTGGCGATGGTGCCCGCCGACCGGGTGCTGGCCGCGCTGCACGGCTAGCTGGCGCCGCTGCCGCCGGAGGGCGCCAGCGCGATTGTGTTCCGCGACACCGACCACGCCCCCGAACTCGCTGCGGCACAAGGCATTCGGTCGGCCGATCTGTTGGCGTCCGGGATCGTCGACGCCATCGTGCCCGAGCATCCCGACGCCGCCGACGAGCCGGTGCAGTTCGCGCGGCGCTGGGCGCGGGCCGTCGCGGTCGAGGTCCACGCGCTGCGTTTGCTGCCTGATGTGCAGCGTCTCGGCGCCCGGCTGAGCCGTTATCGTCGCGTCGGTTTGCCCGACGACCTGTAGAACACCGCGGCCGCCGCCTGGCTGACCCAGCTGCCGAACGTCGTTCTGACCCGACAACCGCAGCCGGTTCCGCCTCCCACCGCCGCACCCGTCGATCAGGCAAGATGGGGCGCATGGACACTGGTGCCAACTCACCTCGCGTGTTGGTCGTCGACGACGACTCCGACGTGCTCGCCTCCCTGGAACGCGGCCTGCGGCTGTCCGGCTTCGAGGTGTCAACGGCGGTCGACGGCGCCGAGGCCTTGCGCAGCGCCACCGAAACCCGCCCCGACGCGATCGTGCTCGACATCAACATGCCGGTGCTTGACGGCGTCAGCGTGGTCACGGCGCTACGGGCCATGGACAACGACGTGCCGGTCTGCGTGCTCAGCGCGCGCAGCTCGGTCGACGACCGGGTCGCCGGGCTGGAGGCCGGCGCCGACGACTACCTGGTCAAGCCGTTCGTGCTGGCCGAGCTGGTGGCCCGGGTGCGTGCCCTGCTGCGGCGCCGCGGCGCCACCGCCACCTCGTCGTCGGAAACCATCACGGTCGGCCCGCTGGAAGTGGACATCCCCGGCCGCCGGGCCCGGGTCAACGGCGTCGACGTCGACCTGACCAAGCGGGAATTCGACCTGCTGGCTGTGCTGGCCGAGCACAAGACGGCGGTGCTGTCCCGCGCGCAGTTGCTCGAGCTGGTGTGGGGTTACGACTTCGCCGCCGACACCAACGTCGTCGACGTCTTCATCGGATACCTGCGGCGCAAATTGGAGGCCAACGGCGGCCCGCGGCTGCTGCACACCGTGCGGGGAGTCGGGTTCGTGCTGCGGATGCAGTGAGGCCGCGCCGTTGTTGATGAACATCCTGTCGCGGATCTTTGCCCGGACTCCTTCACTGCGCACCCGGGTGGTGATCGCGACGGCGATCGGTGCGGCGATTCCGGTGCTCATCGTCGGCGCCGTGGTGTGGGTGGGCATCACCAAGGACCGCAAGGAACGGCTGGACCGCCGGCTCGACGAGGCCGCCGGATTCGCGATCCCGTTCGTGCCGCGCGGCCTGGACGAGATCCCCCGCTCCCCCAACGACCAGGATGCGCTGATCACGGTGCGCCGCGGCAACGTGATCAAGTCGAACTCCGACATCGAACTGCCCAAGCTGCAGTCCGACTACGCCGACACCTACATCCACGGGGTGCGTTACCGGGTGCGCACGGTCGAGATACCCGGTCCCGAACCGACGTCGATGGCCGTCGGCGCCACCTACGACGCCACCTACGCCGAGACCAACAACCTGCATCGCCGGGTGCTGCTGATCTGTAGTTTCGCGATCGGCGCCGCGGCGGTATTCGCTTGGCTGCTAGCTGCTTTCGCGGTGCGCCCGTTCAAACAGCTCGCCGAGCAGACCCGCTCGATCGACGCAGGCGACGAGGCGCCGCGCGTCGAGGTGCACGGCGCCAGCGAGGCCGTCGAGATCGCCGAGGCGATGCGCGGCATGCTGCAGCGCATCTGGAACGAGCAGAACCGCACCCAGGAGGCGCTGGCCTCGGCGCGGGACTTCGCCGCGGTGTCCTCCCACGAGTTGCGCACCCCGCTGACCGCGATGCGGACCAACCTGGAAGTGCTGTCCACCCTGGATATGCCCGAAGACCAGCGCAAGGAGGTGCTGGGCGACGTGATCCGCACCCAGTCGCGGATCGAGGCGACGCTGAGCGCGTTGGAGCGGTTGGCCCAGGGCGAGCTGTCCACGTCCGACGATCACGTGCCGGTCGACATCACCGAACTGCTCGACCGCGCCGCCCACGACGCCATGCGCATCTATCCCGACCTGGATGTGTCGCTGGTGCCCTCGCCGACGTGCATCATCGTCGGGATGCCGGCTGGGCTGCGGTTGGCGGTGGACAACGCGATCGCCAACGCGGTGAAGCACGGCGGCGCCACCCAGGTGCAGGTGTCGGCGGTGAGCTCGCGGGCCGGGGTGGAGATCGCCATCGACGACAACGGCAGCGGGGTCCCCGAGCAGGAGCGCCAGGTGGTGTTCGAGCGCTTCTCCCGGGGTTCGACGGCGTCGCATTCGGGGTCGGGACTGGGTCTGGCGCTGGTGGCCCAGCAGGCCCAATTGCACGGCGGGACTGCGACGTTGGAGAGCAGTCCGCTGGGCGGCGCGCGGCTGGTGCTGCGCTTGCCCGGGCCGAGCTAGTCAGCTTTTCGCGCGCTGTTGCGGCCCGGCGTGAAAAATGCTCGGGTCGCGAAATCCTCGTTCTCGAACCAGACTTGGGCTTCGATGTCGTCGTAACCCTCGTCGTCGGGAGTGTAGAAGAGCCGAGAGTCGGTGCGCCCCTTCACCGGCCACCCCTCGGGCCCATTGCCGTCGGGGTCGGCGCGCATCGAACCGGGGCCGTACGGCGCATAGGGCACCAAGGGAGCCGGTGGCGCCTGCGCCTCGACAACCGAAATGCTTTCTCTCACGGGATCTTTCGGTCTGACCTTCTTCGCCGGCGCTTTCTTGCCGGGGACCTTCCGGCCCGGCACCTTCTTCGCCGGCCGCTTCCTGGCGACTGGAATCCGTTCCTTCGCCTCATCTCTGGGCACGGGCCGGCGTTTGGCTGGTGGTGCTTTGGAGACTGCTTTCTTCTTGACGGGCCGGGGCCTGGCGACGGGTATCTCCTCCGTCGGCGCCTCAGCGGCGGGCACTCTCATGGCCGGCGGCTCGGGCTGGGGGTGTGGCGCCGGTTGGGCAAGAACCCAGGCCGGCATCTGCGTTTTGGTGGGGCGGGCAGTCAGCGTGACTGTCAGCACCATGCCCAGTACAAACGAGGCGGCGGCCAGCCACCAGTGCATGTGATCGGTCACCGTCGTGCCCCCAGGCCGGGCCATTGGGACGGAGGGCCGGGCCACTTGGCTTGAGGCAGTTCATGCTCAGGGTCGGACTCCGACTCGTCGGACAGGGGGTCAGGTTCGGGCTCCGTGTGGAATTCGACCGGCTCCGGCTCCGGCTTAGGCTCCGACTCTGGCTCTGGCTCTGGCTCCGGCTTCGGCTTTGGCTCTGGCTCTGGCTCTGGCTCGGCGAGCAAATCAGAAATCCCCGAAACCGGCTGTGGTACTTGCGCTTCCGCGGGTGACTCGACCGCCTCCGGCCCGTCCACATCCGGCTCGACAACCTCGGGCTCAACCGCCTCGGGCTCGGCGAGCGCCCCTTCAGCTACCGCTGCCTCGGAAACCTCAGGGACCAGCTGGATTTCGTCCGTCTCGAGCTCCGGCGCCGGCTCTGGCTCGACGTGAAGCTCAACCGTCTCGGGTTCCGGCTCGAACGACGGGTCGGGCCAAAGCGGCTGCGGCGACTCGGATTCAGCCGGGTGCGCCTGCGACTCGGACATCTCCGGCTCGATCGCGGTTTCAGCCGGTTCGAGGCGTCCGGAATCAGCCTGCCTGGAACCGCTCCTGGTCATCACCGCGACAATCCCGTAGGCCACCGCGGAACCGGCCACGAAGGCGGCCAGGTAGATCAGCCACTGGATCACAAAACCCATGCCCGATTCTCCCTAGCCGACCACAAGCTCGACGCGCCGGTTCTTGGCGCGTCCCTCGGGCGTGTCGTTGCTGGTGATCGGGTTGGCCGAACCCAACCCCTTGGCGGTGACGCGGTCGCGGGCCACACCGTTGGCTATCAGGAACTCGGCAACCGCGGTGGCCCGCTGGGTGCTCAACGGAATGTTGATGGCTTCGGCGCTGGCGTTGTCGGTGTAACCGTTTACGGTCAACCGCGCGGTGGGACACGTCTTGAGCTTGTCAGCCACCCGGATCAGGACCTGGGTGTCCTGGGTGGTCAGGCTCACTCCGTCGTCGCCGAAGGTGAGCGGGCCTCCGGTCAGGGCGTTGAGGGCGGCCTGCAGATCGTTGCATCCGGTTGGCGGCGGCGCCCCAGGTGCCGGAGGGGCGCCCGGCGGCGCCGGGGCGCTGGGCGTGATCTGGGTTTTGGCGACGATCCTGTTGACGATGTTCACGTTGGGCCAGACACCCGCGACCGCCCGCGCCACCGCGTCCTTCTGATCGCGCGACGTGACGGTCCCACTCAACGTGACGGTGTCCCTCTCCACCGTGAGGTTGAAGTCGGGGATCGGTGCGACCGCGACGAACACCGGGTCCGCGCCGGTGAAATCGAGCGTCTGCACCGTCGGGTCGGTGCGGAGCTGGTCGACGACGTTGACGCCGGGGGCCAGCAATCCCCTGAGCGACTTCATCAATGCCGCCTTCGACACGGCGTCCGGCACGTCGCCGATCAGCGTGACGCTGTTGCCGGTGTGGCTGATCGACAGCAGCGCCAGCGACAGGCTCGGCGCGATCGACACGCTGGTCGAGGGTTTGGTGAGGGTCGGCAGATCGCCGGATGGACCGTTGACGGCCATGGGTCGCCCGTCGACGCCGTACCCGATCAGGGCGAGCAGCAACGGGATCACCGCCACGCCGATCAGCCACGGCCGACCCGGCCGCACCCGACGGAACTTCGGGGTCGACGGCGCGTGGTCGACGGCTTCGGCGGTTGCGGGCGCTTCGCCAACACCCACCTCGGTACCGACCATCGCTCCTCACTCGGCTGCTATTCGGGGTTTGTCCGCGATTTCCAGGCGATATGCAGCCTACCGAGTACTTGCCGGTGCCAGCGGCATCTACGGAGAACTGTCGGGCAGACTGAGGCGATGACCCACGGGAGAAAACCCAACGAACACGACACCCTGGCGCATATCCGCGACCTGGTCGCCCAGGAGAAAACGCTGCGGACCCAGCTACAGCAGGGCGAAATCTCGACCACTGAGGAGCATGAGCGGCTGCAACGGATCGAGATCGAACTCGATCAGTGCTGGGACCTGCTGCGACAGCGGCGGGCGCTGCGCGAAACGGGCGGTGACCCCCCGGGAAGCTGCCGTGCGGCCGGCCGACGAGGTCGAGGGCTACACGGGCTAGCCGCAGATGGACTACGACGTAGTCGTGGTCGGCGGGGGGTCACAACGCCCTGGTCGCGGCCGGCTATCTGGCCCGCGGCGGTCTTCGGGTGCGCGTCCTAGAGCGTCAAGGCCAGGTCGGCGGGGCGGCGATCTCGGCGCGGGTCTTCGACGGCGTCGACGTGCGACTGTCCCGCTATTCGTACCTGGTCAGCCTGCTGCCGTCGCGCATCCTGGCGGACCTGGGCGCGCAGGTCCGGCTGGTCCGGCGGGCGTACTCCTCCTACACCCCGGACCCCGGCACGGGCGGCCGCACCGGGCTGCTGGTGGGCGCACCCGGCGGGTTCGGCTCGATCGGCGCCGGCGCCGACGAGCACGGCTTCGAAGACTTCTACCGGCGCTGCCGACTGGTCACCGAGCGGCTCTGGCCCACTCTGCTGGAACCGCTGCGCACCCGCACCCAGGTACGTCGACTCGTGGTGGACGGGTCGGACCGGGACTCTGCGGTGGCGTGGCGGGCGCTGACGGAGGAGCCGGTCGGCCACGCGATCGCCGCTGCGGTGGACAACGACGTGGTGCGCGGGGTGATCGCCACCGACGCTCTGATCGGCACGTTCGCCCGACTGGACGACCCGTCGCTGATGCAGAACATCTGCCTGCTGTACCACGTGCTCGGCGGCGGCACCGGCGACTGGAACGTCCCGATCGGCGGGATGGGCGCGATGACCTCAGCGCTGGCCGCCGCGGCAACTCGCTTTGGGGTCGAGATATCAACGGGCGCTGACGTTTTCGCTATCGCCCCGGACGGCGAGGTGCGGTATCGCAGCGCGGGCGACGAACATGTGGTTCGGGGCCGGTTCGTGCTGTCCGGCATCGCTCCGTCGGTGTTGGCCGGCCTGATGGGTGACACAGCGCCTGCGTCGGCGCCAGGTGCGCAAGTCAAGGTGAACATGGTGCTGCGACGCCTGCCCTGCCTGCGCGATCAGACTGTCACGCCGGAGCAGGCCTTCGCCGGGACGTTCCATATCAACGAGACCTGGTCGCAGCTGGACGCCGGCTACCTGCGGGCCGCCGGCGGTTCGGTGCCGGATCCGCTGCCGTGCGAGGCCTACTGTCATTCGCTGGCCGACCCCAGCATCGTCTCACCCGAATTGACCGGGGTGCACACCATGACGGTGTTCGGCCTGCACACCCCGCACTCGTTGCGAGCCGATGCCGCCGCACTCACCGATGCCGTGCTTGAGTCGCTGAATTCCGTTCTGGCCGAACCGATTCAGGATGTGCTGCTACCCGACGCGCACGGCCGCCCATGTATCGAGACGACGACCACGTCGGACTTGCAGGACAAGCTGGGCATGACGGCGGGCAACATCTTCCACGGTGCGCTGGACTGGCCGTTCGCCGCCGACGACGATCCGCTGGACACCCCGGCCCGCCGATGGGGCGTGGCAACCGGGCACCCCCCGAATCATGGTGTGCGGTGCCGGCGCACGCCGCGGCGGCGCTGTTTCAGGCATCGGGGGTCACAACGCCGCGATGGCGGTGCTGGACACCCTCGGCGGTGGTGACCCACCCCCCCGCGAGCGGAGACTAGCGCCCGTCCATGCCGACGTAGTCGCGCTCGGTGTAGCCGGTGTAGATCTGCCGCGGACGGCCGATCTTGCTGTCGCCCTCGTCGTGCATCTCGCGCCAGTGGGCGATCCAGCCGGGCAGCCGGCCGAGCGCGAACAACACGGTGAACATCCGGACCGGGAATCCCAGTGCCCGGTAGATCAGGCCGGTGTAGAAGTCGACGTTCGGGTAGAGCTTGCGCTCGATGAAGTAGTCGTCGGTCAGCGCGGCCTCTTCGAGCTGCTTGGCGATGTCGAGCAGCGGGTCGCCGCCGAGCTTGGCCAGGATCTTGTCGGCCTGCTCTTTGACGATGCGGGCGCGCGGGTCGTAGTTCTTGTAGACCCGGTGGCCGAAGCCCATCAGCTTGACGCCCTCTTCGCGGTTCTTCACCTTGCGGACGAACTCGCCGACGTCGTCGCCGCTCTCCTTGATCTGCTCGAGCATCTCGAGCACCGCCTGGTTGGCACCGCCGTGCAGCGGGCCCCACAGCGCGTTGATGCCGCCGGAGATCGAGGTGAACAGGTTGGCCTGGGACGAGCCGACCAGCCGTACCGTCGACGTCGAACAGTTCTGCTCGTGGTCGGCGTGCAGGATCAGCAGCATGTCCAGGGCACGGACCACCTCGGGGTCGGCCTGGTAGGGCTCGGCCGGCAGCCCGAACGTCATGCGCAGGAAGTTCTCCACCAGGGTCAGCGAGTTGTCCGGGTAGAGGAACGGCTGGCCCACCGACTTCTTGTAGGCATAGGCGGCGATGGTGGGCAGCTTGGCCAGCAGCCGGATGGTGGACAGCTCGACCTGCGTGTTGTCGGTCGGGTCCAGCGAGTCCGGGTAGTACGCCGAGAGCGCATTGACCGTGCTGGACAGCACCGGCATCGGGTGGGCGTTGCGCGGGAAGCCGTCGAAGAACCGTTTGAGGTCCTCGTGCAGCATGGTGTGCAGCTGGATCTTCCCGGTGAACTCGGCCAGCTGGTCGGCGGTGGGCAGTTCGCCGTAAATCAGCAGGTAGGACACCTCGATGAAGTTGGACTTCTCGGCCAACTGGTCGATCGGGTAGCCGCGATAACGCAGGATTCCGGCGTCACCGTCGATGTAGGTGATGGAACTCTTGCAGGCTGCGGTGTTGACGAAGCCGTTGTCGAATGTGGTGTGTCCGGTCTTGGACAGCAGCGGACCCAGCGCAATACCGTCGGCACCTTCGGTGGCATGGACGACCTTCAGGTCGATCTCGCCACCCGGGTACTTCAGAGATGCGGTGTCGTCGGTGTCGCCCACGAGAACCCCTTTGCGCTCAGGCTTGATATGGCTGCCCGCCCCGGTGCGTACGCGTGTGCACTGGGTGCGTCATAGGTGAAGGTAGTCGTTATCGCAGCGGCGTGCCTGCCCGGGGTCGGGTCTGCAGGTCTGCGGGCCTCCGAGCGTCAGTCCGGTGTCGCGCTGGTGTTCGAGGATGACCCCCGAAGCCCCTCGGCTGACAGAAACTACGGGTAGCCGATCACAGCCGGGGCGGTGGTCGCGACAGCGCTCCCAATACCGGGCGTATCTGGACCCGGCGGCAGCGAAGCACGCGAACGCGCGTATCTCACCGTCGTGCCAGCAACGTTGCCGGCGCAGCGGTCGAGGGGATCAACCCACCCGTTCAATCCGCATAAATGTACGGATACGAAATCGGCGCCCCGGTGAGCACCTCGAGAAACAGCGTCAGGAACTGCTGAGCGACAAGGAAGGGGAGCAAGGGCAGAATTGGCCAGAGCAGCGGAATCACCAGAAAACCCACTATTGCTGTGGGGATGTTGACCAGCATTGATAGCAACGCTCGCCCGGCGGTCGTGTAGTAGGCCACGTTGGCATCCACTGCCTGCAAGAGCGATGCGATCGAATCCTCGGCGGCGGCGTAGGACGACCCGCTCGCCGTCAAGGCCTTGACGAACTGCTGCTGGTAGGTCGTCGCCTGCTGGGCCACCGCGTGAAAGTCCTGGGCGTGTTCAGCAAAGAGGCGCGCAATGCCGGCCGACACTTCGTCCGCGGCTGGCGGCGCCACGTCCAGGGTCGCGGGGGCCACCGCTTTCTGAACCTCGCCCAGCTTCGAACCGATAGATTCCAGATCCCCCGCCGCCGCCTGCACGACGTCCGGCGCCACCATCACCTGAGACATGTCGAAAGTCTCACCCGATGCAAGTCGACCAGCTTGAGTAGCCGACTACTCAATCTCGCCGTGGGAGTGACGATGGCGCGCGGTACCGGATGAATGCCGGCGCAATCAAGGCGGCGACGACCACACCGAGCACCACCAGCGCCCCGCCACCGGCCGCCGCTGCGGTCGTTCCGACCACCGCGGCCGCGGCGCCGTGCAGGGTGTCGGCCAGCCGCGGGCCGCCGCCGACCACCACGGCGAACACCCCTTGCAGCCGCCCCACCACGTCGTCGGAGGCAGCCTGCTGCAGGATGGTCGACCGGAATGCCGCCGACACCATGTCCGCCGCGCCGCCGACGGCCAGGAACGCCACCGCGCCCCACAGCACTGCGCCTGTCCGGCCGTGCGCCAGCCCGCTGGCCAGCCCGAACCCCACCATCGCCAGGCCCCACACCACGATCGAGACGACGATCACCAGCCCCTGGCGCCGGACCTTCGGAAACCACCCGGAGAACACTCCCCCGGCCACCGCGCCGACCGCGATGGCCGCCGACAGCAACGCCATCGCCGACCCTCCTTCGATGGGGCCGCCGAAGCTCTGATGCGCCAGCTGCGGGAACAGTGCGCGCGGCATGCCGAAGATCATGGCGATCAGGTCGACGACGAACGACATCAGCACCACGGTGTTGCCGGCCAGGTACCGGAAGCCGTCCAGCACCGCCCCAAGACCCCACCGGTTTGTGCCGTCGGGTTCCAAGGCGGGCATCGGCGCCAGCCGGAATGTCGCCCAGATCGGCAACAGGCACGTCACCGCGTCGAGCAGATACAACGCGGACAGGTCGACCCAGTTCAGCAGCACCCCGGCCAGCAGCGGACCGGCAATCGCGCCGAACTGCCCCACGGTCATGTTCAGCGCATTGGCGGCCGGCAGTTGCTCGCCGGGCACCATCCGCGGGATGGCCGCCGAGCGCGCCGGCGAGTTGACGGCGAAGAACGCCTGCTGCACCGCCAGTAGACACAGCACCACCCAGACGTCGTTGAGCGCCAGCAGCGCCTGCAACCACAGCAGCACCGAGGACACCGCCAGCCCGCAAGACGCGACGATCAGCAGCACCCGCCGGTCCATGGCGTCGGCCCAAGCTCCACCCAGCAGGCCGAACACCACCAGCGGCAGCAATGAGAACAAACCGGCCAGCCCGACATACGCGGAGTTCTGGGTCAGCGCGTAGATCTGGACCGGCACCGCGAAGATCGTCAGGTTGGCGCCGATGACGGTCGGAATCCCGGCAACCCAGAGTCGGCGGAAATCGGGCGAGCGCAAGGGCGCGGTGTCCGCGAAGAGGGGCATCGTCGACGAGCGTAGTGGTGCGCCGCGAGTCAAAACGCAGCTGGCAGGGCTAGGCTCGCTGCGTGCGCGCGTTCGCATGTCCGCTCTGCCACAGCTTCGTCCCTTTCGAGTCGCGACGCTGCCCGGGCTGCGCGGTGGAACTCGGCTTGCACGTCCCCAGCCGTGCCATGGTCGCGACCTCGTCGGGCGTGGCGAAAATCGACAGCCAGACCTGGATTCCGTGTGCGAAATCGACCAGCCTGGACTGCAACTGGCTGGTGCCCGACGAACACGAATTGGGCGGTAAACGAGGGCGGTGTCTGGCCCATTCCCTGATCCGTCGCGAACCCGAAGCCGATGACACCATCGCGCAGGAAAAGCTGGTGTCCACCGGAATTGCGTTGCGGCGGTTGGTTTATCAGCTGATCGACATCGGCTTGCCCGTCGACCCGTTCTGGCGCAAAGACGGCGGCCTGGCGTTTGATCTGCTGTCCAGTCACAGCGATGGTCAGCGAGTCACGATCGGCCACGCCGGCGGGGTGATCACCATCGACTTGGTGGAATCGCTGGACGCATACCGCGAATCACTGCGGGTCCGACTCGGCGAGCCCTACCGCACCATGCTGGGCCATTTCCGTCACGAGGTCGGCCATTACTACCAGAACATCCTGGTGGAAACCGGCGACCAGCACTATCTCGCCGAGTGCCGGGAGATCTTCGGCGACGAGCGCGCCGACTACCAAGCCGAGATTGCCTGGCACTACAAGTTCGGCGCCCCGCCCGATTGGGCCGACTCGTTTATCTCCGAGTACGCGACGATGCACCCGTGGGAGGACTTCGCCGAGTGCTTCGCCCACTACCTGCACATCACCGGCACCATCGACACCGCCCGGGAGTCCGGGCTGATCCTGCATGCCGAGAAGGTCCGTTTCTTGATGCAACGTGACGTCGTGCCCCGGGAGTCCTACGAGGATGCGCCGATCGAGGCGCTGCTGGAGGACTGGAAGTGGTTGGCGCTGAGCTTCAATCGCGTCAACACCGCCATGGGCAAGAACCCGTTGTACCCGTTCGAGATTCCGCCCGCGGTGGTCCGCAAGCTGGCGTTCGTGCACAAGGTGATCCGCGAGACGGCGCGTGCAGCGCATTAAGGAGCTCAGACATGTGTCGGTGGGTTGGGTACCTGGGTGCCCCGATCGCGCCCCGCGAGCTGTTGCATGATCCGCAGCGCTCACTGATCGAGCAGAGCCGTCGGCACGCGCCGAACATGGACATTCCCAACGGGGACGGCACCGGACTGGGCTGGTATGAGCACCGCGCCGAGCCGGCTCTGTTCCGCAGCATCACCCCGGCGTGGGGTGATGACAACCTGCTCGAGCTGGCTACCGAGATCCGCACCCGACTGTTCCTTGCGCATGTGCGTGCGGGTACCGGCACTCCGGTGCAACAGACCAACTGCCACCCATTCCGTTGGCGTAACTGGCTTTTCGTACACAACGGGCACGTCGGCGAATACCGGCGGCTGCGACGGGATCTGCTGTTGGCCGTGCGCCCGGACCTGTTCGACAACATCGCCGGCTCCACCGATTCGGAGCTGTTGTTTCACCTCGCGCTCACCTTCGGTCTCACCGACGACCCCCTCGGCGCCCTGGCGCGGATGGCGGGTTTCGTCGAAGCGGCCGCCACCGCGGCCGGAGTGGCCGAACCCGCGCTGCAGATGACATTGGGGGTCAGCGACGGGCAACGGCTCTATGCCGTCCGCTATGCGAGCGGCCCGGAGGCCAACACCTTGTTCGTGAGCGAAGATCCGGATTCGGTGCGGATGTTGTATCCCGAGAGTGAACGGTTGGGGCATTTTGGTGACGCCGCCCGAGTGGTTGTTTCCGAGCCGCTGACCGAGCTACCCGGGATGTGGCGCGAAGTGTCCGCAGGGTCGGCACTGGTCATCGGCGAGGACATTGAAGAGCAGCCGTTCCGGCCGATCGGTCCGTGACGCTGTCCGCGGTCTTTACTCGACCTTGACCGCGCGTTGAATCGTCTTACCGACGATGGCTGATGTGACTACCCTTCAAGACGTGGAACTGGGGGTTTTAGGGCCTCTTCAGGTCCGGCAGGGCGGCGCGCCCGTCGTCATACCGGGCGCCAAACCACGCGCTCTGCTCACCATGCTGGGCCTGCACCTCGGCTCCGTCGTCCCCGCGGACACCCTCCTGGAACTGCTGTGGGGCACCGATCCGCCCCGCACCGCGGACAAGGCCCTGCAAACCCACATCTCCGCGCTGCGACGCACCCTGGGCGACGGCTTCGTGTTAACCGAGGGCTTGGGCTGGAAGCTCACCGGGGCGGACATCGATGCCTCGCGTTACCGGGCGGCTGCCCGCGCGGGACGGGATGCGGCCGCCGCCGGCGACCCCGGACAGGCGGTGGCCCGCTTCGAGGAAGCGCTGGCGTTGTGGCGCGGAATCCCCGAACTGCCCGACGGCCGGCGCGGCATCTCGGAAAAGACCCGCTGGATCGAAGGCCACGCCGCGCTCGTCGAAGACCGGGCCGACGCACTGTTGGCAACCGGCCGCGCCGCCGAGATAATCGGCGACCTCGAAGCCGCGGTGGCCGAGGCGCCGCTCCGCGAAAGGCGTTGGGGCCAGCTGATGCTCGCGCTCTACCGGGCCGGCCGGCAAGGGGAGGCCCTCGGCGCCTACCAACGGGCCCGGACAATGCTCGCCGACGAGCTGGGAGTGGACCCCGGACCGGAACTGCGGCGCCTCGAGGCGGCTCTGGTCGCGCAGGACGCATCGCTGGACGTCTTTGTGGAACAACAACTCCCGTCCGTAACGCGGGCAGTTACCTTCCTGCTGACCGATATCGAGGGATCTACTGCCGCCTGGGAATTGGACGCCGGAGCCATGGCGATCGCACTGGCCCGTCACGACGAACTCGTCGAGCAGGTCGTGACCGCCCGCGGCGGACGGCTGGTCAAGACGCGTGGCGAGGGCGACGCGACCTTCTCGGTGTTCGAGCGTCCGTCCGCGGCGGCCGCCGCCGCCATCGAGATGCAGGAAGCGATCGGTCACGAACCGTGGGAGTTGGCGCAGCCGATGCGAATTCGGGTGGCGCTGCATAGCGGTGAGGTCGAGCTTCGCGACGGCGACTACTTCGGCCGGGCGGTCAACCGCGCTGCGCGGCTACGCTCGCTGGCCACCGGCGGGCAGATCCTATGCTCGGGTGCCGTCGCCGAACTCGTCGTCGACTCCCTGGCCGACGATGTCGTGCTCGACGATCTGGGTATGCGCAACCTGAAGAATCTGGCGCGACCCGAGCACGTTTTCGAACTGCGGCTGGACACCGCGCCGCAGCCGCGGCCGACGGCGGCGCCCATCGAGCGGCCGGCGCTGCCGCCGGTGCTGATCGGACCCGGCCCGTTCGTCGGCCGCGGGCCCGAACTCGCGCAACTCATTTCGGCCTGGCAGGCCCGTGGCACGCACGCCGTGCTGATCGCCGGCGAACCGGGCGTCGGCAAGACGCGCCTGGCCGGCGAATGGTCGCAACAGGCGTACGGGCACGGGGCGGCGGTCCTGTACGGCCGCTGCGACGAAGACCTCGGCGCGCCGTATCAGCCGTTCGCCGAAGCGTTGCGTTGGCTGGTGCCGTGCGTCGGTGCCGATCGGCTACGGGGACTGCGCGGTGTCGAAGCGCTGCTCCCGCTGGTTCCCGGATTGCCAGACATCGTCCCGGATTTGCCGGCACCGGCCAGTGCTGATCCCGACACGGAGCGCTACGCATTGTTCGACGCCGTCGTCGCTTTGCTCGAAATAACTTCTGCTGCAGCGCCTTTGGGTCTTATACTCGACGACTTACACTGGGCCGCCAAGCCGACGCTGCTGCTGTTGCGCCACCTGCTGCGCTTCGGGGACCACGCCCGTGTCCAGGTGGTGGGGACCTACCGCAGCACCGACCTGGACCGCTCTCACCCGCTGGCGGCGATGCTGGCGGACCTGCACCGTGACGGCACCGCGAGCCGGTTGAGCCTGAGCGGCCTGGACGAGCACGACGTGACCGCCTATGTCGCCGAGGCCGGTTACGAAGACGAGCAACTCGCCCACGCGTTGGCATCGGTCACCGGTGGTAACCCGTTCTTCCTCATCGAGGCCTTACGACATGTCGACGAGAGCGGCGGTGTGTGGGACCAGAGCACCTTGCCGCAGGGTGTGCGGGAGGCGGTGAGCCGCCGGCTTTCTCGACTCTCCATGGAGACCAACAAGGCCCTTTCCGCCGCGGCGGTGGTGGGCAGCCGGTTTGCGGTTGAGCTGGTGGAGCAGGTGGTCGGTGAGGATCTCGTCGACGCATTCGACGAAGCGGCCAAAGCCGGCCTGGTCATCGAGGAGCCCGGTGGTCGTTACCGGTTCAACCACGCCCTGGTTCGTCAGTCGCTGCTCGCCGAGTTGGCTTCGGTGCGACGCATGCGGCTGCACCAGCGCATCGCCACCACGCTGGAAAACCAGCCAGGCGCTGACGACCCGATGCTCGCCGAGTTGGCCCACCACTACTTCGAATGCGCCTGGGCCGGAAACGCATCCAAGGCAGTGTTCTACTGTCGTCGGGCCGCGGATCAGGCGATGGCCCGGCTGGCCTACGAAGGGGCGGCCGACTTGTACGGCCATGCGCTGCACGCGTTGGAGGAAATCGACGAGGAACTGCCTGACCGCGACGAGCAGGCCGCCGAGCTGCTGGTGGCGCGCTGCGAGGCGCTGCTGGCCGCGGGTGACATGGCGTCGGCATCGGGCGCCGTGGCGCAACTACGTTCGGCGACAGCTCATTTGATGCGGTTGGCGGCGTGGGCGACGTGCTTCGACGGGCAACTGTCCATGCTGATCCGCCCCGAACGGCTCGACGAGGTCGAAGCCGCGCTCGGCGCGGCAGCCGCCAGGCTGGCCGAACTGGACGACGCGGCAGGGGAAGCCAAGGCTCATACCGTTCGGGCCGGGTGCCTGGCCCGCCTCGGGCGTATCGGCGACTGCGAAGTCGCCCTGGACGACGCCCTGACCGCGGCCCGGCGGGCACGCGACCACCGCCGGGTGAACGCGGTGCTGGCGGGCGCACCCGTGGCGGCGCTGTGGGGTCCCAATCCCGTTCCGCGAGCCGGTGGTCGGTGTCTTGACGTGGTGCGACTGCTGCGCATCACCACCGAATCACCCACGGTCGAGGCCACCTCGACACGGTGCCAGGCCGTGCTGGAGGCGTTTCGCGGTCGCGCGGCCGCGGGCCGGCGCATGATCGACTCGGCCCGGCGCACGGTCACCGAGCTCGGCTTGCGGCACGCACTGCTCGAGGTGGAGCAGTTCGCCGGCATCGTCGAAATGGTCGCCGGTGATCCTGCCATGGCTGAGCGGCATCTGCGCAAGGCCTACAACGGTTTCCGTCGCTTGGGCTTGGATGCCGATACCGCCGAGACCGCCGCGCTGCTGGGTCGGGCCTGTCTGCTGCTCGATCGTGAACCCGAGGCGGCCGAGTTGTGTTCGGAAAGTGAGCGGTTGGCCGGCCACGTGTTGAAGGCGTCGATTGCGTGGCGCACGCTGCGGGCGCACTTGCTCACCCGCTCAGGCGATCACGAGCAGGCCAGAAGGATCGCCGAAGATGCCGTCGCTCTGGCCGAGCGTACCGACGCGTTGGTCGATCACGGCGATGCGTGCCTCACACTCGCAACGGTCCTGCACGGCGCCGGCGACATGGCGGGATCTCGCGCGGCCGCCGAGCGAGCCGTCGATCTGTACGAGCGGAAACAGGCAGCCGCACTTGCCGATACGGCACGTCTTCTGCTCGCCGGCCACAGTTCGACGTTGGCGCCCGCCGCAGCCGTAGCAGCCAGCGTCGAACTGGACAACGCCTGTGTGCGGTCAGCCGGCCAAGTCGCGGTGGCGGTGGATCGCGAAGCTTGGGACGAGCTGGAGCGGCTGTTTTCGCCGTCGGTAATCGTGGAGAGCCGCCGCCGAGTTGTCGGCTTTGCCGTCGATGACCTGCCTGCCGGCCCGTGGCCGCAGAAAGTCAGGCGGGTATGCGAGAACGGCGCACTGCGGTTCCGCATCGTCGGCGTCGTCGCTGTACGAGGAGACCGCCTGGCACTGACTCGACTTACGGTCGGGACCGCCGACGCGAGCGCGGGATCACCACACGACGAGTTCCTTCAACTCTGCCGCATCGACGCGGACGGGCGGATCGACCTTCAGGTGTGGTTCGACCTCGAAGACATGGACGTGGCGGTCACTGAACTCGACACCACTCACGCACGGCTGCAGCAGGCACGCCCGCGAACTACGTTGCACAACAGTGCGACTCGAGTGGGCGACCAGCGCTACGCATTCTGCGCTGCTGGACGGCTGGACGAAGTCGGCGCGTTGTACGCCGACGACACCCGAGTCGATGATCGACGGCAGGGGCTACGCCGCGAGACCGGCGGCCGCGCTGCAGCGATCGACAAGGTCCGCGCGATTTCGGGCTCGGCCGCGGGCATCGCCACGACACCGCTCGCGCTGCGAGGTGAACGCCTCTGCCTTCGCCGCGTGAAGTTCGAGGCGCCTGACCCGCGCTCCGACGCGTTGGGCGTCGAAACATTGGAGATCACTGAGATCGACACCACCGGGAGGGTCTCGGGCACGGTGATATTCGACCCCGCTGACCTCGACGCCGCCTTCGAGGAACTCGATCGCCGATATCTGGCTGGCGAGGCGTCCGCGTACGCCCACACCTGGTCGGTGATCATGCGGAACTTCGCGGCGTTCAACGGACGCGAACTCCCCTCCGTGACGCCGGACTGGGTGAATCTCGACCACCGCCGAGCAAGAGCGTTCTCTCCGGGCGACCTCGTCCCGTATATCCGCGCCACCTGGGAACTCGCGCCGCAGTCCACCATCTACGTGGTGGCCGTGCATCGACTGAACGACCTCGGGGCGGTCGTCGCCGAGGCGACGGATGTGACGTCGCCGGAGGGTTTCGACGCCGAGTGGCAAGAGATCAACCTCCTAACCATCGAAGGCGACCTGATCGACCGTAGCGAGGTATTCGATGAGGCGGACCTCGGCGCTGCGCTGGCAAAGTTCGATCAGCTCAGCGAACAGGTGGTACGACCCGAAAACGCAGCGACCAGAGTGTGCCGGCGGATCGACTCGTATTTCGTCGCCGGCGACTGGGACGCAGTGGCGCAAGCGCTGGCCACCAACGCCTTCTAGGACGATCGCCGCAAGGTGGTGGGGTCTGGACTTCGGCAGGGCCGCGGCGAGGTGATGGCCGAAATCTCGGTAGTCGCCAGGGCCGGGGTTGTGAGCATGGTCACTGACACCATCGCGACCCGCGGGGAGCGTGTCGTGCTGAACCGTGTCCGTACTGCGTTCGGCGACGATCGTCCGGACGCATTCGGCATCGATGTGCTCGCCGTGGTCGAAATCGATTCCGACGAGAAGATATTAGGGCGCGTCGTGTTCGACCTCGATGACTTCGACGCCGCCATAGCGAAACTCGATGACTGCTATCTGGCCGGCGAGGCCGCCCCCTACGCACGCACCTGGTCGGCCATCACTGATGGTTACGCCGCGCTCAATCGGCGCGAAATCCCGCTGACTACACCGGATTTTGTCAATATCGACCATCGCCCGGTGGCGTTCGCACCCGGAGAGCTCACCGAATTCTTCCGTGCCTCTTGGGATCTCTATCGGGAACAAACCGTCTATATCGAGGCCGTACACCGACTGGGTGAATCCGGAGCCGTTGTCATTCACGCGGCGCGAGGGACCTCGAATCAAGGACTGCAGACAGAGTCGCGGTATGTCAACCTCGCGATGCTCGACGGGGAGGTGTGCAACCGCTGCGAGATTTTCGACGAATCCGATCTAGACCTCGCGATCGCGAGATTCGATCAGCTCAGCCAGCCAACACCGCAGCTTGAGAGCGCAGCATGCCAGGTGTACGAACGTTTCTTCAGGCGCTTCGCCGCTCGCGACTGGACTGCCCTGGCGCAGATGTATGCCGAAGACATCTGCACAGACGATCGCCGCCAGGTGGTGGGCTCGGGAACGCTCCGCGGTCGAGAGGCCAATGTCGCGAATATGCGGGCCATCGCCGAAGCCGGTACCAGCGACCTGACTTCATCTCCAATTGCGAACCGCGGCACGCGTATCACGCTCACTCTTCTGCATTCTGCGATGTTCCAAACCGACGTGCTCAACCTCGTCGAGATCGATGCCGACGAGCGGATCAAGGCGGTCGTCGTATTCGACCCCGATGACGTCGATGCTGCCTTCGCCGAGCTGGACGCCCGCTACCGTGCTGGTGAGGCCGCGCCGTACCTGGACACCTGGTCGGCGATCAACCAGGGTTTCGCCGCGCTCAACCGTCGTGAACTCTTTGCAGCAACACCGGATTGGGTGAACATCAATCACCGCAAAGGGGCGTCGATTGCGCCCGGCGAGATGCCCGCGCTACTCGACGCGGCATGGCGGGCGCCGTCCGAGCTGAGTTACCGCATTGTGGCGGCGCCACGTTTGAACGAACGCGGAGCCGTCATCACCCACTTGACCCGCGAGACCTCGCACGAGGGTTTCCAAGCCGAGTGGCGGGTGATCAGCGTGATCATCTTCGAGGGCGAATTGGTGAGTCGTTGCGAGGTTTTCGACGAAAAGGACCTTGACGCCGCACTTGCCCGCTTCGACGAACTCTCGCGAAGGTAACCCCACCGCGAAATCCAGCCCCGAAAATCTCGGCCCGGTCACACTCGCGGCTAAGGCTCAAGCCGAAATCAGTTAGGGCTGCAGCCGCTCCACGACACCACCGGCTACCCGAATCCTGTTGTGCACCCGATTCTCTCGGCCCTGCCAGAACTCCACCACCTCGGGCGCGATCACATACCCACCCCAGTTCGGCGGCACCGGCACCCGCTCCATGTCGGCGAACCGCGCCGTCACCGCCGCGAGCTGGTCGAGCAGCGCCGCCCGCGAGGCGATCGGCTGCGACTGATGGGAGGCCCAGGCCCCCAATTGCGACCCGCGCGGCCGTTTGGACCAGTAATCCTCGGTCGCCTCCGGTGCGACCTTGGTGACCGCACCCCGGACATGGATCTGACGCCCCAGCAGATACCAAGGAAAGGTCGCCGACGCGTACGGCGTCGCCGCCAACTCGAGTCCCTTGGCCGAGTTGTAGTGGGTGAAGAAGGTGATCCCGTTTTCGTCGGCGCCTTTGCACAGCACCGATCGGCTCACCGGCCGTCCCTCGGAGACGGTGGCTACCACCATGGCGTTGGGTTCGGCGACTCCGGCGCGTTCGGCGTCGTCCATCCAGCTGCGGAACAGAACCAGCCAGCCATCGGCCAACCAGTTCGCATCGAGATCCGGGCTGCCGTCCTTCTCGACGGATCCATACTCCGCCCGCATCGCAGCCAGGCGATTCTCCTCAGGTCCGGTCACCGCGCCCACGCTACTCGTCGCCGGTTACCGGCCGGTAGTAACCGACCGGCGCGTAAGTGCAAGAATCAAGCCCCATGACTGTGGTCCCCGAGGATTTCGTCCCAGGCTTGGAAGGCGTGGTGGCATTCACCACCAAGATCGCCGAACCGGACAAAGATGGCGGCGCGCTGCGCTACCGCGGCGTCGATATCGAGGACCTGGTAGGCCGCGTCCATTTCGGTGACGTCTGGGCACTCCTCGTCGACGGTGACTTCGGGCGCGGCCTGCCGCCGGCCGAACCGTTCCCGTTGCCGATCCACACCGGCGACGTACGCGTCGACGTTCAGGCGGGCTTGGCCATGCTGGCGCCCATCTGGGGGTACAAGCCGCTGCTGGACACCAACGAGCCCACCGCTCGCGACCAACTCGCCCGCGCATCGGTGATGGCGCTGTCCTACGTCGCGCAATCTGGGCGCGGCATCTACCGGCCCGCGGTTCCGCAACGCGTCATCGACGAATGCTCAACCGTCACAGAACGTTTCATGACCCGCTGGCAGGGCGAACCGGACCCCCGCCACGTCGAGGCGATCGACGCCTACTGGGTGTCGGCGGCCGAGCACGGGATGAACGCCTCGACGTTCACCGCGCGGGTGATCGCCTCCACCGGGGCCGACGTGGCCGCGGCGCTGTCCGGCGCCATCGGAGCGATGAGCGGCCCCCTGCACGGCGGCGCTCCGGCCCGGGTGCTACCCATGATCGAGGAAGTCGAGCGCACCGATGACGCCCGCGGCCTGGTCAAGGGCATCCTGGACCGCAACGAGAAGCTGATGGGTTTCGGGCACCGCGTCTACCGCGCCGAAGACCCCCGCGCCCGGGTGTTGCGGACCGCCGCCAAGCGGCTGAACGCACCGCGGTACGAGGTCGCTGCGGCTCTCGAGCAGGCCGCCCTGGCTGAACTGCGGGAGCGCCGCCCCGACCGGCCGATCGAGACCAACGTCGAGTTCTGGGCAGCCGTGATCCTGGACTTCGCCCAGGTACCCGCGGAGATGATGCCCGCGATGTTCACCTGTGGCCGCACCGCCGGCTGGTGTGCGCACATCCTGGAGCAGAAGCGGCTCGGCAAGCTGGTCCGCCCGTCCGCGATCTACGTGGGCCCCGACCCGCGCAGCCCGGAATCCGTGCCGGGTTGGGACGCCGTCCTCGCCCGGGCGTGAGCGCCCGGCGCCCTCGCCCGCTAAGGCAACTGGCGAATTCCGAGCGCTGAACAGCGATGAGTTTTCGTCATGACCCTGGTCAATACCGGCGAAGGCACATCGAACCCTAGGAGTAAGCCATGGCCATCACCGTCCAACCCACGCTGTCCCCCCACCTCGTCGTCGACGACGCTGCCGCCGCGATCGACTTCTACGTCAAGGCATTCGACGGCGTCGAACTCGTCCGCATCCCCGGCCCCGATGGCCGGCTAATCCACGCCTCGGTGCAGATCAACGGCTTCATGGTGATGCTCGCCGACGACTTCCCGGAGATGTGCGGCGGCAAGTCGATGACCCCGAAGGCCCTGGGCGGCACCCCGGTGACCATTCACCTGACCGTCACCGACGTCGAAGCCAAGTTCCAGCGCGCTCTGGACGCCGGCGCCACCGTGGTGATGCCGCTGGAAGACCAGTTCTGGGGTGACCGCTACGGCGTGATCGCCGACCCGTTCGGGCACAACTGGTCACTGGGGCAGCCCGTCCGCGAGGTCAGCATGGAGGAGATCGCCGAGGCGATGTCCGCGCAGGCTTAGCGGCGCAGCCGTGCCAGCAGGCGCTGGCCCCGGGTCGGCGCCTGCGGCAGCTCGGCGGCAACCGCGAGCATCTCGGCGACGTCGGTGAACTTGACCCGCGGCCGTCCGACCGCGCTGCCGCGCGCAACTTCGGCGGCGTCGATGGCGCGCCATCCCGCGGAGTCGACGACTGCCGGCTGGCGGGCGGCCACCAGCTTGGCCAGAGCCGCGGGCTTGGCCGCCGGGTCAGTCAGCTTCCCGGCGTTGAAGTCGGCCACTAGCGCCTGGATGGTCTGCAGCGAGCACGACTTGTTGGTGCCGATGAAGCCGGTGGGTCCGCGCTTGATCCAGCCGGCGACGTAGGCGCCGACGACGGGCTGCCCGGCGAGGTCGACGACGCGGCCGCCGTCGTTGGGGACGACGGCCGCCACCTCGTCGAACGGCAGGTCGCGAATTGCCTTGCCGCGGTAGCCGATCGAGGTCAGCACCAGGCCGGCGTCGATGCGACGTGTCTCATCGGTGCCGGTGACGTCGAACTCGACCCCGGTGGCGTGCGCAGCACCGAGGACGCGTCGCGGCGTCAGGTGATAGGCCAGCCGGATACGCGGCCGCGACGCCGGCTCCGAGCTGCCACCGAGCGCGGCCAGGATCTCCAGCTTCTTGCGGGTCAGTCGATCCGACGCGGTGGCCAGGTCCTGCTGCGCCCGTCGGTGGTCGTCGGCGTCGAGCACCACATCGGCGGTCGCAGTAAGCCCGATCAGCTCGGGCAGGGTGAACGCCGAGTGGGCGGGTCCGCGGCGGGCCGCGATCACCACCTCCCGCACCGCCGACTTGCGAAACGCCTTCAGCGCATGGTCGGCGATGTCGGTGCGAGCCAATTCGTCCGGGTCGGCGGTCAGCAGCCGCGCGACGTCGAGCGCGACGTTGCCGTTGCCGATGATCACCACCCGCTCGTGGCTGAGATCGACTGGCAGCGAAGCATATTCGGGATGGCCGTTGATCCAGGCGACCAGTTCGGTGGCGGTGCCGGTACCCGGCAGGCCCATGCCCTCGATGTCGAGGCGACGGTCGTCGGGCGCACCCACCGCGTACAGCACGGCATGGTGGTGCTCCAGCAGTTCGGCGTGGCTCAGGTGTTCGCCGACTTCGACGTTGAGGAAGAACCGGAACCGATGGTCGGCGGTCACCCGGTCGAACAACCGCGTCACCTGCTTGGTGTGCTGATGATCCGGCGCCACCCCGGCCCGCACCAAACCATATGGGGTGGGTAGCTTTTCGAAGACGTTGACCCGCACATTCTGCTGGACCAGCAGTTCGTCGGCGGCGTACATCGCCGCCGGCCCCGATCCCACGATGGCCACCGTCAGCGGCTCGTGTCGGGCGCGCACCTCGGCTGCCGGAAGCACCGCGGCCAGCTTCGAAGTCGGCGGCAACTTCTCGCCGGCGGGGCGCTCCGGATAGAACGACGCGTTGATCTCCGCGAACGGCAACTGCTTGAGGTCCAGCTTGCTGTCGGGCACGATAGCGCCGACGGGGCAGGCACTGACACAGGCGCCGCAGTCTACGCAGGCCACCGGGTCGATATACAGCATCTCCGACGTCGCGTAGCCCGGCTCGTCCGGGGATGGGTGGATGCAATTGACCGGACACGCGAAAACGCAGGACCCGTCATTGCAGCACGACTGAGTAATTACGTGCGGCACAAGTGAACTCGCGGAATCTTCAGGCGGCCGGCACAGCGGTCAGGTGCTGGCGCTGCGGCTCGCTGCGGTAGCGCGACGGCTTGCCGTTGATCTTGCAGAGCCGCCACATCAGGCGGGCCGACCGGTTTTCCATCAAACCGGTGTCGTAGGCCAGCATCCTCACGTCGGAGAACATGTCTCGCAACCACTTTCGCGACTCCGGCGAGCGGAAGAACAGTTCCTTCTTCACCGAGCGCGGGATGTCGAACTCGTCCCAGAAGGCTTTCGGCGGGATCAAGATCGCGTTGCACAGCACCCGCATGGTCAGTGGGAAGTACAGCGAGACCCAGAACCGTTGCCGCCGAGTTAGATTCGGCAACCGCCTGCGCAAAAACTCGTGCGCGAAGGAGATGTGGCGGGCTTCCTCGGCCACGTGAATCGCCATCACCCGCTCCATGATCGGGTGCAGCGCCTTGCCCTCGCGAAGCACCTGCTTCTGGGTGTGGTCGATCGGCTCCTCGCCGGCGAGCACGCCGATGAAGAACGCCACCGGCAGCGGCCCGGCCACCAGCGGCACCAGCGGCGAGATCCACTTCAACCGGCGCGGCATGCCCGGAACATCGGCGCCGACCCGGTTCACCATCTCTTGGAACATCATGGTGTGGTTGCACTCTTCGACCGATTCGTGCAGGCAGTACCGGTATTCCGGCGAGCCGTTGGGCACCCAGAAGGTGTAGGTCATCAGGCCGCGGATCAGGATGGACTCGAAGTGCAGGCCGACCTTGGCCACGTTGGCCTGGCGCCACATCCCGATCTTGATCTTCACGTCGTCTGGCTGCGCCTGATACCAGGGGTGGCGGCCCAGCGGGTCGGTCGCCGGCAGGATCCAGCGGGGGTCGTTGTCGGTGACAGCGAATTCCGGTGAGTCCCAGTCGATATCGGTGTACGGGTTGAAGTTCCGCCGCACCGACCCCTCGGACAGTGTGGCGAGCATTTCCACGTACTCGGCGTCGTCTCGAACTTCCATGTTGCGGCGCCACCGTCGAACCATGCGCGTCCTAGCCATTCAAGCCTCCCCAACGAGGTGTTTACATCGGACGTGTAAACAACACGATACCGCCGGTACCGGGAATCCACCAGACTGCGCCAACCGACTGTGGCCTAGCCCGCACCGCCCGACTCGCTGTGGGCCAGGTCACATGGAGCGCCAGTCAGCGGCCTTGCGGGGTCCCGATTTGTCGGTCACCCCACGCCGCTCACTACCCTGATCGTCATGGCTGAACAGCTCACGACTTCCCTCGAAATTCCCGCCGACCTCAAACCACGCGACGGACGCTTCGGCTGCGGCCCGTCCAAGGTGCGCCCCGAGCAGTTGCAGGTGCTCAGCACTACCGCGGCTCACTTGTTCGGCACCTCGCACCGCCAGGCGCCGGTCAAGAACCTGGTGGGCCGGGTGCGCGAGGGCCTGTCGCAGCTGTTCTCGCTGCCCGACGGGTACGAGATCATCCTGGGCAACGGCGGAGCGACCGCGTTCTGGGACGCCGCCGCCTTCGGCTTGATCGACAAGCGCTCGCTGCACCTGACCTACGGCGAGTTCAGCGCGAAGTTCGCCTCGGGCGTGGCCAAGAACCCGTTCGTCGGCGACCCGATCATCGTCAAGGCCGACCCGGGCAGTGCACCCGAGCCGCAGTCCGACCCGTCCGTCGACGTGATCGCCTGGGCGCACAACGAAACTTCGACGGGCGTCGCGGTGCCGGTGCGGCGGCCGGCCGACTCCGGTGACGCACTCGTCGTCATCGACGCCACCTCGGGCGCCGGCGGGTTGCCGGTCGACATCACCGAGGTCGACGCCTACTACTTCGCGCCGCAGAAGAACTTCGCCAGCGACGGCGGCCTCTGGCTGGCTGCGATGAGCCCGGCCGCACTGGCCCGCGTCGAGGCGATCGCGACGTCCGGTCGCTGGGTGCCGGACTTCCTCTCACTGCCGATCGCGATCGAGAACAGCGTCAAGAACCAGACCTACAACACCCCCGCGGTCGGCACGCTGATACTGCTGGCCGAGCAACTCGATTGGCTGCTGGGCAACGGCGGCCTGGACTGGGCGGTCAAGCGCACCGCGGACTCGTCACAGCGGCTGTACTCCTGGGCCGAGGAACGCTCCTACACCACCCCGTTCGTCGCCGATCCGGCGCTGCGCTCGCAGGTGGTGGGCACCATCGACTTCGTCGACGAGGTCGACGCTGCGGCGGTGGCCAAGACGCTGCGGGCCAACGGCATCGTCGACACCGAGCCGTACCGCAAACTCGGCCGCAACCAGTTGCGGATCGCGATGTTCCCCGCGGTGGACCCCGACGACATCAGCGCCCTGATCGCCTGCGTGGACTGGGTGGTCGAGCGGCTCTGACCCGCGCCCCGCGTGTCAACCAGGTTAACGGCGTTCGGCGCATTAGAGTGCGCACGTGACGGGTCCGGCGCTGACCTGCACGGAACCTGCGAGGAGAAGCCATGCGGGAACTCAAGGTGGTTGGGCTAGACCCCGACGGCAAATACGTCCTCTGCGAAGGCGCCAGCTCGGCCGAGAAGTTCAAGCTGCCCGCCGACGACCGGCTACGTGCCGTGCTGGACGGCGAGCCGATGCCCCCCGAGCAACCCGCTCTTGACATCGTGGTGACGAACATGTTGAGCCCCAAGGAAATTCAAGCCCGGATCCGGGCCGGAGCATCGGTCGAGCAAGTGGCCGCCGCGTCGGGATCCGACGTCGCCCGCATCCAGCGGTTCGCCAACCCGGTGCTGCTGGAACGCTACCGCGCGGCCGAGCTGGCAACCGCTGCGCACCCGGTGCTGGCCGACGGTCCCGCGGTAATGAGTTTGCTGGAGACCGTGACCGCAGCGCTGGTGGGCCGCGGCTTGAGCCCCGACAAGCTCACCTGGGACGCGTGGCGCAACGAGGACAGCCGCTGGACGGTGCAGCTGGGCTGGCAGGCCGGCCGGTCGGACAACGTGGCGCACTTCCGCTTCACTCCCGGCGCACACGGCGGCATGGTCACCGCAATCGACGACGCGGCCAGCGAACTGATCGACCCGGACTTCAAGCCTCGCCAGCTCGCCCCGGTGGCGCGCCTGGCCTTCGAACCCACCGACGAATCAGCGCAACCCGCCCAAGCCGTCCCCCCTGCCCAACCCGCGCAGCCGGAGGCCGCCGCACCGGCCGAGCCGCCCACCCAGGCTCGACGCGGTAAGCCGGCCATCCCGGCCTGGGAGGACGTGCTGCTCGGCGTCCGCTCAAGCGGACAGCGCTAACGCCGCCAGCGCCAACCAGGCGCCGAGGACTCCGACTCCGGCGCCCAGGACGAACCAGCGCAACACCAGGGTTCGTCGCCATCCCCAGAAGGTCGGCGCCAGTCCCCCCGACCGCCACGATGTTGAGGCCGACGGCCAGCAGCGGGTGAACACGCATCAAACCCAGGCTGAGCACCACGATCGCCGCACCCACCACCGCGGCGACGAACGCGGCCACCCCCAAACCCGTTCCCCACGGCACGGACTCGTCGTTCACGACCGGAAGCCTATCCCGATCCCCGGCAAACGGTCCGTTCGTAGAACGCCAGCGCCGCGGCCGTGGCGACGTTCAAGGAGTCGGTGCCACGCGACATCGGTATACGGACCCGCGCGTCGCTGATTCGCAGCGCGGCCGGCGTCGGCGTCAGCCCCGGCCCCTCGGCGCCCACCAGCAGCGCGACCGGATCGTCGGCAACCGCCGCCATCGCCTCGGGTAACGGGAGCGCATCGTGGTGCGGGGTCATCGCCAGCAGACGAAAGCCCAACTCTCTGAGGCGGGCCAGGTCGGCGGGCCACTCGTCGGCGCGCGCATAGGGCACCAGCAGCGCGTGTCCCATCGATACCCGCACTGCGCGGCGGTACAGCGGGTCGGCACAGCCGCTGCCGAATACCACCGCGTCCACCCCGAGACCGGCCGCGTTGCGGAAGATCGAGCCCAGGTTCTCGTGGTCGTTGACGCCTTCGAGCACCGCCACGGTGCGGGCGCCGTCGACGACCTGGGCGACGGTGGGCTCGGCAACCCGGCTCGCCGCGGCCAGCACACCCCGGTTCAGGTGGAACCCGACAGCCTGCGCCATCACCTCTGCGGAGGCGCGATAGTAGGGCGCCGAGGCACCGGCCAGGTCGTCCCTGAGTTCGGCGAGGCGACGATCGGTACCCAGCAGCGCCCGCGGGGTGAACCGCGACGCCAGCATGCGCTGCACCACCAACACACCCTCGGCGATCACCAGGCCTTTGCCGGTGGGCAGGTCAGGACGGCGGTCGACGCTGTTCAGGTCGCGGAAATCGTCGAGACGCGGGTCGTCTGGGTCGGTGACGTCCTGAACATCGAGGCCCGGCGCCGGCGACCTCACGGACTTTCGTCGACCAGCATCGACATCAGATCGGCGGCCCTGCGCAGGATCTCGCGCTGCTCGTCGTTCAGGGTGGCCAGCCGCCCGGCCAGCCATTCCTGACGTGCCCGTCGGGCCGCCTTGACCAGCTCGGCGCCGGCTTCGGACACCGACACCAGCACCTGACGACCGTCGACCGGATGCGGAGCGCGGTCCACCAGCCCTTCGTCGGCCAGCGAGGCGATCACCCGGGTCATCGACGGCGGCCGGACGCGTTCGCGGATGGCCAGCGCACCGGGCGTCATCGCCCCCCTCGTTGGCCAGCGTGGTCAGCGCCGACAGCTGCGACAACGACACCGGTGACGAGGGGATTTCGGAACCGGAGCTGCCGGGACAACCGCATGACCGCCAACGACAGGTCGGCAGCCAGCCGCGCATCGCTGTCAGGCACAGCGCGAGGTTACAACGGAACCTGGCAAACAGCGACGAGAAACGGCGAACGCGCGGCACGGGTCGGCGCTGCCGGCCGGCACGTTATCTTGAGAACCGATGAGCACCGAGGCCACCGAACCCCAACCGCCGCCGCTGCCACCGGCGCTGCTCAAGATCTGGCCGATCATCATCGTCGGCGCCCTGGGCTGGGTGATCGCCGCCGCGGTCGCGTTCCTGGTCCCCAGCTGTCAGAGTTGGCGGCCCATCACCCTCGCGGGTCTCGGAGTGTCAGTGCTCGGCACCAGCATCTTCCTGCTGCAGTTGGCCGCCGCCCGGCGTGGCGCGCGCGGCGCGCAGTCCGGCCTCGAACGGTATCTCGAACAGAAATTGGAGGACTAATGGCAACCCCCACCGCCCTGTTACAAGCCCAGATCGATATCGATGCTCCGCCGGCGAAGGTGTGGGCGCTGATCTCCGACCTGCGGCGGATGCCCCAGTGGAGCCCCCAGTGCCGGTGGATGCGCCAGTTCGGGCCGTTGCGCACGGGTACCCGCACCCTGAATTTCAATCGGCGCAACAAGCTGTTCTGGCCTACCACCAGCACGATCGTGGAAGTCATCCCGGAGCAGAAGCTGGCGTTCCGGGTCGACGCCAACCGCACGATCTGGAGCTACGAGCTCGAGCCGCACGGTGCGGGCACCCGGTTGACGGAAAGCCGACACGCCGAGAACGGCGTCTCCGCGTTTTCCAGCATGACGGTCAACGCGTTGATGGGTGGGACCAGCAGCTTCGAACGCGAGCTGGTCGACGGGATGCAGACTTCGCTGGCCAAGATCAAGGCGGCCGCCGAGCAGGGCTAGTCGGCGGACGGTTCCTCCACGGCCGGTCCCTCGGCCGAGGGTTCCCGGGTCGCGTCTTCGGTGGCCGGTTGTACGACCGGTTCCGCCGCGACCGGCTCGTCCGGCACCGGCTCCGCTGCGACCGCGTCGCCCGGCACCGGCTCGCCCGTCACCGGGTCCTCCGCGACCGGCGCGGCCACGGTTTCCTCCGCCGCCACCTCGGCAACCACGGTCGTCTGAACCACCTCCAGCACGCCGTCGTCGTACGGCTCGTACATCGGCGACCCGGTGCCCGGCGGAGCCGGCGTGTCCGAGTGCGCACCGCAGCCGTACAGCTTGTCCACGACGTGGCCATCGGCGGACAGTTCGTTGCCGCACACCCCGAACATCGCGCCCAGCGACCCTGCCAGCGGCAGGAAGAACCCGCAGTCGCGGCACACCCGCTTGGTAGACCGCGACATCGCCGAATCCGGCCCGTAGTCGCCCTCGTGCCAGCGCTCGGCGGCATCCGCGCGGCCCCAGGCGCTCATCACCCAGCGACGGCCCAGCCCCAGCTCGTAGGCGACGTCGTCGACCTGCGGGTCACCGCTGGCGGTGTAACCCGGCACCAGCCGCGGGTCGTCCTTGACGGGGGCCAGCAGATCCCCCGGCCCCAAATCGCCGGGCCGCACCCGCTGCTCCCACGGCACCCACTCGGGCGCCAGCAGTGCCGTCGGCCCCGGGATCAGCACCACTTCGCTGATGGTGGCATGGTCCGCGCCCAGGTACGAGGCGACGACGACGGCCCACTGCCAACCCTGGTAACCCGGCAGGTGCGCCAGGAACCGATGGGTGGCGGCGTTCGGGTCCTCGTAGCTGACACCCAGGTAATCCCCTACGGCCTCGGCCCCGCTGAACTCCGCGACGGCGGCCCGGGCCTGCTCGGCCGCACCCGTGAGCACCTCCGCGATCTCGTCGGGCCAGGCCGTCGCCGTCACGGCACCAGCCGGCCGGGAGGACTCCTCGATGGGTCCGGTCACGCTCTCACCTCTCTGCATTGCCTCACCAATACTGCCGGAAGACACGTCCGCCCAGCCACACCGGTTTCCTCCGCCGGCAGCCGACATAAGACAGAATTGAACCGTGTCTGGACCGAGGCGTGATCAACCGGGCCGTATGGCCCCACCCCCGGGCCGCCGGACCCGAGACGAAGGATCCTTTCAGGAACATCCCGGGATGGCCAACTACCCGGCTGGCGACGCCGACCACCGCCGGTCCCGGCGGCCACCGCCGATGCCCAGTTCCAACCGGTACCTGCCGCCGCTGGGTCACGAACCGCCCCGTCGCGACACGACGCCTCCCCCGCCGCGCGGCTTCAACAACGGCGAACGCATCACCGTCACCCGTGCCGCGGCCATGCGCAGCCGTGAGATGGGCTCGCGGATGTACTGGATGGTGCAGCGCGCCGCCACCGCCGACGGCGCCGACAAGTCCGGCCTCACCGCGCTGACCTGGCCGGTGATGGCAAATTTCGCGGTCGACTCCGCGATGGCGGTGGCCCTGGCCAACACGTTGTTCTTCGCGGCGGCCAGCGGGGAGAGCAAGTCCAAAGTCGCCCTCTACCTACTGATCACCATTGCGCCGTTCGCCGTGATCGCGCCGCTGATCGGACCGGCGCTGGACAAGTTGCAGCACGGTCGCCGGGTCGCGCTGGCGCTGTCCTTCGCGCTGCGCACCGCGCTCGCGCTGGTGCTGATCATCAACTACGACGGCGCAAGCGGCAGTTTCCCGTCGTGGGTGCTCTACCCCTGCGCGCTGGCCATGATGGTGTTCTCCAAGTCGTTCAGTGTGCTGCGCAGCGCGGTCACCCCGCGGGTGATGCCGCCCAGCATCGACCTGGTGCGGGTCAATTCCCGGCTGACGGTCTTCGGGCTGCTCGGCGGCACCATCGCCGGCGGTGCGGTCGCGGCCGGCGTGGAGTTCGCCTGCACGCATCTGTTCAAGCTGCCCGGCGCGTTGTTCGTCGTCGTCGGCATCACGATCGCCGGGGCGCTGCTGTCCATGCGGATCCCGAGTTGGGTCGAGGTCACCGCCGGCGAGGTGCCGGCCACGTTGAGCTATCACCGCGACAGCGACACGATGCGGCGCAGCTGGCACACCGAGGCCAAGCCGGTTAAGGAGAAACCTCGACAGCCGTTGGGCCGCAACATCATCACCTCGCTGTGGGGCAACTGCACGATCAAGGTGATGGTCGGGTTCCTGTTCCTCTATCCGGCGTTCGTCGCCAAGGCGCACGACGCCGACGGCTGGGTTCAGCTGGCCATGTTGGGAATGATCGGTGCGGCCGCAGCCATCGGCAACTTCGCCGGAAATTTCGCCAGCGCGCGGTTGAAGCTGGGCCGCCCCGCCGTGCTGGTGGTGCGCTGCACCCTGGTGGTCACCGCGTTCGCGCTGGCCGCCGCGGTGGCCGGGCATCTGATCGCGGTCGTCGTCGCCACGCTGTTCACCTCGGGGTCCAGCGCCATCGCGAAGGCGTCGCTGGACGCGTCGTTGCAGAACGATCTTCCCGAGGAGTCGCGTGCCTCGGGTTTCGGGCGTTCCGAGTCGACCCTGCAGTTGGCGTGGGTGTTGGGTGGCGCCCTGGGCGTGTTGGTCTACACCGACCTGTGGGTGGGTTTCACCGCGGTCAGCGCGCTGCTGATCCTGGGTCTGGCCCAGACGGTCGTCAGCTTCCAGGGCCGCTCGCTGATTCCTGGGCTCGGCGGCAACCGACCGATCATGGTCGAGCAGGAGGGCTGGCACCGGGGCGCGCCGGAAACCCGGGTGACGCCGCAGTGAGTCCCCGGTGAGGCCGTCGCTCAAACCCCGCATCGTCGCACTGCTCGTCAGCGTGATCGTGCTTGCCGCGGCGGCGGGGGTCGGGACCTGGCTGCTGGTGCGTGATCGCGGCCCGTCCTACCCGGTGATCAGCGCCTATTCGAACGGTCACCTGACCAAGGTGGGCCCCTACATGTATTGCAACGTCCTGAATCTCAACGACTGCCAGGAGCCACGGACGCAGGGCGAATTATCGGTGAGCGAGCGTTATCCGGTGCAGCTCTCGGTGCCGGAGGCCATCAGTCGCGCACCGTGGAAACTGCTGCAGACATATGAGGATCCGACCAAGGACACCACCACCATCTTCCGGCCGAACAGCACGCTGGCCGTCACCATCCCCACCACCGACCCGCAGCGCGGCCGGCTAACCGGGGTGGTGGTGCAGCTACTCACCAAGCTCGTCTACAACGGGGAGGAATTCTTCCCGCCCCACGCCGAATGGTCTGTGCGCGTTAACTTTTGATCGTCCCCAGCCGGCGGGTTACGCGCCGTGACCGACCGGCACCCGTTCGCCATCGGGCGTCGGCCCCGGCGGCGTGCCGTCACCAAAAGGCCTGCCGCCCAACGCTTCACGGCCGTGCGGCGAAAGCCAGTTGGCCAGGTCCGGTCCCTTGGGGACGATACCTGTGGGGTTGATGTCGGAATGCACGATGTAATAGTGCTGCTTGATCTGGACGAAGTCGGTGGTATCGCCGAAGCCCGGGGTCTGGAACAGGTCTCGCGCGTAGGCCCATAACACCGGCATCTCGGATAGTTTCTGGCGGTTGCACTTGAAATGCCCGTGGTACACCGGATCGAAGCGGGCCAGGGTGGTGAACAATCGCACATCGGCCTCGGTAATGGTGTCGCCCACCAGGAATCGCTGAGCTCTCAAGCGTTCACTCACCCAGTCGAGCGCGGTGAACAGCCGGTCGTAGGCGGACTCGTATGCCTGCTGCGCGCCGGCGAACCCGCACCGGTAGACACCGTTGTTGATCTCGGTATAGATCCTCTTGCTCACTTCGTCGATCTCGGCGCGCAGTTCCTCGGGATACAGCTGCGGCGCCCCCGGCCGGTGGTAGCCGGTCCATTCGGTGGAGAAATCCAAGGTGATCTGGGCGAAGTCGTTGGTCACCACCGCGCCGGTCGGGATGTCCACGATCGCCGGAACGGTGATGCCCTTGGGATAGTCCGGGAATCGCCTGAAGTAGGCATCCTGTAGCCGCGGGATCTTCAGGACCGGGTCTACGCCGCCGGGATCGAGATCAAAGGTCCAACTGCGCTGGTCATGCGTCGGACCGCAAAAGCCAATGGAGAGAACCGATTCCAGACCCAGCAACCGCCGCACGATGATCGCGCGGTTGGCCCACGGACAGGCGCGGGCCACCACCAGCCGGTATCTACCCGGCTCGACCGGATAGCCGTCGCGACCATCGGCGGTGATGCGGGTGGTGATGTAGTTGGTGTCGCGGTTGAATTCGCCCTTGCCGGCCACATAAGAGGACATGTAGACAATCCTGCCCTCTCGGGCGCCGGCGTAGCACGCGCGGCGGGGCGTTACGCCTCGAACTCCCGCGCGACCGCCTTGACCACCTCGGAGATCTGCCGGGCGGTCTTGCGGTCCGGGTAGCGGCCCTTGCGCAACTCGGGCTGCACAGTGCTCTCCAGCAGAGTGATCATGTCCTCGACCATGCCGTGCAACTCGTCGGGACTGTGCTTGTGCTCGGCGGGTGGTTCCCGGCGTGAGGCCTCCCGGCGCGTCCGGGCCAGGCTCGGCGGCGGCTCGAGCAGCTTGAGGCTCAGGGCCTGCGGTCCCCGCCGTCCCGAGGCGATGCCGAACTCGACGCGCTGTCCCGCCTTGAGCCCCTCGACACCGGCGGGCAACGCCGACGAACGGACGTAGACGTCCTCGCCGTCCTCCTGCGACAGGAAGCCGAACCCCTTCTCGGAGTCGTACCACTTCACTTTGCCGGTCGGCACTGCTCTCACCTGCTTGTCTCACGGATGGGGTATTCCACACAAAGACGCGTCCCGCCTGCGCAGGACGCGATGACGATCACAGATCCTACTCGGCGCATCGGCCGCCGAGCATCCCGGTTTACCCCTAACTCGGTAGGCTGGCGGTACCGCTGGAGGAGATTATGCGCCTGATCCTGAACGTCATCTGGCTGGTATTCGGTGGCCTCTGGCTGGCCCTCGGATACCTGCTGGCCGCGCTCGTCTGCTTCCTGCTCATCGTCACGATCCCGTTCGGCTTCGCCTCCCTGCGGATCGCGTCCTACGCGCTGTGGCCGTTCGGTCGCACCATCGTGGACAAGCCCGGCTCCGGAGCGGGCGCCCTGATCGGCAACGTGATCTGGATCCTGCTGTGTGGGCTGTGGTTGGCGATCGGTCATCTGACCAGCGCGCTGGCGATGGCCGCCACGATCGTCGGCATCCCGCTGGCATTGGCGAATTTGAAGATGATCCCGGTGTCGCTGATGCCGCTCGGTAAGGAGATCGTTCCCGCCGACTGGCCGGCGCGGGCCCGAGCATGACGCCGACCGCGCTGGGATTGCCCGGGATGCCCGCCCCCAGCAAACATCGGCGGCCACCCGGCGCCGGACCGCTGCTCGACACGTACGGCCGGATCGCCACCGACCTGCGCGTCTCGCTGACCGACCGCTGCAATCTTCGCTGCACGTACTGCATGCCCGCGGACGGCTTGGACTGGCTGCCCGGCGACCAATTGCTGCGCAGCGACGAACTGGCTCGTCTGCTGCGGATCGCGGTGACCCGACTCGGCATCACCAGCGTGCGCTTCACCGGGGGTGAGCCACTGCTGGCCCGCCACCTCGAAGACGTCGTGGCCACCGCAGCCCGCCTCACTCCGCGCCCGGAGATTTCATTGACCACCAACGGCGTCGGACTGGCGCGGCGGGCGGCCGCGCTGGCGGCGGCGGGTCTGGACCGCGTCAACGTGTCGGTGGACAGCATCGACCCCGCCCACTTCGCGGCCATCACCCGTCGGGACCGGCTGGCCGACGTGCTGGCCGGACTGGCCGCCGCTGCGGCAGCCGGTCTGGCACCGGTGAAGGTCAATGCCGTTCTGGACCCCGCGACCGGTCGCGAAGACGTCGTCGAGTTGCTGAGGTTCTGCGTGGCGCACGGCTACCAGTTGCGGGTCATCGAGCAGATGCCGCTCGATGCGGGCCACCGGTGGCGCCGCCAAGCGGCGCTGAGCGCCGACGACGTGCTGGCTGCGCTGCGCCCGCACTTCCGGCTGCGACCCGATCCAGCGCCGCGCGGTTCGGCCCCCGCCGAACTCTGGCTGGTCGACACCGGCCCCGGCACGCCCGCCGCCAAGTTCGGCGTCATCGCCTCGGTGTCGCACGCGTTTTGCTCGGCCTGCGACCGCACCCGGCTCACCGCCGACGGCCAGATCCGCAACTGCCTGTTCTCCACCGAAGAGACCGACCTGCGCGCCCTACTGCGCGGCGGCGCCGGGGACGACGCCATCGAGGCGGCGTGGCGCGACGCGATGTGGGCCAAGCCCGCGGGGCACGGCATCAACGACCCCGGGTTCGTCCAGCCCGACCGCCCGATGAGTGCCATCGGTGGCTGAGGGCCCCGTTGACGCAGCTACGACGGCCGTCCGGATCGAGGTGACCGTCCGGTACTTCGCGGCCGCCCGGGCAGCCGCGGGTATCGAGTGGGAAACGGTCGAGTTGCCAACCGGCACCACGGTGGCCGGCCTGGTTCAGAATCTGGCGCGCCGGGGTACCCGCCTGGCAACGGTATTGGAACGCTGCTCTTATCTGCGCGACGGAATTGCCGTTCGAGATGAGGCCACCGCGTTATCCGCCGGCGACACCGTTGACGTACTCCCGCCGTTCGCCGGCGGTTAAAACTGTGAAATGCCTCACATAACGGAACGATAACGGCCCGGCCACGCTCCGGTTTCGGCCGCTCCGAGCTGCGCAAATGCAGACCGTTCCTGCGGTTTTTCGCGACTTTTGTGTCCAAAACGCCGGTTTCTTCTAGACGTGACGGGATCGCCGGAACCCGCTACCGTCTCGGAAGGTTCGTCAGCCAACCCGAAAGACGGACCCTCCCTCACCTGTTACGCGCCTAGCTCCATCCAGTAGGTCGAGGGATTCCGACCCGCGGATGGAGGCGGGGGACCCACCAGGTCCGCCGAGATCGGACTGGGGCCGTCATGGTCCCTAGGGGTGAAGCCGACGTCGTGGCGACAGCCGCGAGGCGGCCGGGTGACCTCTCCCACCCGAACCCGACAGCTGACCTCGCAGGCGTGTACACGAGAGGAATTTCTGGACGTATGAGTGGACGGCACCGCAAGCCCACTACCTCCGGCGTCAGCGTCGCCAAGATCGCCTTCACCGGCACGGTCCTCGGTGGCGGCGCCATCGCCATGGCCGGCCAGGCGACCGCTGCCACCGATGCGGAGTGGGACGCTGTAGCCCGCTGCGAATCCGGCGGTAACTGGGCCATCAACACCGGTAACGGCTTCTACGGCGGCGTGCAGTTCGCGGCCGGCACCTGGGCCTCGCACGGCGGCAGCCAGTACGCCCCGTCGGCGCAGATGGCCACCAAGGACCAGCAGATCGCCGTCGCCGAGCGCGTACTGGCGACCCAGGGCCGCGGCGCGTGGCCGGTGTGTGGCACCGCGCTGTCGGGACCGTCGCCCCGCAACCCCCTTCCCGAGCCGGCCGGCTTCGGTCCGTTCGACCAGCCGCAGGAAGTGCCCGCCGCGAACAGCGAGCTGCCACCGCCCGTGGAGGAGGCCCCGGCGCCGATCCAGATGACCGGCAACGAGCTGGCCCCCGCGCCGGCCGACCTGCCGCCCGCGCCGGCCGATTTGCCGCCCGCTCCCGCGGACCTGCCCCCTGCTCCCGCGGACCTGGCTCCTGCTCCCGCGGACCTGCCCCCGGCTCCGGCCGACCTGCCCCCGGCTCCGGCCGACCTCCCGCCGGCTCCGGCGCCTGTCGATGCCGGCTTCCAGCCCGGTGACGTGCCGCCGCCCGTCGACGCCGGCCCCACCGGGGTTCACGACGTCACCACCGTCGGTTACACGCAGCAGCTGTGGCAGTCGATCGTGGGCCAGGGCATCGCCGGCAACGACGCGCTCGACGCGCTCGTGGCGGGTCCCGTCCTGTAACCGTCAGGTTCGGCCTGCGCCGCGCCGGCTCAGGCCGAACCCACCCACTCTTCGGATCCGTCGTCGAAGAATTGGTGCTTCCAGACCGGAAGCCGCTCTTTGATGCTGTCTACCAACACGGCACACGTAGCAAACGCCGCTTGGCGATGGTCGGCGGCGACGGCAGCCACCAGCGCGGCCTCCCCGATGTGCAACACCCCGACCCGGTGACTGGCCGCGACCGCTCGGACGCCGCTGGCCTGCCCGGCTACGTCGGCAACCACCTCAGCAAAAACCTCGGGGGCTGACGGGTGCGCGGTGTACTCCAGCCGCACCACCCGACGACCGCCGTCGTGGTCACGGATCATGCCGACGAAGCCGACGACGGCCCCTGCGGATTGGTGACCCACCAACGCCTCGTGCTCGGCGAGAAGGATCGGCTGCTCGGTCACTGCGGCGCGCAGGACCAGGTTCATCGCCGGTGATCTTCGCCGGCGAGTTGGGCAAGCGCGTGATCCAGTACGCCCGCGAGCACCCCGAGGCCGTCCCGCACCCCGCCGGGTGAGCCAGGCAGGTTGACCACCAAGGTGTTGCCGGCCACCCCGCAGACCCCGCGCGACAGCACCGACGTCGGCACCCGCGGCAACCCGGCCTGCCGGATCGCGTCGGCCAATCCGGGAATGACGAAATCCAACACCGCAACGGTTTGCTCGGGGGTACTGTCGGTGGGTGAGATACCGGTTCCGCCGGAGGTGATGATCACATCTACGTTGTCGTCGAGCGCGTCGTTCAGTGCATCACCGACCGGATTTCCGTCGGCCACCACCCGCGCTTCGACAGATGAAAAGCCTTGATCCTCAAGCCATTCAGTGATGATCGGCCCGCATTCGTCGGCGTAGGCACCGGAAGCAGCCCGAGTGGACGCGATCACCACTCGTGCAGATCGGCTCATTGTCTCACCCAACTTCCGCTGCGACCGCCCTCTTTGCTGAGCACCCGGATATCGTCGATGCGCGCGCCCGGATCCACCGCTTTGATCATGTCGTAGAGGGTCAGGGCCGCCACGCTGACCGCAGTCAGGGCCTCCATCTCCACCCCCGTTCGGTCGGTGCTGCGCACCGTCGCGTTGATCTCGATATCTGAGGTGCCGACGCTGAAGTCGACGTCGACCCCGGTGAGCGCCAGTTGGTGGCACAGCGGTATCAGATCGCTGGTGCGCTTGGCGGCGAGGATGCCCGCGACCCGTGCGGTCGCCAAGGCATCGCCCTTGGGCAGGCCGCCGGTCGAGATCAACGCCACTACGTCCGGGGAGGTGCGCAGCGCGCCCGCCGCGACAGCGGTGCGCCGGGTGGTGCTTTTGTCGGTGACGTCGACCATGTGCGCGGCGCCCCGCTCGTCCAGGTGCGACAGCGCGGGAACCTCTGAGTGCTCAGCCGCCCCGGACATACCGGCGACTACCAGGTGGCAATGGTCACCGGATGAACATAGGGCAACTCCTCGGCGGGCACCGGGAACACCACTTCGCCAAAGGGTGACAGCGCGCCCGTGCGGTCGGTCACGAGTTCGCTCACCGCGTGGTCGTCGGGGTCCGTAGTGGGCCAGCCGTTGTCCACATACTTTGCCTTGCCTGCGTCAGCCACGCGGTCCATTCTGACAGGTCCGCACACCGTACGCGACGGAAGGCCACCGGTCGGGCCTACGCTTGATCAGCAATGACCGAACACACCCCGGATATCCCGCTGGGGTCTTGGCTGGCCGACCTGCCCGACGAGCGGCTGATCCTGCTGTTGGAGCTGCGGCCGGACCTTGCCCAGCCCCCACCCGGCAGCATCGCGGCACTGGCCGCACGCGCCCAGGCTCGACAGTCGATCAAGGCCGCGACCGACGACCTCGACTTCCTGCGCCTGGCGGTTCTCGATGCGCTGCTGGTGCTGCAGGCCGACGTCGAGCCGGTGCCGGTGGCCAAGCTGTTGGCCCTGATCGGCGACCACGCTCCGCAGCCGGACGTGCTCGCCGCACTTGACGACCTCAGACAACGTGCCCTGGTGTGGGGCGACGCGGCGGTGCGGGTGGCCGGCGACACCGGGACCGCCCTGCCGTGGCATCCCGGCCAGGTGACGCTCGAGGATCGCTCACCCACCGCCGAGCAGATCGCCGCCCTGATCGACGGACTCGACGCACCGGAACGAGACGTGTTGGAAAAGCTGCTGGAGGGCTCCCCGATGGGGCGTACCCGCGACGCCGCCCCTGGCGCTCCCCCGGACCGGCCGGTGCCACGGCTGCTGTCGGCGGGACTGCTGCGCCGCATCGACGCCGAAACGGTCATTCTGCCGCGCCACGTCGGGCAGGTATTGCGCGGGGAGAATCCCGGTCCCATCCGACTGACCGCCCCCGACCCGGTAGTTTCGGCCACCAAACCCGCCGATGCCGATGCCGCGGCCGCCGGGGCGGTCATCGATCTGCTGCGCCAGGTCGACGTCCTGCTGGAAAACCTCAGTGCCACACCGGTCTCCGAGCTACGCAGCGGCGGGCTCGGGATTCGCGACATCAAGCGGTTGGCCAAGTCGACCGGCATCGACGAGCCCCGCGTGGGCCTGATCCTCGAACTCGCGGCGGCGGCCGGCCTGATCGGTAGCGGGATGCCCGATCCGGAACCGACCTATGGCGAGGGACCGTACTGGGCGCCGACCACAGCCGCCGATCGCTACACCACTCTTACCGCCGCCGACCGTTGGTTCCTGCTGGCCGACACCTGGCTGGACCTGCCCGGTCGGCCCACGCTGATCGGCACCCGCGGCCCTGACGGCAAAACTTATGGCGCACTGTCGGACTCGCTGTTCTCCACCGCAGCCCCGTTGGACCGGCGGCTGCTGCTCGGCATGCTCGCCGAGTTGCCGGAGGGCGCCGGGGTCGACGAAACCACCGCGTCGGCGGCGTTGATCTGGCGCCGCCCGCGGTGGTCGCGACGGCTGCAACCCGGGCCGGTCGCCGATTTGTTGTCCGAAGCGCACGCGCTGGGCCTGGTGGGCCGCGGGGCGATCAGCACGCCGGGTCGAGTTCTGCTGGGGTCCGAAGATGATCCGGGTGCGGTCATCGCCGCGATGGCCCGCGCGCTGCCCAAGCCGATCGACCACTTCCTGGTGCAGGCCGATCTGACAGTGGTGGTGCCGGGCCCATTGGAACGTGAACTTGCCGACGAACTAGCCACCGTCGCCGACGTCGAATCTGCCGGCGCGGCAATGGTTTACCGAGTCAGCGAGCAGTCCATCCGGCACGCGCTCGACATCGGCAAGACGCGGGACTGGATGCAAGATTTCTTCGCCAACCACTCGAAAACGCCCGTGCCACAAGGACTCACCTATCTGATCGACGACGTCGCGCGGCGGCATGGACAGCTCAGGATCGGCATGGCGGCGTCGTTCGTGCGCTGCGAGGATCCGGCGTTGCTCGCCCAGGCGGTCGCTGCGGCAGCTGCCAACGATCTACAGCTGCGGGCATTGGCCCCGACGGTGGCGGTGTCCCCGGCGTCGATCGCCGAGGTACTGGCGGCGTTGCGGTCGGCGGGGTTCGCCCCGGCGGCCGAGGACTCCACCGGCGCGATCGTCGACGTGCGCAGCCGCGGCGCGCGCGTACCCGCGCCACAGCGCCGCCGACCCTACCGGCCCCCCGGCGCGGCCCGGCGCCGACACCCTGCAAGCGGTGGTGGCGGTGTTGCGCACGGTGACCGCGGCGCCGTTCGGCAGCAGCCGCATCGATTCCACCGTCGCCATCGCGCTGCTGCAGCGCGCCGCGAAAGACCAGGAAACGGTGCTCATCGGATACCTCGACGCCGCCGGCGTGGCGACTCAGCGGGTGGTGTCCCCGATCGTGGTCAAGGGCGGTCAGCTGATGGCGTTCGATTCGGCGTCCGGGCGGCTACGCGACTTCGCCATCCACCGGATCACCTCGGTGATGTCGCCCGACGAACGGTAGTTGTCGGTCCACCGACGATAATGAACTGATGTGCGCCGACGACGATGCAGAGCACAGCGACGGGGAAGGAGTGGCGCTGAAATGACTGACGGACCGTTGATAGTGCAGTCCGACAAGACTGTGCTGCTCGAGGTGGATCACGAGCTCGCGGGGGCGGCGCGCGCCGCCATCGCGCCGTTCGCCGAGCTGGAACGCGCACCCGAGCACGTGCACACCTATCGCATCACGCCACTGGCGCTGTGGAACGCGCGAGCGGCGGGCCACGACGCCGAGCAGGTGGTCGACGCACTGGTCAGCTTCTCGCGCTACGCGGTGCCCCAGCCGTTGCTCGTCGACATCGTCGACACCATGGCGCGATACGGGCGATTGCAACTGGTCAAGCACCCCGCGCACGGTCTGACGCTGGTCAGTCTGGACCGCGCGGTGCTCGAGGAAGTGTTGCGCAACAAGAAGATCGCGCCGATGCTGGGTGCCCGCATCGATGACGACACCGTCGTCGTGCACCCCAGCGAGCGCGGCCGGGTCAAGCAGCTGCTGCTCAAGATCGGTTGGCCCGCAGAGGATCTCGCCGGGTACGTGGACGGCGAGGCACACCCCATCAGCCTGCAGCCCGACGGCTGGGAGTTGCGTGACTATCAGCAGCTGGCCACCGATTCGTTCTGGGCCGGCGGGTCAGGTGTGGTGGTGCTGCCGTGCGGGGCCGGCAAGACGCTGGTCGGCGCGGCGGCGATGGCCAAAGCTCAGGCCACCACGCTGATCCTGGTCACCAACATCGTGGCGGCCCGGCAGTGGAAACGTGAGTTGGTGGCGCGCACGTCGCTGACCGAAGACGAGATCGGCGAATACTCCGGAGAAAAGAAGGAGATTCGCCCCGTCACCATCTCGACGTATCAGATGGTCACCCGTCGCAGCAAGGGCGAGTACCGGCACCTCGAACTCTTCGACAGCCGCGACTGGGGACTGATCATCTACGACGAGGTGCACCTGCTGCCGGCGCCGGTGTTCCGGATGACCGCCGACCTGCAGTCGCGGCGGCGACTTGGCTTGACCGCCACCCTCATTCGGGAAGACGGCCGCGAGGGCGACGTGTTCTCCCTGATCGGCCCGAAGCGGTATGACGCGCCGTGGAAGGACATCGAGGCGCAGGGCTGGATCGCTCCGGCGGAGTGCGTAGAAGTTCGGGTCACCATGACCGACAGCGAGCGGATGAACTACGCGACTGCCGAACCAGAGGAGCGCTATAAACTGTGCTCGACGGTGCACACCAAAGTTGCTGTGGTCAAGTCGATTCTGAAAAATCATCCCGGCGAGCAGACGCTGGTGATCGGCGCCTACCTGGACCAGCTCGAGGAACTCGGCGCCGAACTGGATGCACCGGTGATTCAGGGGTCGACGAAGACTCGGGAGCGTGAGGAGCTGTTCGACAAGTTCCGCACCGGCGAGGTCTCCACGTTGGTGGTGTCCAAAGTCGCCAACTTCTCCATCGATCTACCGGAAGCGTCGGTGGCGGTGCAGGTTTCGGGTACCTTCGGGTCCCGCCAAGAGGAGGCCCAGCGGCTGGGCCGGCTGCTGAGGCCGAAGGCCGACGGCGGCGGCGCCATCTTCTATTCGGTGGTGGCACGCGACAGCCTGGATGCCGAGTACGCCGCGCACCGGCAACGCTTCCTGGCCGAGCAGGGCTACGGCTACATCATCCGCGACGCCGATGACCTGCTGGGGCCGGCCATCTGAGCGACGCCGCGGCGGTCGAGGGTTTGTCGGCGGCTTCTAGGGTGAAGCGTCGGCGTTGCGGGTGAAGTGCAGGCGTTGCGTGTGAAGCCACGGCGTTGAGAGTGAGGCTTCGGCGTTGGGTGTGAAGCTTCGGCGTTGGGTGTGAAGCTTCGGCGTTGGGTGTGAAGCTTCGGCGTCGAGAGTGAACCCACGGCGGCCAAACGTCGAAAATCCCGCCACCACTACACAATCAACGCCCAGACTTCACACCCAACGCCCAGACTTCACACCCCAACGACCGCACACGCAACAACATTGCGCCGCCTGCTAATTGGGTGAACCCAAGGGATCGAGAGTGAACCCACGGCGTTGCGTGTGAAGCCACGGCGTCGAGAGTGAATCCACGGCGTCGAGAGTGAACCGACGGCCTTGCGTGTGAAGCCACGGCGTCGAGAGTGAACCCACGGCGGCCAAACGTCGAAAATCCCGCCACCACTACACAATCAACGCCCAGACTTCACACCCAACGCCCAGACTTCACATCCAACGCCAAGGCGTCGCACCCAAAGCCAAGGCACCGCACGCACCGACCCAGAGCCCACTCAAGCGACTGCAAACCCGCAAACCCACTGCGGCACAGCTAGAGCGACAGGATCGTCGCCGACGCGGTGCCCGGCGCCCCGTAGACCTGCGCCAGCCCGACCCGCGGATTGCCCGGCACCTGACGTTCACCGGCCTCCCCGCGCAGCTGACGCACCAGCTCGTGCATCTGCCGCAGCCCCGACGCGCCGATCGGCTCGCCGTTGGCGATCAGCCCGCCGTCGGTGTTGACCGGCATCGAACCGTGTATCTCGGTGGCGCCGTCTGCCAGCAGCTTCTCCTGCTCACCGTCGGCGCACAGGCCGGTCTCGGCCATGTGGATGACCTCGTTACCTGCATCGGTGTCCTGCAACTGGGCCACGTCGACGTCCTCGGGCCCGATGCCCGCGGCCTCGTACGCCGCCTTGGACGCATACACCGTCGGTGAGACGTCCTCGTCGAGCGGTGCGAACGTGGCGTGCACCTCGTAGGCGCCGTAGCGGCGGGTGCGGATTTCGCAGGCCCGCACGTAGACCGGCTTGTCGGTGTACTTGTGCGCCATATCGGCGCGGCACATGATCACCGCGGCTGCGCCCTCGTCGGGCGCGCAGAACATGTACTGCGTCAACGGGTAATTCAAAACCGGCGAGTTGAGGATCTCTTCGACTGAGATCTCCTTGCGCCGAAACGCATTCGGGTTCAGCGCACCGTTGCGGAAGTTCTTGTTCGCCACCCGCGCCAGTGTCTCTTGGGAGATGTTGTGGTCGTGCAGATACTTGTTGGCCTTCATCCCGAAGAACTTGGTGGTGACGAACTGCCCGTTCTGCGCATACCACTGGGGCAGCGCCAATTTGGCCGGGTCGTCGGTGAAGGCGCCGCGCGGGTGCTTGTCCAGACCGATGGCGATGCCGATGTCGTATTTGCCCAGCCGGATGGTGTCGGCCGTCTGCTGAATCGCGCTGGCCGCGGTGGCGCAGGCATTGAACACGTTGGTGAATGTGATGCCGGTCAGCCCGACCAGTCGGGTGACGGCGTCTGGGTTGGAGACCTCGTGGCTGCCGCCGAACCCGAACTGGATGTCCTTCCATTCCACTCCGGCGTCGGTCAGGGCGGACTGGATGGCCTCGGCGCCCATCTGCATGGCCGTCTTGTCGAACCGGCCGAATGGGTGCAGGCCCACACCGATGATCGCGACGTCGTTGGTCATCTCAGGCACCCTGTCCCACCGGCCGGAACGCGAACGTCACGACCTCGTTGCCGTCCTCGTCGGTGGTGAGCGGCACCATGGTCAGCTCGACCTCCTGGCCGAACTGCAGCTTGGCGGGGTCGTTCTCGGTGAGCCGGCCCTCGACCCGAATCACGTCGTCGAGTTGCACCAGGCCCACACCGAACGGCACGAAGTCCTTGCCGGTAGGCCCAGCATACGGGGCGCCGGGCGGGAAACCCTGCGTGGTCCATGCGACGACGGTGCCGCGGCGCGGCAGCAACACGTCGCTCATCTCACCCAGGCTGCAGCGCGGACAGCGCTCCTGCACGGGGAAGGTGGTGGCGCCGCAGCCGCCACAGCGACTGCCGATCAGCTGCGGGTCCTCGTCGGGCCAGGTCGAGATCTCCGGGGCGAGTGCCTTCTGCATCGAGGATCCTCCGTGGGACGTCAGACACGGGATAATGCAACTCACCAGACGGTACAACAGCGTTCCGCAAAAATGGAAATCTAATTCTCAGAGTCACGTGCCGGGCGCTCCCCGGCACCACCACTACTAACCGTTCGGCGAGCTCAGTGCGGGGATCACTTCCCGCTCGAACAACTCGATACCGGAGCGGTCGTAAGCCGCCTCGGGGAAGTAGCAGATCGCGTATTCGCAGCCCAGTTCGCGCACGTTGGTGAGCCGCTCGATGATCTGCTCGGGTGTCCCGGACGCCGAGTCCGGGATGGCACCCACCATCGACTCCGCCAACGACTCGGGCACGTAGCCGGCCAGCCGATCCTGGACACGTCGGACCCGGTCTGCAACCTCGGCCTCCGAGGCGCCGACAACGGCGGTGAAGTTTGCCGACCGGACGATGGCGTCGAAGTCGGTCCCGAGGTTGCGGCAGTGCTCGGCGAGGACCTGCGACTTGTGCGCAAACGCCTCCGGCTCCGGGGTGAAGTTGGTGAACTGCGCGTACTGCGCGGCGATGCGCAGCGTCTTCTTCTCGCCACCGCCGGCGATCCACAACGGAATACCATTGTCCTGCAACGGCTTCGGCGCAACGATCGCACCGTCCACCTGGTAGTGCCGGCCGTCGAAGCTGACTTTGCCGTCGCGCCAGGCATCCCGCATGATCTGCACGCCCTCGTCCAGCCTGGCCAGCCGCACGCCGGCCGACGGGAAGCCGTAACCGTAAGCGCGCCACTCGTGTTCGTACCAACCGGCGCCGATACCCATCTGGACGCGGCCACCGGAGATGATGTCGGTGGTGGCCGCCACCTTGGCCAGATAGACCGGGTTGCGGTAGCTCATTGCGGTGCACATCTGGCCGAGCTTGATCCGCGAGGTGACCGCCGCATACGCCGCCATCAACGACCACGCCTCGTGGGTGGCTTCGTCGCTGGGCAGCGGCACGGTGTGGAAGTGGTCGTAGACCCACAGTGAATCCCAGGCGCCCCCGTCCGCATAGGTGGCCAGCTCGCGCATCACCTCCCAGTGTCGCTGGGGTTCGATGCCGACGAGATCCATTCGCCAGCCTTGCGGGATGAAGAGACCGAAGCGCATGGTCGAACTCTAGCCGGGGCAGCCGACGGACTCACAGCACATCGATAAGTGCGGCCAATCCAGCGGCTAATAGCTAGCCGGAATATGGGAGCATGACCCCCACAGGCAGGACCGCTCGTCAAATACGCTTTGCGCAACTGGTATTCGCCGGCGCTGCAGCCGCGGGGTTGTTGGCGCTGTCCGGTCTTGGGCTGCTCGGTCAAACTGCCCCGGCCACGTCTGCGGTCGCTTCCCCGGGCAGCTTCGCCACCGACGACAACGGCAACTCGGTCAACGACCAGGGCCAGACGTCCGGCGACATCTTCACGCAAAACGCCCAGGACCAAAGCACCGCAGACGGGGCTGGAACGTAAGTTCCGGGCCGGGCCTCACATCTCCAATGCGGCCAGCGCTGCCTCCACCGAACGGGAGCGCAACTCGTCGTGAGGGGCCTCGGGAAACTGCATGCAGCAGTCCTGCAGGCTGCCGAAAGCGAGCACCGCGCGAGTCGCCTGCGCCAGCGTCGGCGCCGGACCGAACACCAGGCGTCCGAGCTGCTCGCTTCAGGCCAGCACGGTGTCGATCAGCCCGAGGTCGGCCAGCATGGTCAATTCGGCCAGCACCAGCACCAGATCCGTCGCCAAGTTGAACACGAAGGTCGTGCGACTCTTCGACACCATGCACTACCCGGACTACCCGTTTGGCAACATAGGACCAACCCACGGACGAGAGGCGACCTGAATGGAACTCAACGGTGTCGGAATCTGGAGTAGTCAACTGCGCTACGGTGATGCAGCCGAATCTGCCGAAGCCGCAGCCGAATTAGACGAATTAGGGTTCCCGGCGCTGTGGATCCCCGACGTCGGCGGACCGGTGTTCGACGCGGTGGGCCGCCTGCTGGCCGCCACCAAGCGCACCGTGATCGCCACCGGCATCCTCAACCTCTGGATGCACACCCCGCAGGACACCGCCGCGTCCTTCGCAAAGCTGACCGCCGAACACGGTGACCGATTTCTGCTGGGGATCGGCGTCAGCCACGCCCCACTGATCGACGCCGGCGCGCCGGGGCGCTACCGCAAACCCTTGGCCGCGACGGCATCGTTCCTGGATGGACTCGATGCTGCGGACCAGCCGGTGCCCACCGATCGGCGGGTGTTGGCCGCGCTCGGCCCAAAGATGTTGACGCTGGCGGCAACCCGGGCTCGCGGCGCGCACCCCTATCTCGTCACACCGGAGCACACCGCTTCTGCCCGTGCAACTCTGGGTCAGGGCCCGCTGTTGCTGCCGGAACAGACCGCGATCTTGACCGACGACGCCGAGGAGGCGCGCCGCATCGGAACCGATTGGCTGCGTGGCTATCTGGCGATGCCGAATTACGCCAACAATATGCTGCGCAGTGGGTTCTCCGAAGACGACGTCACCCAGATCAGCGATCGGCTGTTGAACGCGATCATCGTGTGGGGCGACGAGGCCGCAATCATGCGAAGGGTCGGCGAACATCAAGCGGCCGGCGCCGACCATGTCTGCGTTCAGATCCTCACGGCCGACCCCAAGGAGTTTCCGCGGGAGCAATGGCGTCGCCTGGCCGCGGCCATCCAGAGCTGAGACGTTTCAGCGGTCGGTCAACGGCCCGCCGGCGGCGCGCCAGTGGATCAGCCCACCACTCATGTTGACCGCCTCGAACCCGTTCTCCACGAGCAGGTTTGCCGCGCCAGCGGAGCGGAGGCCGCCGGTGCAGAAGGTGATGATGAGGCGATCCTCGGGAAGCTGAAGGCCGCGGTCCGCCAACGTCTCCAGCGGCATGTGCACGGCAGAGGGGATGTGCACCCGTTTCCACTCGAACTCGCGGCGAACGTCGACAACGAGCGCGCCCTCGCCGACAAGCCGGACGGCGTCGACCGCAGAAACGGCCGGTGGCCGGCGCAGATAGTGACGCAGACTCATGCGGCACCGGACGCGGCGAAACGCATACCTTCAGTTTAACTGAAGGTATGCGTTTCGGTAAGTGCGCGTCCGAGGTACGCGCGCAGCGCCTCGGTCAACTCGGGTTGCTGCGCGGCAAATTCGGCGTCGAGACGGTCGACCACCTCGGCGGCACGCCGCAGCAGGGCTTCGCCTGCCGGCGTCACCCGCAACGTGGACGCCGAACCCGCGTGCGCGGTCCCGTCGTCGACCAGCCCGGCGTCGACGAAGGCAGCCACCGCGGTGTGCGCGCTCTGCACGGTGATCCGCGACCGCCGGGCCAGCTCGCTGAACGAGATGCCGGGCGTGCCGCGGATATGCCCCAGTAGTCCGTACTTGCGGGTGGTCAGCCCGAGCGGTTTGAGCTGCTGCGCGAAGGCCGCCTCCCACACCCGCCCGACGGTCAACAACGCGACGGTGGGGCTGAACGGCGGTGGTTCGGCCATTCAGGCAGGCTACCGCCGGTCGCGCGAACAGACGCAAAAGCCCCCGAAAGCAAGGCTTTTCGGGGGCTTTTGCGTCTGCTCAACCTAGGTCAGCGAGTCCGGCGGCAGGAAACGGTCGCCGTACTTCTCGGCCAGCTGCCGGGCCCGGGCCACAAAGGCCTCCTTGCCCCGTCCCAGCGGGCCCTCGTAGCCGACGATGTACTGCGCGCTACCACCGGTCCACGGCGGGAAACCGATCCCCATGATGGATCCGATGTTGGCATCGGCCGTCGAGGTCAGCACGTTCTCGTCGAGGCACTTCTGGGTTTCCAGTGCCTCGGCGAACAGCATCCGGTCGATCATGTCCTGCAGCGGCGGCTGCGAGGAGCCCGACTTGAACGTCTCGCGCAGGCCCGGCCACAGACCCGACCGCTTGCCCTCGGGGTACTCGTAGAAGCCGGCGCCTTTGAGCCGACCCGAGCGGCCGAGCTCGATCATCTTCTCCACCACGGCTTCTGCCGGATGCGGCTCGTATTTGCCGCCGGCATCCTCGACGCCCTTGCGGGTAGCGACCGCGATCTTGTGCATCAGCTCCAGGTTGAGCTCGTCGGAGAGCTGCAGCGGCGGCGCCGGGTAGCCGGCCTGCGAACCGGCCTGCTCGATGGACGCCGGCTCCACGCCCTCGCCGAGCATTGCCAGCGCCTCGTTGACGAAGGTGCCGATCACCCGCGAGGTGAAGAAGCCGCGGCTGTCGTTGACCACGATCGGAGTCTTGCCGATGGCCAGCGTGTAGTCGAACACCCGGGCCAGCGCCTCGTCAGATGTCTTCTCGCCCTTGATGATCTCCACCAGCGGCATCTTGTCGACCGGCGAGAAGAAGTGGATCCCGATGAAGTCCTCCTGCCGCTTGACGCCGGTGGCCAGACCGGTGATCGGCAACGTGGAGGTGTTGGATCCCAGCACCGCGTTCGGTTCGACGATGTCCTCGATCTCCTGGAACACCTTGTGCTTGAGGTCCTGGTTCTCGAAGACAGCCTCGATGACGAAGTCGACGCCCTTCAGGTCGGCCGGGTCGGCCGTCGGATGGATCCGGCCCAGCAGCGCGCTGGACTTCTCTTCAGTGGTCTTGCCGCGCTGAAGTGCTTTGGCCTCAAGCTTTTCCGAGTATCCCTTGCCCTTCTGCGCCGCCTCCAGGGAGACGTCCTTGAGCACCACGTCATAGCCGGCCTTCGCCGACACGTAGGCGATGCCGGCCCCCATCATGCCGGCGCCGAGCACGCCGATCTTGTTGATCTTGACCGGCTGGATGCCGTCCGGCCGCGACCCTCCGCCGTTGATGGTCTGCAGGTCGAAGAAGAACGCCTGGATCATGTTCTTGGCGACCTGACCGGTCACCAGCGACGTGAAGTAACGGCTCTCGATACGGCAGGCGGTGTCGAAGTCCACCTGCGCACCCTCCACCGCGGCGGCCAGGATCGCCCGCGGCGCCGGCATGTTCGCGCCCTTGAGCTGCGAGCGCAGCAACGACGGGAACGACGGCAGGATCGCGGCCAGCGCCGGCGACGACGGAGTACCGCCGGGGATCTTGTAGCCCTTGACATCCCACGGCTGGGTGTGCGCCTCGGGGTTGGCCTTGATCCACGCCTTGGCGGCCGGAATCAGCTCGTCGACGGAGCCCACCAGTTCGTCGACCAGACCGATCTCCTTGGCCTTGGTCGGGTTGAACCGGGTGCCCTGCGAAAGCACGTTCATGAAGGCGTTCTGGATACCGAACATCCGCACGGTGCGCGCCACGCCGCCACCACCGGGCAGCAGTCCCAGGGTGACCTCGGGCAGGCCGACAACCAAGCCTTTGACGTCAGCGGCGATGCGATGGTGACAGGCCAGCGCGATCTCCAGGCCGCCGCCCAGGGCGGCGCCGTTGATGGCCGCCACCACCGGCTTGCCCAGCGTCTCCAGGGCGCGCAGGTCGCGCTTGACGCTTTCGACGAGAGCGAACGCTTCGCCCGCGTCCTCCGGGCCGAGCTTGATCATGCCCTTGAGGTCACCGCCGGCGAAGAATGTCTTCTTCGCGCTGGCGATCACCACGCCGGTGATCGTATCCTTCTCGGCGACAAGGCGTTCGACCGCCTTGTGCATGGACTCCTGGTAGTGCTCGTTCATCACGTTGGCCGACCCGGTCGGGTCGTCCAGCGTCAGGGTGACGATGCCATCGGCATCCTTGTCCCACTGAATCGTGTTCTCAGCCATGACTTTTCGAATGCCTCTCAGACTCGCTCGATGATGGTGGCGACACCCATGCCGCCGCCGACGCACAGCGTGATCAGCGCGCGTCGGGCGTTGCGGCGCTCGAGCTCGTCGACCATGGTTCCGGTGATCATGGCGCCGGTGGCGCCCAGCGGGTGGCCCATCGCGATGGCGCCGCCGTTGACGTTGAGCTTCTCGTCGGGAATGTGCAGGTCCTTCTGGAACTTCAGCACGACCGACGCGAAGGCCTCGTTGAGCTCGAACAGGTCGATGTCGTCGACGGTCAGCCCGGCCCGGTCCAGCGCTTTCTGGGTGGCCGGGGTGGGGCCGGTGAGCATGATGGTCGCGTCGGCACCGGTGGTGGCCGTCGCTACGACGCGCGCCCGCGGGGTCAGTCCCTGGGACTTGCCCGCCGCCTCGGAACCGATCAGCACCAGCGCCGCGCCGTCGACGATCCCGGAGCTGTTGCCGCCGGTGTGCACGTGGTTGATTTTTTCGACCCAGTGGTAGCGCTGACGGGCCACGTCGTCGAAGCCGGCCATCGCGGCCAGGCCCTCGAACGCCGGCTTGAGCTTGCCCAGCCCCTCGGCGGTGGTGTCGGGACGCATGTGCTCGTCGTGGTCCAGGATCACCAGGCCGTTCATGTCGCGGACCGGCACGACGGACTTGGCGAAGTATCCGCCGGACCACGCCTCGGCCGCCTTGGCCTGGGACCGCAGCGCGTAGGCGTCGACGTCGTCGCGCGAGAAGCCCTCGATGGTGGCGATCAGGTCGGCGCCGATGCCCTGCGGAACGATGTAGGCGTCGTAGCTGGTGGCCGGGTCGGCCATCATCGCGCCGCCGTCCGAACCCATCGGAACCCGGCTCATCGACTCCACACCGCCGGCGATCACCAGGTCGTCCCAGCCGGACCGCACCTTCTGCGAAGCGATGTTGACGGCTTCCAGACCCGAGGCGCAGAACCGGTTGAGCTGCACGCCGCCGACGGTGTCGGGCATCTTGGCCGCCAGCACCGCGGTGCGGGCGATGTCGCCGCCCTGGTCGCCCACCGGCGACACCACGCCCAGCACAACGTCGCTGATCAGGTTCTCGTCGAGGTCAGGGTTGCGCCGCCGCAGTTCGTCGATCAGACCGACGACCAGGTCGAGCGGCTTCACCTCGGTCAACGATCCGTTCTTCTGCTTGCCGCGCGGTGTGCGGATGGCCTCGTAGATGAAGGCTTCTTCGGACATATCGATTTCCTGTTCCAAAAGGGGTTTCGGATCCGTCTTACAGAGTAGGTCCAGTACAGGCACCCTAACAGGGCACTCGGCCAACCTGTTGGTTGGGAGCGATTTCGCAGGTCAGCCGCGCTTTGGCCGCCCCTTCTCCCGCCGAACGTCACGCCAGGGTGACGCTCGGCGCCCAACGCCACGCTGGCGTGACGCTCGCCGGGCGTGGGGGCCGCAGTCGGGCGCGGGGGCCGCAGCCGGGCGTGGGGGCCGCAGTCGGGCGCGGGGGCCGCAGCCGGGCGCGGGGGCCGCAGCCGGGCGTGGGGGCCGAAGTCGAGCGCGGGGGCCGCTGTCGGGCGCCTTAAGCTCGACCACCATGACCGTCCCGCGGCTGCGGCCCTACGCGACCACGGTGTTCGCCGAGATGTCGGCGCTGGCGGCGCGCCTCGGCGCGGTCAACTTGGGGCAGGGTTTTCCCGACGAGGACGGCCCGCCGGAGATGCTGCAAGCCGCACAGGAAGCCATCGCCGCCGGCGTCAACCAATATCCGCCGGGCCTCGGCATCGCACCCCTGCGCCAGGCCGTCGCCGCCCAGCGTCGCAGGCACTTCGGCACCGAGTACGACCCCGACACCGAGATCCTGGTCACCGTCGGGGCAACCGAGGCCATCGCCGCCGCGGTCCTCGGACTGATAGAACCCGGCTCCGAGGTGTTGCTGATTCAGCCGTTCTACGACTCCTACTCACCGGTGGTGGCAATGGCCGGTGCGCGCCGGGTGCCGGTGCCCATGGTCGCCGACGGTGACGGTTTCGCCCTGGACGCCGACGCGCTGCGCCGCGCCGTCACACCCCGCACCGCGGCACTGATCGTCAACTCCCCACACAACCCCACCGGCACCGTGCTCAGCGCCCACGAGCTGCAGGCCATCGCCGAGATCGCCACCGCCGCAGACCTTTTGGTGATAACCGACGAGGTGTACGAGCATCTGGTGTACGACGGTCACCGGCATCTGCCGCTGGCCAGCCTGGACGGCATGGCGCAGCGCACCGTCACCATTTCCAGCGCGGCCAAGATGTTCAACTGCACCGGCTGGAAGATCGGATGGGCTTGCGGCCCAGCACATCTCATTGCCGGGGTGCGGGCGGCCAAACAGTATCTGAGCTACGTCGGCGGCGCGCCGTTCCAGCCCGCGGTGGCCCTGGCGCTGAACACCCAGGACCACTGGGTCGGGGCGCTGCGAAGTTCGCTGCAGGCCCGGCGCGATCGGCTGGCCTCCGGCCTGACCGACATCGGGTTCGCGGTGCACGACAGCCACGGCACCTATTTCCTGTGCGCCGACCCACGTCCGCTCGGCTACCACGACAGCACCGCGTTCTGCGCGGCGTTGCCGGAGCGGGTCGGCGTGGCCGCCATCCCGATGTCGGCGTTCTGCGATCCGGACGCGCAGGCGGCCGAGCTTTGGAATCATCTGGTGCGCTTCACATTCTGTAAGCGCGACGACACCATCGACGAGGCGCTGCGGCGACTGGCCGCACTCAAAGACGGAATCAGGTAGGCGCGAGGACCTGCTCGCGCAGACCCTCTGTCGCCACCCACAAAACCTTGTCGCGGGCGCGCTTGACCATGAATTCCGGCAACAACGCCGAGGTCTCGACGGTGAGCGTGAATCGCACCCGGGTCCGGTCGTCTGCTTCGCGGCTGAAGTTGTACTCACCGTGCTGGGCGTGCTGCCGCCGCGTCTTTTTGGCGTCCCACACCACCCAGTCCGGGCCCCAGTGGTATTCCAGGATCTCCTTGTCGACGATGCCGGCGACCTTGACGATGACCTTGACATGCCGCGGCCGGCCGTCGGGCCAGGTATCGACGACCTTGGCCCGCTTGTGTACCGAGGACCACCCCGGCAGAGCCTCGATGTCTGCGATCGCGTCGATGATCGCCTCGGGCGGTGCGTCGATGACGATCTCGGAGGACGCTTGAACGGCCATTACTGGTTGTTCTCTGCCGGTTCGTCGTCGGCCTCGCCCAGCACCCGGTCGCGCAATCCCTTTGCGGCAGCGTCCAATACATGTTCGCTGGCTCGCCGGACGATGAAGCCCGGGATGGGACCGGCCGGTTCGACGGTGATGTCGAATCGCACCCGCGTTTTGTCGGGCCCCTCGGCTGTGACGTTGTACTCGACATGCTGGGCGTGCTGCTGGTTGGTCTTGCCGGCATCCCAGACCACCCAGTCTGGGCCCCAGTGGTACTCGAGGATCTCCTTGTCCACCAGTCCCAGGATCTTGACCGTCGCCTTCACGTGGTGCGGTTTGCCGTCGGGGTAATAGTCGAGCACTTCGACGCTCTTGTGCAGCGGCGACCACGACATCAGCACGCCAACGTCCGCCAGCGCCTCCATGACAGCTTCCTGGGGCGCCTCAATGACGAACTCTCGCGATGCTTTTACGGCCACCGCGTTCAAAACTAGCAACGTCATCCTGACATCGGGAGCGGTTGGGGCAAATTGTCTGTTACCACCCGATTTCGCTGGGCGCGTGGTGTCGGGCGGAGGGATTGCCCACCGGTCCGGGCGTCAGTTGGCCTTTTTCACCTTCAGCACCCGGTCGCGCAATCCCTTGGTGGCCGAGTCGATGGATCCCTTGACGGCCCGCTTGAGTACGAATCCGGGCAGCGGCACGTTCGGGTCGACGGTGACCTCCATCTTCACCAACGTGTCGCCACCTTGCGGCACCAGGGTGTATTTGCCGTCCTGCGCCTTCTGCTAACTGGAATTCACCAGCGTCCAGGTGACCTCGTTGCCGGCAAAGGTGTAGGCCACCACCTGGTCGTCGGTGATGCCCGCGGTCTTCACCTTCATCTTGACTTTGCTCGGGCGTCCGTCGGCCCCGGTCTCGAGGATCTCGACGCTCTGGTGCGGTTCGGACCACTCGGGCATCGCTTCGAAATCAGCGATGACATCCAGGATCTCCTGGGGACTGGCTTCGATGACGATGTCGCGGGACTCTTTGATTGCCATGGCCGCACGATATCGCGGGCGGTGTCCCGGGGGAATAGCGGTTGCGCCGAAATGTCGACCCCAAGGCGTACCGTCGTCTGCGTGACCGAATCCGTCTACACCGTCGGCGACTACCTGCTGGACCGCCTCGCGGAACTTGGCGTCACCGAGATCTTCGGCGTTCCCGGCGACTACAACCTGGCGTTCCTCGACCATATCGTCGCTCATCCGAAGCTGCGCTGGGTGGGTAACGCCAACGAGCTGAACGCCGGCTACGCCGCCGATGGCTACGGGCGTCTGCGCGGAATGTCGGCGGTGGTAACAACTTTCGGGGGTCGGTGAGCTCTCGGCGACCAATGCGATCGCGGGCAGCTACGCCGAGCACGTGCCGGTGGTGCACATCGTCGGCGGTCCGTCCAAGGACGCCCAGGCCACCCGGCGGGCGTTGCACCACTCGCTCGGAGACGGCGACTTCGAGCACTTCCTCCGGATCAGCCGCGAAATCACCTGCGCACAAGCCAATCTCATGCCTGCGACGGCTCGCCGCGAGATCGACCGGGTGTTGAGCGAAGTGCGCGAGCAGAAGCGGCCCGGTTATCTGCTGATGTCCACCGACGTGGCACGCTTCCCCCACCGAGCCGCGCGACGCGCCGTTGCCGCGCTACACCGGCGGCACCAGCCCACGGGCGCTGGCCATGTTCACCGAGGCCGCCGCCAAGCTGATCGGCGACCATCAGTTGACCGTGCTCGCCGACCTGCTCGTGCACCGATTGCAGGCGGTCGGCGAGTTGGAGGCGTTACTGGCGGCCGATGTGGTGCCGCACGCAACGCTGGTGTGGGGCAAGAGCCTGCTCGACGAGAGTTCACCGAATTTCCTTGGTATCTATGCCGGTTCGGCCAGTGCCGAGCGAGTACGCACCGCGATCGAGCAGGCTCCGGTGCTGGTCACCGCCGGGGTGGTGTTCACCGACATGGTCAGCGGCTTCTTCAGCCAGCGCATTGACCCCGCCCGCACCATCGACATCGGCCAGTACGAGAGCAGCGTGGCCGACGAGGTGTTCGCGCCGCTGGAGATGGGCGCGGCGCTGCAGGCGTTGGCCGCGATACTCACCGAGCGCGGGATCAGTTCGCCGGCGGTGGAGCCCCCGCCCGCCGCGCCGCCGTCGCCCATGCCGGGCCGCGACGAGGCACTCACGCAGCGGGTGTTGTGGGACCGGCTGTGCTCGGCGCTGACGCCGGGCAACGTGGTGCTGGCCGATCAGGGCACCTCGTTCTACGGTATGGCGGACCACGTGCTGCCGCAGGGTGTCACCTTCATCGGGCAACCCCTTTGGGGCTCAATCGGTTACACGCTACCGGCGGCGTTCGGCGCAGCGGTGGCACATCCGGAGCGCAGGGCAGTGCTGTTGATCGGCGACGGGGCCGCCCAGCTGACGGTGCAGGAGTTGGGGACGTTCGCCCGCGAGGGGCTGTCCCCGGTCATCGTGGTCGTCAACAACGACGGCTACACCGTCGAACGTGCGATCCACGGAGAAACGGCCCCCTACAACGACATCGTCGGCTGGCGCTGGACTGATCTGCCCGAAACGCTGGGGGTGCAAAACCACCTCGCGTTCCGGGCGCAGACCTATGGCGAACTCGACGATGCGCTCACCGCGGCCGCGCAGAACCGGGACCGCATGGTGCTCGTCGAGGTGGTGTTGCCGCGGCTCGAAATCCCGCCGCTGCTGGCCCAACTCGTCGGACCGATGGCGCCGCCGGGACAACGCTGAAGCTCAGGCAGGTTGCGAAGGACGTTTCACAGTCGCTGAGGAGATGATTGCCCGCACGGTACGACGGCACCGCCCACAATCGGCGCCCGCCCCGCAGGCGGCGGCGACCTCTTTGCTGGTGCAGGCGCCGGCGGAACGGCCTCAGCAACCATGTGGCTGGTGATGCCATTGCACAGACACACATACATGGCGCGCGGTCAGTCCGTTCCGATCCGGATCATGTCGGCGAAGCGCCCGACGAACAGCGGCGGGTAGGCACCGATGCCCACCCCCCTGAAGCCATTGCGCCGCCGCATCCGGGTGCTCGATCCATTCTCGGGCGCTGTCCTCGTCGGGAAACTCCTGCAGGATCAGCACCTCGTGCGAATCGTCGAAAGCCTGGAATACCCAGGTCTTGCGGATACCGGCGGCGGTGAACCGATCCATCGCATGCCCGACTTCGGCGCTCAGCGTCGGCACGCTGTCCACCGACGCGAACGCGGCCACCACCACCCCGGGCGCCTTGGGCGTTGCCGGTGGAGGTTCGGCGACAAAGCGGTCCACGATTTCGCCGGCGAATACGGCCGGGATGTCCTCGACTCCGACCGCGTCGAACCAGTCGAAGAACACCCGCGACCGCAGCAGTTCCACGATGGGCTCGCGGCTGTGCACGCCGATCATCACCAGCACACGGCCGTAGTCATGGGTGGAGGTGTAGACCAGCACATGGTGTGCACCGATGTCGGCCAGCGCCGCCTTGCGACGCTCCAACAACGGCCACACCTTGGCCGGGTCCGGAATGCGGTAGTCCGACGCGATCACCATCGAATGAATGTCGCCGTCGGTCATCGCGTTCCTAGGCCGGATTGAACTGTGAAATAAGCCATTTGCCGTCAGCCTTGACCACGGTGACCAGCACCGTGCTGGACGCCATGGACGGCTCCGGCCGGTCCTTGCTCTGGGTGGTCTGGTTGACGAACAACAGCACGACGGCGGAGTCGGGGTGGAATTCGGTCAGCGCTCCACGCAGCACCACCGCGGTGGTCTTCAGTGACTTCTGGGTGGCGGCCGGAGCGATGACCTGCCGCGAGAAATTGTCGTAGTAGGACAGGAAGTCACCGGTCAAACGCGTTCTGGCAGCGGAGAAGTCGTGGTCGAGCGTTTCGGGTGAATAAGACAGGATGGCGACCACCCCGTCGCTGGCGGCGGTGACTGCGGCCTTAGCGGCGTCCCCGTCGAGCGCCTTGTCCTGGCGGTAGGAGAACCAGTACAGTCCGCCGAGCACCGACAGCGACGCCACCACGAGCACCGCCAACGAGATGACACCGGCTTTCGAGGACCACCGGTTCTTGGCCCGAATCGTGCTCGACCGGACGCGAAGACGCGTGAACCGGCCCGGCCGCGGGTCGTCGGCGGTGACGGACTCCTCGGTCTCCTCGACGACGGGTGCTTGCTCGGCGCTCACGGCACGAACTCCACTCTGGACATCTTGAGCTGGCCGCCGTCGCGAGTCAGTGTCACGATCAGCCGGTACTTACGTGGATCCTGTTTAGCGCCAGCCGCATTCGTGATCTCGGCGGTGCTGGCCACCAGCACGACCGCCGAGTTCTCGGTCATGGTTTCGCGCTCCACAGCGGTGGCTTGAACGCTGCCCTGCGCCACCACCTTCGACTCCTCGACGGTGCGGGTGAAGTCGTCGGCCATCTTCAGGAAGTCGGCCTTGAAGTCGCCGGTGGCGACTTCCTCGATGCGCTGGACGCCTTCTTTGGCGTGCTCGAAGTCCAGCGAGGTCAGGGTCACCACGCCTTGGCGCGCGGCGGCGGCGTACTGCTCCACCTGCTGCCGCTCCCGGACCGCGTTGCGGTGCAGAATCGACATCTCGACGCCGGCCCCGAGCGAGGCCAGCACGATCAGCGCCGCCACCACCGCGGCGACTTCGGAAAGTTTCGGGCGGTGCAGGCCGAAGAAGCGCCGGGCCGGTTCGGTGGTGGTCGATTCCGCGTCGACGTCCGCTGCGGTTTCCTCGCCCTCGACCGCTGCCTCTTGCCGGGCCTCTTGCCTGGCCGCTTCTCGAGCCTCAACCGCCGCTTCCGGCTCGTCTGCTTTGCTCAGCTCCACCTTCGCGGGGCTGTTGGTTTCGGCCGCGTCGGCGGCCTCCGCTTCATCGGCGGCCTCCGCTTCATCGGCGGCCTCCGCTTCGTCGGCGGCCTCGACGGTCAGCGGTTCTGCGGTTTTCGCTTCGGCCGTGTCCGGGCTGGTCTTCTCGGATTCGACGAGTTCGGCCTCGCGGCGCAGCCGGATGGCCCTGGCTCTCGCCCGCGCGGCGGCGGCGAGGGCTTCGGCCTCGGCTGCCTCGGCCTCGGCTTCCTCGGCCAGCGACCACATTTCCGCGACGTCCCGCGGCGTCTCATACTTTTTCAGCGGAGACAACGTCGTGTCGGCAGCGTCCTGTCGGATACCGCCGCCCTCCGCTCGTCGGCTCGAGAGCGAGACTGCTTGTCGCTCAACCTGACACTCCTCTACCACCTACCCGCCGACGACTACCGGCATCGCCGACCGGCCCAAACCCTACTCGGCACCGGCAATGCTGCGCGACAACTCGAGCGTGATCGACTCCCCCGCGCCGGTAGCCCTTGGAGAGCGAGATTATCACTCCTCTCGCGCCAGCTGCCGGCAACGGCGGACGAACCGACCGTAACAGGCATCACTAGCTGCGGAAATAGCATTCTCACTTTCGACATATGCTCCTACACCGCGAGGCCGAGGGGTCAGCGCAGCAGATCCTTGACGACCTTGCCGGTCGCATTCAGTGGCAGCGCGTCGAGAAACTCCACCGATCGCGGCACCTTGAATCCCGCCATGCGCTCGCGGCACCAGGCGATCAGATCCTGGGCGTCGACAGGGCTGTTGCACACCACGAATGCCTTGCCGACCTGCCCCAGTCGCTCGTCGGGCGCGCCGATCACCGCCGCCTGCGCGATGGCGGGGTGCTCGAGCAGATAGCCCTCGATCTCGGCCGGATAGGCGTTGAAGCCGCCGACGATGAACATGTCCTTCTTGCGCCCGTTGATGCGCAACCGTCCGGCGGCGTCGATGCTGCCCAGGTCGCCGGTGTGCAGCCAGCCGTCGCTGTCGATCGCCTCGGCGGTCGCTGCCGGATCGTCGAGGTAACCCTGCATGACGCCGTAGCCGCGGACCAGCACTTCCCCGTCGTCGGCGATGCGCACCTCGACACCGTCGCAGGGCAGGCCCGCTGTGGTGGCTACATCCTCGAAGGAGTCGCCGGGCCGGGACAGCGTCACGTTGCCGGCCTCGGTCAGTCCGTAACCGGTCATCAACGTCTGGAACGGCAGTTCCTCGTGGATGCGGCGGACCAGTTCGACCGGAATGTCGGCAGCGCCGGTCACGCCCGCCCGCAGCGTCGACAGCCGGGACTTGTCGCGCACCGTCAGCAGCGAGTGGTACAGCGTCGGTGGGCCCGGGAGCATCGTGATGCGTTCGCGCTCAATGAGATCCACCACGGCGTCGACGTCGAACGCCGCGACCGGAAGCATTGTGGCGCCACGCAGAAACGACGTGACGAGGCCCGCCTTCAACCCGAAGGTGTGGAAGTACGGGTTGATCATCAGGTAGCGATCACCCTCGCGCAGATCGGCGAGAGTGGCCCATTCCTCGTACATCCGCAGCGTCTGCTGGTGATTCATCATCGCGCCCTTGGGACGCCCCGTGGTTCCCGAGGTGAAGATGATGTCGCAGATGTCGGTGCCCGCCGACGCCGCTTCGAACGGCGTACCACTTTGCAGGAAGCCTGATTTCAGGTCGATGACCGGTACGCCGGGTGGCGCGGTGTACTGCTGGCCGAGGAATCCCTGCTGGACCAGGACGGCCTTGGCTCCGCTGCGGACGATGACGTCGCCGGCTTCCTCGAACTTGAACCGCGTGTTGACCGGAACGAGCACACCACCGGCGGTCAGCAGACCGAACGACGCAATGATCCACTCTGCGGAGTTGGGAGCCCATAGCGCGACCCGATCCCCCTTGCCAACCCCCAGGTCAGCGAAAGCACCTGCCGCGCAGCGTATTTGCTCGATGAGCTCGCTGAAGGTGAAGCGCAGCGGACCGTCGACGACCGCTTCCGCGTCGCCGAACCGGTCCGCTGCACTCAAGACCATCTCGGGGATGGTCCGCCAGGTCGGCCTGGCCGAGTCGGTCACACCGTGACGAGACGACCGAGGTTGCCGCCCATGATCTTCGCCTGGTCGTCAACGGATAGATGCGACAGCGCGTTGACGTAGAAGGTCGGCTCTGCCAACCCTTCCGGATGTGGCCAGTCCGAGCCGTACAGCACCTGATCCACGCCGACCAGGTTGACCAGGTCGTCGATGCCGTCCTCGAAGAACGGGCTGACGTAGATCCGGTTCTTGACCATCTCGACCGGGTCGCTCGGGAAAGCCTCCGGTGCCTTGCGAAATACCTCGGCCAGGCCGTCGAGCAACGGCGTCATCCACTTCGAACCGGCCTCGACGATCGCGACCTTCAGCTTCGGGTGGCGGTAGAGCGCGCCGTGGATGACCCACGACCCGACCGAGTCCTGGATCGGCCGCCACTCGTTGAGGATCCCCATCGCATTGGTCTGGAACGGCAGCATCTCCTGGTCGGCACCGTCCCACTCGGAGGTGTAGCGAGAGTAACCACTGTCGCTCGAGTGCATGCCGACCAGCACGTCGTACTCGACGACGCGCTCCCAGAACGGGTCGAATTCGGGCAGCGCGAACGACCGGGGGCCGCGGAAGCCGGGGACCGGCGCCGGGCGGATCAGGATGCAGCGCGCGCCGCGCTTGACCGCCCACTCCAGCTCCTCGATCGCCTTTTCGACGATCGGCAGGGTGATGACCGGGGTGGTGAAGATCCGGTTCTGGTAATTGAAGCCCCAGACCTCGTCCAGCCACTGGTTCAGTGCGTGGACCAGCACATGGATGGCAACCGGGTCGTCGCGCAACCGCTCCTCGAGCAGGCTGGCCAACGTCGGGAACATCAGGGTTTTGTCCAGCCCCAGCTCGTTCATCACCTCCAGTCGCGGCCCAGGTTCGAAGAACGCCGGGATCGCGCGCATCGGCTCACCGAACAATTCGCGCTTGGTCTTGCCGTCCGGGTTGCCGTACTTGAAGTACTCCTCCCAGGCCCCCGGCCGGGCGACCACCTCGAAGGTCGGGTTGGGAATGTAGTTACTGATCTGGCCCCGGATGGCGATCTTGGTGCGCCCGTTGACCTGCACGTACTGGACGTAACTCCGGTACTCCTTGGGCAGGTACTTGGTCAGCGCCTCCGGCGGCTCGTAGAGATGATTGTCGGCGTCAAAGATCGGGAAGGGAACGTCCTCCCGATGCGATAACTGGCCCATGAAATCCTCCTTCGCAATTTGCGAGAATCATATTCTCTGCCCTCGCGCGCCGCAATGGCCCCCCCGGTTTAGCGGGAATCCCGCTCCGGACTCAGCCCGTCAGGGGGTCAGCACTTGGCCGCGATTTTGAAATCGACGCTGGTCGCCTCGTTGGGCTTGGCGGTGTTGGCCCCGTTGGCCGTACCGGTGATGGTGAACGTCTCACCGTCGAAGCGGGTGCCCGCCTTGTTGGTGTCGTTGCGCGCGAAGTCTCCGGTGAAACCGCCGAGGTTGTGGAACCGGACGGACAGCGCAGTGGCCGGGTGGTCGCGTTGGTCGAGGACCACTTTCGCCCCGGATGCGTCGTCGCCCAACTCGATGGTGCGGAACCACTCTTGCTGGTAGCAGCGGACGAGATGCGGGTGCACCTCGTGTCCGTTCAGCGTCACCGTCGCGGTGCTGGCGAGTTGGTGCTGAGACGGTGTGCTGCAGGCGCCCAGCACGGCGACCGCTGCCGCCGCTGCCGCAACCGCCGCCATTCGATTCCGCACCCGGCACCTCGATCCTGGGACTGCACGACCAATGGGCAACTTCTGGACCTGCAGCGATGATGCTATTCTCCTGAGACGAGAATGCCAATATCAGCCTGGTCTTTCCGGGTCTTTTAGGCTCAAGCCAAGGAGCTGAACACGCATGGTGGACCTGGAGTTCGACGAGCTGGACCCGGGCCTGGCGGTGCTCACCATCGACCGCCCGCATGCGCGCAATGCCATCGCGCTGCAAACCATGGACCAACTCGAGGACGCACTCGGCGCCGCGGCCGGCGCTCAAGCCCTGGTGATCAGGGGCGCCGGGGACCGCGCCTTCGTCTCCGGCGGCGACCTCAAGGAACTGAGCGCGCTGCGCACCGAGGAAGACGCCGCGGCGATGGCCAAGCGGATGCGGACCGTCTGCGATCGGATCGCCGACTTCCCCGCGCCGGTGATCGCCGCGCTGAACGGGCACGCCTTCGGCGGTGGCGCCGAGGTCGCCGTCGCCGCCGACATCCGGGTGGCCGCCGACGACGTCAAGATCGCCTTCAATCAGGTGCAGCTGGAGATCATGCCGGCCTGGGGCGGCGCCGAACGGTTGGCGACGCTGGTCGGGCGCAGCAGGGCGCTGTTGCTGGCCGGTTCCGGAACCGCGGTGGACGCCACCGAGGCGCAACGCCTCGGCCTGGTGGACGTGGTGCTGCCACGCGCCTCCTTCGACTCCTCCGACCACGGCTGGCGATCGATCGCCAGGTCGCTGGCCCGGCGTCCGGCGGCCGAGATAAAGCGGGTAATCGGGGGGAGTTTCCGCTGATGAGGCGATAGCATCGTTTGCACGGCTGTGGGTGTCGGATGCGCACTGGGAAGCTGCAGATCGGGTCGTCGTGAACCGCACAGCCAATCCGCGCCCGGCAGCCGGAGGAGCGAAATGACAACCACCGCAACGAAGCACGTGGTTTTTGGCGCTGCGATGCTGTTGGCCGCCGCGGCGACGGTGCCGGCGCTCGGCAGCGGCCGGGCGCACGCCGACGACGATCCGCCGCCCATGCACCAGGTGGTGTACACGATTTCGGCGAAGAATCCGATTTATGCCGACATCTACTACCAGGATCAAGATCCGCGGGTGTTCTCCGACTACAGCCACAACCCGTACACCTTCACCCCGAACGTTCAGGCCGACATCGGGCCGGGCCGGCCGTGGGTTCAGCAGGTGATGCTGTCCAATCCCGCGCAGTGGGCGATGGTCAGCGTGAGCACCGGACGGCAGTCAGCCGTCCCGCAATTTCACTGCACCGTGTCGGTCGACGGCGCGGTCGTCGTATCCAAGGACGGTGACCGGGGCGCGCTCTGTTCGCTACGGACCTGGTGAACCAGCCAGGTGGGCGGCAGGTCGGTGATCGGTTGCGGTTCGCCCTCGAGTCGGCGCAGGTGCTCTTCCACGAACGCCTTGGTCTCGGCGTGACCACCCGACATGCCCAACGCCTGCTCGAGCACCAGAAACCGGGACAGGCTGGTCATCAGGACGGTCCACACCATCGGGGGCACCTCGTCGTGTCCGTAGCGCTGCAAGGCCGCCGCCACCACCTGGGCTTGCTCTTCACGGAAACGCTCTGCGTAGTAAGCGATTTCGGCGCGCATCTCCTTGCGATGGTTCGCCAGCGCCATGAACTCCATCGAGATGCGGGTGAACGCGGGGTCGGTGCCGAATCGCCACAGCGCCCACAGCGGTTGCGGCAACTGGAGCAGCTGCGCCTGCGCCGACAGGCCCTCGTCGGCGCGCCGGCGGAACACGGCCAGGAAAAGCTCTTCCATGGTGCGGAAGTAGTAGTGGACCAGGCTGGGGCTTGAGGCCGGCCTTGTTGGCCAGGCGCCGCGACGTCACCGCGGCATAGCCCTCTTCGAGCATCAGCTGTTCGGCCGCATCGAGCAGCAGGCCGCGATTCTTCGCGTCCGGCGCCCCGATCCTGCGGGCCGAAGTCATGCCGTTACCTCGTCCTCTCTGCGCTCCCCGTACGGTCCCGACGCTCTCGAAGATCCTAGCCAGTACGTCCGGCCGCACCGGCCGTGTGACCTTGACCACGACAATACCGCCATGCTAAGCAGGTGCTCAGCACAGCATCTGATCCGGGCGGCACCAGCTCACGCCGCCGCCACATTCACTCGGTAACAGCCAGCTTCGGGAGGGCATGCACGACATGAGCGACTACGACACCATCGACTTCTTCACCGATCCGTCGCTGATCCCCGACCCCTACGAGTATTTCGACTACCTGCGCGGCCAGCACCCCGTGTTGCGGCTCCCCCACTACGGCGTCGTCGCCGTCACCGGGTATGAGGAGGCCACCGCGGTCTATAAGGACACCGATTCCTTCTCCAACTGCGTCGCGCTGGGCGGCCCCTTCCCGCCGCTGCCGTTCCAGCCCGAGGGCGACGACATCAACGCACAGATCGACGAGCATCGGGAGAGTTTCCCGATGTTCGAGCACATGGTCACCATGGACCCGCCCGACCACAGCCGGGCACGCTCGATCCTGAGCCGGCTGCTGACGCCCAGCCGACTCAAGCAGAACGAAGAGTTCATGTGGCGGCTGGCCGACCAGCAGCTCGACGAGTTCCTCGTCAACGGCAAGTGCGAGTTCATCGGCGAATACTCAAAGCCGTTCGCCACGTTGGTGATTGCCGACCTGCTCGGCGTCCCCGAGGAGGACCACAAGGAGTTCCGGGTGGTGCTGGGCGCCGACCGACCCGGCCGGGTCGGAGCCCTGGATCACGAATCGGTGGGCGTCAACCCATTGGAGTGGCTCGACGACAAGTTCTCCGCCTACATCGAGGACCGGCGCGCACATCCGCGCGACGACGTGTTGACCGCACTGGCCACCGCGAAGTACCCGGATGGGTCGACGCCTGAGGTGATCGACGTAGTCCGCTCGGCCACCTTCCTGTTCGCCGCCGGACAGGAGACCACGGCCAAGCTGCTCAGCGCCGCGCTGCAGGTGATCGGCGACCGGCCCGACATCCAGCAGCAGCTGCGCGACGACCGCAGCCTGATCCCGGGCTTCATCGAAGAGTCGCTGCGGATGGAGAGCCCGGTCAAGAGCGACTCGCGGCTGGCCCGCCGATCCACTCAGGTTGGCGGGGTGGACATTCCGGCCGGCACCGTCGTGATGGTGCTGCCCGGGGCGGCCAACCGTGACCCGCGCCGGTTCGAGAATCCACACGAATTCCGTCTCGACCGTAAGAACGTGCGCGAGCACATGGCTTTCGCGCGCGGCGTGCACTCCTGTCCCGGCGGACCGCTTGCCCGGGTGGAGGGCCGCGTCTCGATCGAACGGATCCTGGATCGGATGGCCGACATCGCCGTCGACGAGGCCGAGCACGGGCCGGCGGGCGCTCGCCGCTGGGTGTACGAGCCGACCTACATCCTGCGCGGGTTGAACCAGTTGCACCTCACGTTCACGCCGCAGTAGCTGTTGCCCCCTGCTCTTCGCGCCGAGCGTCTGCTCTTCGCGCCGAGCGTCACGCCAGCGCAACGGTCGACGCGCAGCGTCACCCTGGCGTGACGCTCGGCGTCAGTGCGGCGTCAGTGCAGGGCCAGGCCCACGAAGTAGCAGCTGAACATGGCCACGCCGATCAGCACCACCCAGGCGTCGGTCAGCCGGCGCAGCGCCGCCGGGGCTTCCCGGACCTCCATAAACTCGCGAAAGATGATGCGCACCTTCAGGAGTGCGATCACGATGACACTTGAGGTGATGACGGCGTTGGCTCTCGCCGAGTCACCGGCGGAGTGGTCTATTAACAGATAGCCCAGCGTGAGCAAGGCCAGTACCACCCACACGAGAAGAAGCCGTTTGTTCAACTTCATCCCTCATCTCACCACGTACAGCAGCGCGAAGATCATTACCCACAGGAAATCGACTGTGTGCCAATAGGTTGCGCAGGTTTCGACCAGCACCTGAGATTCCCGGGACTGCCGCGCCGGACTCCGGAGGCGGTAGACGATCACACCGAGGACCACGAAGCCGATCATCAGATGGACGAAGTGGATACCGGTGAGAAAGAAGTAGTAGGTGAAGAAGTCGTTGCTCTCGAACCCGTTTCCGGTGCGCACCAACCGGACCCACTCGAACAGCTTGAACACCAGAAAGACTGTCGCGAAAGCGGCGGTGAGGTAGACGTCCCGCAGTGCGGTCCGGTAGGCGCCGGCCCGAGCGGATTGCACGCAGCGTGCCACCGACCACGAACTCAGCAGCAGGACGAGAGTGTTGGACACGCCGATTCGCAAGTCCAGGTGCGCTTGGGAGTGCAGGAACAGCTCGGGACTTCGGGTGCGATAGAACAGGTAGAAGCCGAAATAGCCGGTGAAGACCAGTGTCTCGAACAACACGAAGGCCCACATGTCCGGCTGGCCCGGTACGAATGGTGCACGCTGCTTCTTCTCGGCGTGGTCGGTCATGACGCGCTCGCCCATCTCGTCCGCTGTCTGCGGGGCGGGTCAGGCAGCGGACCGGTTCCGAAGTCCTCCCGTCGAATCATCTTGAAGAGCATGACGACGAAAGTGACTTGGTAGATACCGAATACGACCATGTCCAGCCACCATGCGATCTGGCCGTTCCAGGCCAGCACGCCCCGCCCGAAGATCCAGCAGGGAGCCACGACGACCTCGGTGAGCGCGTTGCAGAGGTTGAGATAGCCGAACCATTTGGGGAACACCCGGTTCTTGTCGATCAGAATCGCGACCATCCAGATCAGCGAGCCGATCAGGAATACTCCCATGGTGCCGTCGAACGACAAGAAGGCGAAGTCGTAGAGCCAGCCCAGCACTTTGGGATCGCGTTGCGGGCGCAGCGTTCCGACGATCAGCGCGATGCAGAGCAGCAGCAAGCCCGGCAGCGCGCTGAGCGAGTAGATGATCAGATACGAATACCCGAACGCCGGGCTCACCGACATGCGTCGCATCGAGTACGCGATGAGGGCATTGTTGACGGCGGTCATGCCGGTGATCGCGAAGATGACGCCCAAGCCGATCGGAATGCCGAGGTGACGTTCGCTGAACCAGTGGACCTGCGTCGCGAGGTCCCAGGTGGGTTGCGGGGGAGGCTGAACCTGGGCCACCACGAAGACCATCGGAAAGAAAAGGTTGTAGAAGAGGACAAGTGCGCCCCACGCAAACCACAACTCGCGCTTGGGATTATGCCGCGCATGCCAGGCAATCCGGCGATGCAACGGACCGGACGGTGGCGCTGTCTCGAGGTTGCCACCCGGCCCGGGCGGGGTCGTCACGGTGCTCGTGGGCCGTCCAGCTCCGCACTGCGCCTTGCGATATCGGCGCGTTCCCGATACACCGCCGCGCGCAGCACGACGCCCATCACGACGACCCAGACGCCGATCGCGATGTTCTTCAACCAGAACGACAGCACGCCGTCCCACGCCAATGGGCCGGACAATGACAGCCCGACGAAGGTCGCCGGTACCAGCGCCGCGGCAACCAGCAGGTTGAAGACGGCAACCCAGCGCGGGAATATCGGCCGCGAGTTGTCGTCGAAATAGATTGCCAGGGCCAGGATTACGCATTGCCCGATCAGAAATGGCACCAACATGGTGAAGGTGATCCAGGCGAAGTCGTTGAGCAGTTGCGTCAACTCCGGGCTGCGCTCGGGCCGGAACGCGGCCAGCAGCCAGCAGACGTTGGCGACGAGGAAAAGGCTGGGGCCGCCGGCTACGCAGCCCAGCATCGCGTAGGAGAAGATCGGCGTGCGATGGGCCATCCTCCGGATCTGCAGCACGATCAGCGTCAGGATCGGAACGAGGCACACGCCGAACCAGTTGAAGACGATCATGCTGTACCGGATCTCCGGGAGATGCGCCGGATCGCGATAGAACGCCGCGACCTGCTCCGCCGACATCGTCGGCGACATCGGCGGGTTGAAGCCGGGAAACAGCACGAAGGCGGCGATCCAGATCACCACCGTGACGGGCAACGTCCAGAGCAGGATGAGCTCACCATCGTTACGTCGCAAGCGAATTCGTGGAGGTGCCGGATCTTGGTGTGCGCCGATCGCGGTCATAGACGACTCCTTCCCGCGCACGACATCGTGCGGCTACGGTCGGCTCAGCCAACGAAACTAGCCGATCGGCTATTTCGGGTCAATAGCCGGTCGGCTAGGCTGCACGTGTGGTCGATACGGAGTCGCGGAGCCAGTTCCGTTTCATCACGCGCAGCGCCGCGCAGACGCGGATCCTGGACGCCGCGTTGCAACTGATCGCCGAACACGGGGTCGGTGGAACCTCGCTGCAGATGATCGCCGACGCCGTCGGGGTGACGAAAGCCGCGGTCTACCACCAGTTCAAGACCAAAGAACAGATCGTCGTCGCACTCACCGAACGCGAACTCGGCGGTCTCGAGCAGGCTTTGGAAGCCGCCGAGGAACACCAGCAGGGGTCTCGGGCGCGCGAGGTGCTGCTGGATCGGGTCATCGACCTGGCGGTCGAACGTCGCGGCGCGGCCAGCACCCTGCAGTTCGATCCGGTCGTGGTGCGACTGCTCGCCGAGCAGGAACAGTTCCAGCAGTTCATCTCCCGGCTCTACGGGGTGCTGGTCGGCGACAGCACCGAGGACGCGCGGGTCACTGCGGCGATGCTCTCGGGCGCCATCGCGGTCGGGGTGATGCATCCTCTGGTCGCCGATGTCGACGACGCCGCGTTGCGTGCTCAACTGCTGCGAATCACCCGGCGGCTCTTCGATGCGGACTAGCCGGGTTTCGTTTTCATCGAGCGGTCGCTCGGATACCGTGCTTGGTATGAACACAGTTCGGCGTCTGGCCGCCGCGGCATTGGTGGTCAGCAGTGGCTTCGGATTGGCAAGTAATACCACCGCCGCGGCCGACGACCCACCCTGGCCGTTCGTGGGATATCACTGGTGTCCGGGCCTGCCCTTCGACCCGGCCTGGGGGCCGAACTTCGATCCGTCCACCTGCCACGACGCGCACCACCGCGATATGGACGGAACCATCCATAACCGGGATTACTTCGGGCCCAGCCCATTCCAGGACCTGCCCAACATTCCGAACAACCGGCCCTAGTCTCCTAGCCGCTCGGCCTTGGGGTGTCCGCTGTTCACCCCGAGGGTGAAAGTCCGCAAAATGCCGGTAAACCCGGCCGGTGACCGCACATTTGAGGACGCTGGCGCGAAAAACAAAGCGCAGGGCTCAGGTGTCGCCGCGTTCCCAGCGCTGCGTCCCGTCATGCGGATTGCAAACCAGGAACAAGCCGTCCGGCGCCTGTGCGACGTAGTACGACGGATACTCATTGCACGGCGAGTTCTCCACCTTGACGCCCACCATCGGTGGCGAGCGGAACCAGCGCGGCTCGTACCTGCGCGGCGAACCGCAGAACATCAGCCGGCCCGGTTCGGTCGCGAACGACACGTAATAGTCGGCGGTGCCGAATACGTAGTAGGTGGTGTTGTCACACGGGGCGCCGAGCACCATGTGACCGGCGATGCCCGGCGTGCAGTCTGGATAGTCACAGCTGGCCGGATCGGCGGCGGCCGGCGGGGCCCCCAGCACACCGACACTCAGCGCTGCGGCGACCGCTCCCACGATGAATCGCACCAACTAAATTTGCCACAGCCGTCCGGAAAATTCATTACCTTGGCCATAGCTGGTAAGAAAATTCTCCCTATCGGAGAGCGCATGCATCGAACACCACCGGAACCGGGCGGGCAGTCCCGGCAATGATAATGTGGCCCTCTCGATAGTTGCGGGCGAGGAGGTGATCCATGCCGCCGCGCGAGCTTTCCGACGAGGCGTTCGACGCCGATAATCCGCGGGCGGTTGTCCTCACCGAAGCGGCCTCGGACCCGGCGCCGACTTCGACGACCCACCACGACGATCTCGCGGCGATCGAAGCACGCGCCGAGTCCGCTCGCGCCAGAGCGACCGCCTTGCGCGAGCAGGCCGAGGCCGCCGCGGCGGGGGAAACACGCGCCGATCAAGCGGTCCGGGCGCCGCGCAGCCGCCGCAGGCTGCCTCAGCTGGGACGCAAAGGCCGAGCCGTCGTCGCTGCGCTACTGATCAGCTGCGCCGCGCTGGCGGGCAGCGGCTATCTGGTCTGGGACCACCACCAAGCCGAGCAGCAACGTCAGCGCGCCAAGGAATTCGCCGCGGCGGCCCGCAACGCCGTCCTGACGATGATGTCGATCGACGGCAACAGAGCGCGCGATGACATGCAACGGTTCGCCGACGAAACCACCGGACAATTCAAGGCCGGCGTCCTGATGGGCGCCGAGGACATGGTCAAGGCGCTCGAGCAGTCGAAGATCACGGCGAAGGCCACCATCCAAGCCGTCGGCGTGCAGTCGATGACCGAAAATTCGGCGGTGGTGCTGGTAGCCGCGAAATCCGAACTCACCAAACCCGACAAAGACAAACCCGAAATCCGGATGTGGCGGCTTGTGGTCAACGTCGAACGAGACGGTGGCCGGCTCAAGGTGGCCAAAGTCGAGTTCGTTCCATGACGGTTGTCGAGCAGCCCAGTCAGCAGTCGGCCGGTCGCCGCCGCCCGGTCCACCTCCTTGCGCGCGGGGCACGCAATTGTTTGGCGCATTGGCGTGCCATTCTCTTGACCGTTGTGGTCATTTCCACGGCCGGGTACGCCGTCGGCTACTACTTTTCCGTCTACCGCCCGGACCAGCAGACCGACCGCGCGGTGACACGCCAGGTGATCAAGGCTGCCAGCGAAGGTGCCGTGGCGTTGCTGTCCTACTCGCCGGAAACACTCGGTCGCGACCTGGCGAACGCGAAATCCCGGGTCACCGAGGATTATCTGACCTACTATCAGCAATTCGCCGATCAGATCGTGGGCCCGTCGACGCAGCGGGCCCGGATCACCACCACCGCCACCGTCGTCAAGGCCGCGGTCGCCGAACTCAACGCTAATTCGGCTGTCGTACTTGTTTTCATCAGACAGAAAACAGCGAGCAAGGAAAAGCCGGAACCCGTAGTGACATCCAACAGCCTTCGGGTAACGTTGAAAAAGGTCAACAGTTCGTGGCTTATCGAGAAATTCGAAGGCGTATGAGCGTACTAATTATTTCTGCAGAGCCGGGATTTGACGTCTGTCTATCAGTAGGTCCATAAGCAGCGCGTCGAGGAGTGACGGATGATGCGTTCGACAAAAGAGGTGACCGCACCCCTGACCGCACTGGTTGCCGCGAGTCTGGTCGGCGGCTTGCTGACAGCCGCTCCGGCGGCGGCCTATAACCCGGCCATCAACGGGACCTACACCGCCACCCAGATCGGCGACTGGGCCCGGACTCGGACCGTGTATCACGACGAGCCGGTGGTGCGCAGTACCTGGACCATCACCACGTCGTGCGAGACCGCCCAGGACTGCACGGGTCAGGTGGTCAGCGACCAGGGCTGGTCGGCGCCGCTGGTCATGCACGACGGATCCAACTGGTACCTCAAGCGCGATATCCCCAATTGGCAGACCTGCGAAGACGGCACCACCTGGGTTGGTCACGACAGTTTTTACTTCTATCCCGCCGACCCGGTGACCGGTCAGAACGTGCTCGGGTCACCGGTCCTGGCGGGCCGGGAACACACCACTTCGGTGAGCGGTGCCTGCGGCGTGAACGCCCCCCTGTATATCGAGCAGCCGTTCCGCCTGGACAAAATAGGCTGAGCCAGTCTGGCCGGCCGACGCCCAACCGCCGCGCCGACGCCCTACGGGCCCGCATGCCGAAAACCCGCTCAGATGGGGAACATGTCCTTCCACGTCTTCGGCGTCTTTGTGGGTACCAGGTCCGTCTGGCGGAAGACGTGCCCGTCCGGGGTGACGTAACTCCCGGTCTCCGGACTGTACTGAGCCACCGCAACGGAGGGTCCCGTCGGCGCACCCGATGGTAATCCGTTGTGTTCAAACGCACTTGGCGCCGCGGCGGGAGCCCCAGCCGGTGCGGCGGCCGGTGCGGGCGGTGCCGCCGCAGCCGGACCATCGAGTGGTGCGAGGGGCGATACCGCCCCCATCGGACTCAGCTGCGCCGGCGGCGGCAGATCGGGTGGCAACTGCGATCCGACCGGCGGCCCCAACCCTGGCGGTAGCGGCGCCGGTTGGCCGGGCGCAGGCGGTGCCCCCGGCGGCATCGGGGTGCCGTCCACCGGCCCGAAGATCCGTTCGCGGTTCCAGTTGACCCGGTCATCGGGCGGAATCCCCTGCGACAACAGGTTCGGGTCCAGCGGGTAGGTACCGAAGGCATGCTGCCTCATCGCCAGCGGCTGGAAAGGCTGGTCGCTGTCACAGATTTCGACGGTGGGTGCCCGCTTGCCGGGGTGCCCCATGCACGGGTAGTTGCGGGCGCCGCGCACCCCGATGGGTGAATCCTGGGGCAGTTTGCAGTACAACCCGTCCGGGGTGTCGATGGTGGTGGTGTCCGACGGCGACCGCCATTGACTCGGCGGCAGGAAGCCGACAGTGCAGGCGGGCGGGTCGCTGATGATGAGATTGAAAGCGCCCGTTGCCAATCCGGTCGGGCTCTTGGTGCCCAGGAACGACTGGATCGCCGCGGTGAACGGCGGCAACAGCACCAGGACCTGCTCGAGCGACGCGTGATAGGTGACACCGATCTGCCCGATCGTGGTGAGGTTGGCCAGCAGCACCGGCAATGTCGGCTTGATCTGGTCGAGCAACTTCGACGCCTCGTTGAAGGCTCCCGGTCCGTTGTCCAGCACGTTGCGGATCTGCGGGTCGTTGGTCGCCAGCTGCCCGGTGACTCCGGCCAGACTGCGCGCCCACGTCCGGATGTCGCCGGCGGTCTGCGCCTGACTGTCCAGCAGTGGCCCGGTGTCCTCGGTCAGCCGGCGCGTCTGCTCGGAAACACCGTTGAGGTCTCCGGAAATCTGCGTCGCCGAGTCGAACAATGACCCGAAATCGTAACTGGCACCGTTGAACGCCTTGAACGACTCGTCGAGCAACTGACTGATCTTGCCCTTGGGGATGCTGTTGATCAGGGCGCTGGTCTGGTCGAGTACCGGCCCGATCGGCTGGGGGACCTTGGTGTCTTTGACCGCGATCACCGAGCCGTTGTGCAGGTACGGCGGCGAGTCGGTGCGCGGCCGCAGGTCCACGTACTGCTCACCCACCGCCGAGATGCTGCGCACCTCGGCATCCAGACTCGCCGGGATCTTCGGCGAAGTGTCAAGGCGCATTTTGGCTTTCGCGCCGTGCCCGGTCAGCTCGACCGCAGTCACCTTGCCGATCTGCACCCCGCGGTAGGTCACGTTGCTGAACCGGTAGAGGCCGCCGGCCTCGGGCAGTTCGAGGGTGACGGTCATCTTGCCGATCCCGAGCAGCGTCGGTGCCTGGATGTAGTAGACGACCATCACGAAAATCCCGACGATCCCGACGATGGTGAAGATCGCCAGCTGGATTCGGATGAAGCGAGTCAGCATCTAGCCAGTCCCCTCCGCCGGTGCGACCGCGGCCGGCAGCCCTGGCGGCGGCGCGAACGACCCCGGTGTTCCCGGCGGTGCCCCGTAGCGGAACTGCAGATGCTCCGGGTCGCCGGGCGCCGGCACACCCTCCGCGCCCAGCCGTTCCCAGTGGGTGCCGCGCAGGATGCTCTTGCGCAGACCGGAATTCGTCAGGTCGATGATGAAGTACCCGTTGACGTAGTCGCCGCGCACATAGCGGTCGATGAAGCCCTGGGTGAACGGGAACGTCGGTGCATACGAGATGGCGGCGTCGAGGTCCGGGCCCACGTCGGCCAGGGCCTTGATGGTCGGCTCGAGGTTCTTCAGGTTGTTGACCAAGTCGGAACCCGCGTCGTTGACCAGCCGGGTGGCCGTGTCGCCGAACGTACCGAGCTTGTTCAGCGCGCTGGTGAGCCGGGGCCGCTCCCTGATCAGTACGTCGAGTGCCGGCGGAATCTTGTTGAGCGCCTGCGTGATCACGTCACGCTGACCGGCAAGTGTGTTGGACAACCGGTTCAGCGACTGGATCGAGGCGACGAGGTTTTCGCGCTGGGCGTCGAACGTGCCAACGAATTTGTCCAGCCGATGCAGCAGATCGCGGATCTCTTTCGGGTGTCCGGACAGTGCCGCGTTGAAGTTGTTGATGATGTCGCCGATCTGCCCCAACCCGCCGGCGTTGAGCACCACCGACAGCGAAGACAGCGTCTGCTCAGTCGACGGATACGTCGACGTGCGGTCCAGCGGGATCGTGGCACCCGGCTGCAGCTTGCCTTTCGGCTCCTGGCCCAGCGGGGTGTTCAGGGCCAGGTGCATCGATCCCAGCAGGCTGGTCTGCCCGACGCTGGCCACCGCATTGGCCGGGATCACCACACCGGGCTGGACCGAGATATCGACGTTGGCGTGCCAACCCCGCACCGACATGCTCCGGATGCTGCCGACGATGACGTCGTTGATCATCACCGGCGAATTCGCTTCCAGCGTACCGACATTGGCGATTTCGACGTGATAGTCGGTGGAACCCGGGCCGCGCCCGACCGCGCCGGGCAACGGCAGCGAGTTCAGGCCGCTGAACGCACACCCGGACGTGGTGAGCATCACGCAGGCGGCCACGCCCATCAGTCGTCGAATACCACGCCGCACGGTCATGGCTGCGGCCTTTCTGCCGGCAGCAGCAACTCCGGCACACTCGCCGGGGCGGGCGGCGGCTCCTGCGGCACGCTCGGGGGTGGCGGCTCGGGCATCGCGGCGCCAGGGATCCGCGCCGGCGGACCGGGCGGCGGCGGCGCCTCCGGAACATCGCCCGGCAGTCCGGTGTACGCCGACACCGCGGGCGGCAACTCCGGTGCTGCCGGTTTCGGACCGGCCCCACCGGGTGCCAATCGCTGCTCGCTGTACACCACGTTGCTCGGGTCGAAAGCCGGTGCCAGGATCGGGTTCACCGGGATGGGCAGGTAGTTGAAGTTGAAGAACGTCAACGGGTTGAACACCTTTAGCGCCGGGCTCAGGTACAGGCCGCACAACTTGCCCGTCTCGACCGAGGTGGCGTTCTCCAGCGCTCCGATCTGGGAGCAGAAGGCGTTCGTCGGATTGCTGAGGTTCTGCACGCCGACCCCACCGCGGACGTTGCCGACGTCGGGGTCATAGTCGTTGTAGGCGTTCGCGATTGCGTTCGGCGCCACGTGCAGCACGTTCTGCAGGGCCATCTTGTTGTCGACGAGAATCTGGGTGAGGTCAGCCAACCGGGTGATCTGCTCCGCGGTCTGTTCGCGGCTGCCCGCGATGAATCGCTGGACTTCGCCGACCGCGCTGGACAGGTCGGTCAGGGCCGCGTCGAGGGTGGGCTTGTTGTCGTCGAGCACGCTGCTCAGGGTGGCCAGCCGATCGTTGAAGTGCACGAGCTGGACGTTGCTGTCCCGCAGCGCGCCCACGAAGGCCTGCAAGTTCTTGATGATGTCGACGAAATTACCGCTGCCGCTGGCGAAAGTCCTTGCCACCGCTGACAATTGGGCCAGCGTATCGCGCAACTTCTGGCCGTTGCCGCCCAGAGCGTTGGCCGCCGAATCGATGAAGCGTGCCACCGCCGGCGTCGACACCTGGCTGTTGGGCCCGAAATCCGTTGCCAATTTCATCAATTGATCTTTGATCTCGTCCCATTCGACGGGCGTCGCGGTCCGCTCGACCGGTATCACCGCGCCGTCCTTCATGGTGGGGCCACTGGACCGATACGCGGGCGTGAGCTGGACATAGCGTGCCGCCACCAGGTTCTGGGCCACGATCACCGCTTTGGCGTCCGCGGGAATGGAGATCCCGTGATCGACGTGCATCACCAGTCTGGCCTGGGTTCCCGCCGGCTCGATCGCTTCGATGGTGCCCACTTTCAGGCCCGATACCCGGACATCGTCGCCGGGATAGATCGCGGTGGCGGTATGGAAGTAGGCGGTGATCTTCGTCGGCCGGAACACCGTGTTGCGGACGGCGATCACTGCGCCCACGACCACCAGCAGGGCCAGCAGGACGGCCAGCGCGACCTTGAACTTGTTGCGCAGCAACGACTCGAGCCGCGTCATCGCGACCCTCCCGGGTTCTGGTTGAAGGGGAACGGGAACAGTGCCCGCGGCCCGGCGTTGTCCGGCGGCTGCCCTGGCGCGCCGTTGGCGCGGAAGCCGAAGGAGTAATCGAACAACCACTGGAAGAACTGCAGCGTGAACAGGTTCGGGATGAACGGGTTGTAGTAGAACCCGCTGGACACCGTCTCGCCCTGGGTCAGTTCGAATTTCGCCAGCCCCGGTATCGCCTTGGCGAGGTTGTCCCGGTTGCTTTCCAGCATCGCGGTCACCGAGTTGAGCTTCGCCAGCGTCGGCGCCAGCTTGGCTTCGTTGTCGTGCACCAGACCGGACAGTTGCTTGGCCACCGCCGACGTGCTGGCCAGCAACCGCACGATCGCCTGCCGCCGCTCCACCAGCATGGAGAGCAGTGCGTCGGAGTTGAGGATCAGCGTGTTCACCTGCTGACTGCGCTCGGACAGGATGTGCGTGACGTCCGCGGCGCCCTTGAGCAGCTGGCTCAGAGTCTGATTGCGGGCGTTCAAGGTTGACGACAGCCGGCTCACCCCGTCGAACGTCGGACCCAGTTGCGGGGCGATCTGATCCAGCGTCGTCGACAGCGTGTTCAGGGACCGGTTCAGCGAGTCGGTGTCGGTGCCCTCGACGTCGGTGGCCAGGTCGCCCACCGCCTCGGACAACGAATACGGCGACGAGGTACGCGATATCGGGATCACCGCGTTGGGGCGCATGGTGCCGCTGCCGGTGGAGTCGACGGTGAGCACCCGCTGTCCGAGCAGCGAACCGGTCTTGATGTGCGCGGTGCTGGCCGAGCCCAGTTGCACCGCACCTTTTACGGTGAACGTCACCAGGACGTCGCCGTTTTTGAGTGACATGTCCGAAACGCTGCCCACTTTGATGCCCGACACCGTCACGTCGTTACCGGTTACCAGGCCGCCCGCGTCGGCGAACACCGCCTGATAGCGGACCGTCGTCGCCCGTTGCAGCAGCGCGTCGGGCGACAACCCGACGGCAATCACCAGCACGATCAGCACCACACCGATGAATCCGGCCCGAATGAGTTGAGTCCCGCGGTATTTAAGCATCGGGTTCCGCGCACCTCCCGGTGACCTGGTGGGTGATGCCGACTTCCACCGTCCGGTACTGCAGGTCGGAGACGCGCAACGCAAGCCCGCACAAGTAGTAGGGGAACCAGGCGCCGTAGGATCCCAGCCTCGTCAGCTTGCGGTAGTTGTTCGGCAACTTGTGCAGCGAGACATCGATGAGGTTCTTGTCCTTGTCCAAAATCGGTGCCAGCCGGTTCAATTGGTCGACGGTGCCGGCCAGCGGCGGGCGGGCCCGGGTGAGCAGGTCAGCGATCGAGGCGGTGCCGTTGTCCAGGGCGGTGATGGCCGCGCCGATGGTATCCCGGTCCGACGCCAGCCCGCTGATCAGCCGTTCCAGCCGATCGATCGCACCGGAGAACTTCGTGCCCTCCGCATTCACGGTGCCCACCACGGTGTTGAGGTTGTCGATCAATGCCTGCACGGTTTCACCGTTGTCGGCCAGCGTGTTCGAGAACGACGACGTTCGGGACAGCAACGACTGCAAGGTGCCGCCTTCGCCCTGGAAGACCTCGAGGAGCGCCGCGCTGAGCGCGTTGACGTCTTCGGCCTTGAGGCCTTTGGTGACCGGCTTCAGCCCGCCCAGCAGCAGATCGAGGTCAAGGGCCGGTGCGGTGCGGTCGATGGGGATCTGCGCGCCGGCGGGCAGTGGGCTGGTGGATCCGGGACCGTCGAGCAGTTCCAGGTATCGGTCGCCGACCAGGTTGAGGTAACGGATCACGGCCCGGCTGCCGTTGGTGAGCACGACGCTGCGGTTGGCGTCGAATTTCACCAGAACCTTTTTGTCCGACCGCAATTCGACGCTGTTCACCGTGCCCACCCGGACGCCCGCGACCCGCACCGTCTGCCCCTCCTTGAGGCGCGACACGTCGGTGAACAGCGCGGAATACTCTGTGGTGGAACCGGTTTGGTACTGCCCGAAGATGAAGAACAACGAAATGGTGAGCAGTATCATGATCAGCGCGAAGGCGCCGAACTTGATGATCATTCCGCGTGAGCCGGTCATCCGGGTTGTCCTACCTGGAAGGAGTTGCGTGGCGGTCCGTCGATCGGACCGTACAGCAACTGCTTGAGCCCGTCAGAGTTGAGCAGCAACTGCGGGTTTCCGTACTCCTGGGGGTTCGCGCCGACGTCGGCAACCACGAAGGGCGGCGCCTTGTCGAACGGCACCACCGGCAGGTCGTAGCATTGCGGCCCGCCGGTGGCGGCGACCTTGGGCAGGTTGCTCGGGTAGCGGTAGCGCTCGGCGCCGAAACCGAGATAAACCAGCACTTTGATCATCGGCTCGGGCAGGTTGGGTGCGTGCAGGTTGACCAGCGATCCGGACAGACCGCACCAGAGCGCTTCGTGGTACTCGTTGGTGAGGTTGGTGGTGGGCAGCAACAGGTGCAGGGTATCGGTGAGTCCCTGCCGGTTTCCACCGACCACCTCGTTGCCGATGTCGGCCAACCCGATGGAACTGATCAGGAACGCGTCCAGGTTCTGTTGTTCTTCCACGATCGACTTGCTGATCCGGATCGTGTTGTCGGCCGCACCGATCAAGTTGGGCGCCGCGTCCGCGTAAGCCGCACTGACCACCGGCAGCACGGAAAGGTCGTGACTGAACGCGGGCAGGGCCGGATCCTGGCTCGCCAGAAAGGCATCCAGGTCGGCCAGCGCCTGGCCGATCTTGTGACCACGGCCGTTCATCGCCGACGCGATGGCGCCGAGAGTCTCGTTGAGTTTGGCGGGATCGATGTTCGACAGCAGTGAGGTGAGCTGCTGGAAGACCGTGTTGATCTCCACCGTCACGTTCTTGCCCTGCAGCACCTGGTGGGGTTGCAGGCTCTGCTGCGACGGTTGGTCGGGTGCCATCAGTTCGACGAACTTGGCGCCGAACACCGTGGTGGACGCGATGTCGACGAGCACATTGTGCGGAATCAGATGCATCTGCGACGGCTGCATCGCCAGGTGCAGAACAGCTTCCCCGTTCGGGCGCTCCTCGATCGATTCGACCTTGCCCACCACCACGCCGCGCATCTTCACCTTGGCGTCCGGGTTCATTACCAGGCCGGCCCGCGGCGACACCACGGTGACGGGCACGCTCTCGGTGAAATCGCTACGGAACAAGCCCACTGCGACGGCGACGATCGCCAGGATCACAAGGATGGTCGCCAGGCCCGTCAGCGGGCGTAGATATGCGCGTGTTTCCTGCACCATCCTCCCTATCCCGACAGGTTGAAGTTGCCGTTGGCACCGTAAATGGACAACGAGATCAGCAGGGTCACCGAGACGACCACGATCAGCGAGGTGCGCACCGCGTTACCGGTGGCCACCCCGACGCCGGCCGGCCCGCCCGAGGCGAAGAAGCCGAAGTAGGTGTGGATCAACAGAATCGTGATCGCCATCAGCACCGCCTGCAGGAACGACCACAGCAAGTCGATGGGATTGAGGAATGTGGTGAAGTAGTGCTGATACAAGCCACCCGACTGGCCGAACAGGACCACGGTGGTGAACTGGCTGGCCAGAAACGACAGGCTGACGGCGATGCTGTACAGCGGCGTGATCGCCAGCATCCCGGCCACGATTCGAGTGCTGACCAGATACGAAACCGGCCGGATAGCCATCGATTCCAGCGCGTCGATCTCCTCGTTGATCCGCATCGCACCGAGTTGTGCGGTCACACCCGCGCCGAAGGTGGCGGCCAGGCCGATTCCCGCAACGATCGGCGCCGCGATGCGGACGTTGATGAAGGCGGCCAGGAATCCGGTGAGCGCCTCGATGCCGATGTTGCCCAGCGAGCTGTACCCCTGCACCGCGAGCGTGCCGCCGGCGGCCAGCGTCAAGAAGCCCACGATCACCAGCGTCCCGCCGATCATCGCCAATGTGCCTGCGCCCATGCTGATTTCGGCGATCAGGCGGATCACCTCGCGCCGGTAGTGGACGGTCGCGAAAGGTATTCCGGCTATTGCCTTCCCGTAGAACAGGGTGTGATCGCCAACCCGGCCCAGGCTGCCGACCGGCTTCTGCAGGGTCCGCGTCAAGCGCGGATAGGTGGCTCGCAGCGTCACAGTGTGTCCTTACACCCCCATCCGCTACTTCGCCGACATCCGGATACCGATGGCGGTTACCACCACGTTGACCACGAACAGTGACATGAATGCGTACACCACTGTCTCGTTGACCGCGTTGCCCACCGCTTTGGCGCCGCCGCCGGTGATCGTCAGGCCGCGGTAGCAGGCGACCAATCCGGCGATCAGGCCGAAAAGCGCTGCCTTGACACAGGAGATGATGACCTCGGGGACGCCCGTCAGCAGGGTGATGCCCGCGGCGAAGGCGCCTGGATTCACGTCCTGGACGAATACCGAGAAGATGTAACCGCCCAGAATCCCGATGATGACGACCAAGCTGTTCAGCAGCAGCGCCACCAGCCCGGAGGCCAGCATGCGCGGCGTCACCAACCGCTGAATCGGGTTGATGCCCAACACCTCCATGGCGTCGATCTCTTCGCGGATCGTCCGCGAACCCAGATCCGCGCACATCGCGGTGGCGCCGGCGCCGGCCACGATCAGCACCGTCACCAGCGGGCCGACCTGCGTCACCGCCCCGAACGCGGCACCCGCACCGGACAGGTCCGCAGCGCCCAGCTCCCGCAACAAGATATTGAGGGTGAAGCTGACCAGGACGGTGAACGGGATGGCCACCAACAATGTCGGCGCCAGTGCGACGCGGGCCACGAACCAGGACTGCTCCAGAAACTCCCGCCACTGAAAAGGCCGACGGAACGCGAACCTGATGGCGTCGGCCGACATCGCGAACAGAGCCCCGACCGCCTCCATGGGCTTGGAACCGCGCCCCAGCGAGATGCCGGCGGTCCAGCGCTCCGCGCCCTTACTCGCCATCGGCCACGGACCCCTTCCAGACGGCAGGAACGAACTGGGGCCTTACCGCAACGACGCTGTCCGGCATCGCGATCCACGGGGCGAATGCCAAGGGACGGCGCGTCCTTCCGGTGCGGCCCCTACCGATTACCATCCGCACGACCGTCCTCCGCTCCGTTGCGTGAGCTGGCGCTTCCAAGCGATGCCGGGCGCCCGAAGCCGCACGCCTTGACGCGTTCGGCGATTATTACTCATAGCTCGTCCAGTGGGAATGGAAAACGCATAACCGTTATCGGGCGATCCGAGTGCGCTTGAGCTGGCATCCGCGGTCCTAGGTGACCGCGCCGGCGGTCTTGAGTTCGATGATGCGATCCCAGTCCAGTCCGAGTTCTTCCAGAATCTCCTCGGTCTGCTCGGCGAATCCGGGAGCCGGCCCGGTGTGCGGAGCGGTGACGTCGAACTGCACCGGGTTGGCGACCAGTTCGAGTTCGCCTGCGCGCACGATGTATTCGTTGGCCCGGATCTGTGCGTCATCGGCCGCCTGCAGCGTGTCCTGCACCGGCGCCCATGGTCCCGCGAGCGTCGCAAAGCGTTCGCTCCACTCGGCAAGCGTGCGGGTGGCGATGACTTTGGTCAAGATCTCGACCGCATCCGCGGTGTTGGCTGCGATCGTCTCCGCGTCGGCGAACCGGGGATCGTCGATCAGGTCTTCCCGGTCGATGTGCCGGCACACGTCGGCCCAGAACTTGCCGGGCTGCATCATCACCAACGAGATGTAGCGGCCGTCGGCCGTCGGATAGACACCCACCAGGGGGTTCACCGGCGAGCCGTGGATGCCGGGCGGTGGGGACACCATGAGCTGCTTGAGGTGGTTGGTCAACGCCACCGTGTGTCCCAGCGACCACAGCCCGCTGCCCAGCAGTGACACATCCACGATCGACGGTTCACCGCTGCGTTCGCGCTTGAGCAGTGCGGCCGCGATGCCGCCGGCGAGGTTGGTGCCCGAGATGGTGTCGCCGTAGGCCGGGCCGGGCGGATTGATCATGCCCTCATAACCCATCGGCGTGATGGTGGCCGCCGTTCCGGCCCGGCACCAGAAGGCCGTCATGTCGTAGCCGCCCTTGACCGACTCCGCACCGCGCGGGCCGAGCGCACTGCCGCGCGCGTAGATGATCTTCGGGTTCACCGCGCGGATGTCGTCGACGTCGATGCCGAACTTCTGCCGATGGTCGGGCAGGAAGCTGGTCAGGAAAACGTCGGAGCGACGGGCGAGTTCATAGAGCACTTCCTTGCCTTCGGGCACCGACATGTCCAGGCCGATGCTGCGCTTGCCGCGGTTGGCGTGCTCGATGTTGGGATTGGGGTCACCTTCGACGCGCAGCATGCCGGTTTGGCGCAGCCCCCGCTGCGGGTCTCCGGTCACCGCGTGCTCGACCTTGATCACCTCGGCGCCCCACTCGGCGAGCACCGCACCGGCCGACGGGACGAACCCGTACATGGCGACTTCGAGAACACGGATTCCGTCGAGCGGCTTCATGCCGGGACTTCTCCTTCTGCCGCTGACACGGCTGGGATGACTGGGACGGCAAATGTCTTGCGCTCCAAGAACTCTTCGAGTCCGGCGACGCCCATCTCGCGACCCACCCCCGACTGCTTGAAACCGCCGAACGGGCTGTCGGCGCCAAAGTAGTTGCCGCCGTTGATGGAAAACGATCCGGCCCGGATTCTGCGGGCCACCGCCAGCGCACGATCCTGGTCGCGGCTGAACACCGCTCCGGCCAGTCCGTAGATGGAGTTGTTGGCGATGCGAACGGCGTCGTCGTCGTCCTCGAACGGGATCACCACCAGCACCGGTCCGAACACCTCGTCCTGGGCGATCTCGCTGTCCGGGTCGACGCCGGCGAGCAGGGTCGGCGCGTAGAAGTAGCCGGGGTCGAGTCTTTTGCCGCCGGTGACCAATGTGGCTCCGGCGGCGACCGCACGGGCCACCATGCCGTCGACCTTGTCCCGCTGGGCCTCGTTGATCAGCGGCCCCATGTAGGTCTTCGGGTCGGCCGGGTCGCCGTGCCGCACCTTGGCGAAGTTCTGCGCGATCAGGTCGACGATCTCGTCGTGGTGGGCACGGGGCACCAGCAGCCGGGAGGTGAGCGCGCACCCCTGCCCGGCGTGGGTGACCATGCTGAAGGCGGCGAACATGGCGGCGGCGGCGAAGTCGGCGTCGTCGAGCATGATGACCGCCGACTTTCCACCCAGCTCCAGGAAGACACGCTTCACGGTGTTGCTGGCGGCGGCCATGATCTTGCGCCCCACCGCGGTGGATCCGGTAAAGGTGATGACGTCGACGTCCGGGCTGGTGGTCAGTGCGACACCCGTCGCGGGGTCCGACGAACTCAGCACGTTGACGACGCCGGCCGGGATGTCGGTGTGGTCGGCGATCAGCTCACCGAGCGCCAGGGTGACCAGCGGGGTGTCCGGTGCGCCTTTCAAAATAACCGTGCAGCCCGCGGCAAGTGCCGGAGCCAGCTTGGCCAGCGCGAGCTGGTTCGGATAGTTGTAGGCGATGATCGCGCCGACGACGCCGGCCGCTTCCTTCTCCACCCAGCGGTGGTGCTTGATCCCCCGGGATTCCCTGATGCCGAGGTCTTCGGAGAATTCGTAGTCGCGCAGCAGGTCGGCGTAGAACCGTACGATGCCGATCGGCTCGTCGAGCTGAGCGCCGTGGGTCAGTGCGCGGGTGGCGCCGACTTCGGCGATCGTCAACTCACGCAGTTCCTCGGCGTGGTCGAGCAGCGCCTGATGCAGTTGGTCCAGGCAGCGGATCCGCAGATCGACGTCGGTGGACCACGTCGTGGTGTCGAACGCGCGCCGGGCTGCCGCGATAGCCTGTTGCGCTGCCGCGGCGCCGGCCTCAGGTGCGTATCCCAGCACTGCGCCGGTGGCCGGGTTGATCGAGGGAAAGGTCTGATCCGTGGTGACGAGTCGCCCGTCGATCAGCAGCCGGCGGGCAGCTGCGATCTCCACCGCGTCCTGCACTGACATGGCGAAACCCCCTACCCGGCCGGCTGATGTGGTGACGGTCACGATAATTTCATTCTCATCCCGGGCGAATCTTACATTCGGCAGACGAGAACTCAAGAAAGCCGCCGAACCGAATCCACCCTTCTGTAGGCTGTGCAATCGCTCAGCGGTCGGCCGGCGGCACCCCTTGTCGCAGGCCGGACGGGGTTTCACGGCTCACTTGCCACCAACTTCAGCAGGAGAGTACGATTCTCATAATTGTAAGGGAGATTCTTTGTGGGTGAGATGACTACGCCGCCACCCGGGCCCGGGGCGTCGCCGAAATGAGGACTGCGGTGGTCACCGGAGGCGGGTCCGGCATCGGGCTGGCCGTCGCGCAGCGACTGCGCGCCGACGGGCGCAACGTCGCCACGATCGACCTCAAACCTTCCGACGACGACCTCTGCTATACCGCCGACGTGACCGACCGTTCACAGGTGGACGCGGCGCTGTCGGCGATACGTGAGCGCCTGGGACCGGTCACCGTCCTGGTCAACGCCGCCGGCCTGGACGGGTTCAAGAAATTCACCAACATCTCGTTCGCGGACTGGCAGCGGGTGATCGACGTCAACCTCAACGGCGTCTTCCACATGATTCAGGCGGTGCTGCCCGACATGCTCGAGGCCGAGTGGGGGCGGATCGTCAACATCTCCTCGTCGAGCACCCACTCGGGGACTCCCTACATGTCGCACTACGTGGCGGCGAAGTCGGCAGTCAACGGGCTCACCAAGTCCCTGGCACTCGAGTACGGACCGAAAGGCATCACCGTCAACGCCGTGCCGCCGGGGTTCATCGACACCCCGATGCTGCGCAACGCGGAGACCCAGGGGTTCCTCGGCGACGTCGAGCAGAACATCGCCAGGACACCGGTGCGCCGGATCGGCAAGCCCGAAGACATCGCGGCGGCATGTTCGTTTCTGACGTCCGATGAAGCCAGCTACATCACCGGTCAGATTCTGGGTGTCAACGGCGGCCGAAACACCTGAGGAGGTTGCGTGAAAGTCTGGGTAGATCCGGAACGCTGCCAGGGGCACACCCTGTGCGCCATGATCGCGCCGGATTCGTTCCAGCTCAGCGACATCGACGGCAGCTCGTCGGCCGTCAATGAAGTGGTCCCGGAGGATCAAGTGGACGCAGTGCGCGAGGCCGCGCAGTCCTGCCCCGAGCAAGCCATCGTGCTCAGCGACTGAACATCAAGGGAGACCCGGCTTTGAGTGTGGATGACATCGTGACCGACAGCGATCGAGATCGTGATCCTGATCGCGAACGCAAGAAGAACACCTACCACTTCGACCGGCACTCTCCGGAGTACCGCTCGCAGTTCACCCGCATCACCGAGGAGATGCACGCCAAGTGTCCGATGGCGTGGACCGACACCTATGGTGGGCACTGGGTCGCCGCGGGCAGCAACGAGGTGTTCGAGTTGGCACGGTGCCCCGCGGTCTCCAACGACCATGACATCCACGGGGGAACGCCGTGGCTACAAAGGGGATTTCGATCCCGACCGCGCGACGGGTCAGCGTGGTGCGCGGTGGCATCCTGGAGATGGACGATCCCGAGCATCGCACCTACCGCAACGTGCTCAACCCCTACCTGTCGCCGGCCGCGGTCAAGCGCTGGGAGCCGTTCATCGCCGAGGTAACGCGGGCGTGCCTCGACGAGAAGATCGAAGAAGGCCACATCGACTTCGTCGACGACCTGGCCAATATCGTGCCCGCCGTGCTGACTTTGGCGATGCTGGGCATCCCGCTGAAGAAATGGAACATGTACAGCGAGCCGGTCCATGCCGCGGTGTACACCCCGGAGCACTCGCCGGACATCGAGCGAGTCACCGAGATGCACCGCAACATGGGACTCGACATGGTCAACAACATGATCGAGATCCGGGAGAACCCTCGGCCCGGAATCGTCAACGGGCTGCTGCAGATGCGCATCGACGGCGAACCGGCGCCGGATCTGGAGATCCTGGGCAATCTCGGTCTGGTGATCGGCGGCGGTTTCGACACCACCACCGCGCTCACGGCGCACTCGCTGGAATGGCTTTCGGACCATCCCGACGAGCGGGAGCGACTGCGCCGCGAGCGCGGCGCGCTGCTCGACGCGGCTACCGAGGAATTCCTGCGTTACTTCACCCCGGCACCGGGTGACGGCCGCACGTTCTCCGACGATGTCGAAGTCAACGGCACCCAATTCAAAGAGGGTGAGCGGCTATGGATTTCGTGGGCGATGGCCAACCGCGACCCGGCCGTATTCCACGACCCGGGCGAGGTCATCTTGGACCGCAAGGGCAACCGCCACTTCAGCTTCGGCATCGGCGTGCACCGCTGCATCGGGTCCAATGTGGCTCGCACGGTGTTCAAGTCGATGCTGAACGCCGTGCTGGACCGGATGCCGGATTACCGCTGCGATCCCGAGGGAGCGGTGCACTACGAGACCATCGGCGTGATCCAGGGCATGCGCAAGCTGCCGGCCGACTTCACCCCGGGTCCCCGCGTCGGCGCCGGCCTGGACGAGACTCTCGAGAAACTGCAACGCATTTGTGAGGAGCAGGAGCTGGCCCGGCCGATCACCGAGCGTAAGGAAGCCGCGGTCATCGACTGAGCCGGCCCCGCGCGAGCGCCACCCCCGGCGTCCCAGGCGTCGCCACTCAGGCGCGCGGCAGGCCCAGCACCCGCTGGGCGATGATATTGCGCTGGATCTCCGAGGTTCCGCCGGCGATGGTGCCGGAGAAACTGCGCGCGTACCGCTCGAACCAGCTCGCGAAGTAGTGGTCCAGGTTCATCGGGGCGTACGGTCCGGTGAGCCCAGGGTGCACCAAACCGTCGCCGCCCGCGGCCGCCAACGCATGCTCGGAAATCCGCAATTCCGCTTCGGAGCCAAGCAGTTTCAGCACCGAGATCGCCGCCGTGTCGTCCTCGCCGCGCGAGGCGCGGGCCAGCGCCACCGAGCCCAGCAGCCGCAGCGCCTGCTTGTCCATGATCGTGCTGGCGTACTGGTCGCGGTCCAGCTCCGACACGGGATGGAAGTCGGCGAGCATGTTGTCCATCCGGTCGGCGAAACCCAGCCACATCATCGTGCGTTCATGTCCCAGTGAGCCGTTGGCGACCCGCCAGCCCTGGTTGAGCTCACCGACCAGGTTCTCCGCCGGCACCTTGACGTCGGTGAAGAACACCTCGTTGAAGTCCAGGTCGTCGGCGGCGCACACCGATGGGAAGGGCCGCCGCACCACACCCTCGGTGTCGGTCGGTATCACCAAGGCGCTGATGCCCTTGTGTTTCGGCGCGTCCGGGTCGGTGCGGACGAACGTCAGCAGCACGTCGGCGTCGTGCGCGCCGGAGGTCCACACCTTCTGCCCGTTGACCACGAAGTGATCACCCTGCAGCTCCGCACGAGTGCGCAGCGAGGCCAGGTCCGAACCCGCGCTGGGCTCGCTCATCCCCAGCGAAGCGGTGATTTCGGCGCGCAGGATGGGCACCGCCCAGCGTCGCTTCTGCTCGTCGCTGCCGAACGAGATCAGCGATGCCGCAACAATATTCACACCCTGCGGGTTGAGGCTGTGGTAGATCCGGCGCCGGCACAGTTCTTCCAGGTACACGTACTGCTGCAGCACGGTCGCGTTGCGGCCGCCGAACTCCGGTGGCTGGGTCGGCAGCAGCCAGCCGTTGTCGAAAAGCAGCCGCTGCCAACGCCGGGCCCAATCCGGCATATGGGAGACGGAGCGGGGCCGCTCGATGCATTCGCTTGCCGGAGGCAGGTTTTCGTCGAGAAAGGCCGAGAACTGCGCCCGGAACTCCTCGACGTCGGCATCAAAAGTCAGCTGCACGGTACTCCTCGGCGATCAGGGCGCGGTGCTCTGCCGCGCCGCCGAGCATCAGCTCTCCCGCCTTCGCGCGCTTGAGCGCGAACTGCACGTCGTTCTCCCAGGTGAATCCCATGGCGCCGTGCAGTTGCAGTCCGTGCCGGAATACCAGCGACTGGCATTCCCCGGCCGACGCCTTGGCCATCGCCGCGGCCAGCCGTCGGCGGGGGTCGTCGGCCGAGATCGTCAGTGCCGCATAGTAGGACAACGCGCGGGCTCGCTGCACGGCGACGTGCATATCGGCGGCTTTGTGCTGCACTGCCTGGAATGAGCCGATGGGAACCCCGAATTGGTGGCGGCTGCGGACATGTTCGAGCACCATGTCCAGGATGCGTTGGCACGCACCGACCATCGTGATCGCCATGCCGGTCAGCGCGATATGACGGGCTCGCTCGCGGTCGACGACCAACCGGTCGCTGTCCGGCACCCGAATCCCGCTGAACGACAGATCGGCGACATGCAGCACCGGGTCGAACACCGATTCGCGCCGCGCCGACAATTGGCCGGCGTCGACGGCGAACACACCGGCCTCGGTCACCACCGCCACCCGCTCGACCCGGTCACCGTCCAGCACATGTCGCGCGGTGCCGTCCAGTACCCACCCGTCGGCGTCCCGGCGCGCCGACACCCCGCTGTACACGGCGGTGCCGGACTGGTTCGGATCGAACCGGTCCCCGGCCAATGGCGCGAACTGGGTCATGGTCGCCAGGAACGGGGTCGGGTCGGCGGCGTGGCCGAGCTGCTCGAGCACGATCGCCAATTCCACCGCACTGGCCGGGTCGTTGAGCTCCGTCCAGCCCAGTTCCCGGTAGAGCTTCCACAGCGGTTCGGTATCCGCGCCGTCCTCGGCGACACTGCGCACCAGGGACGGCGGACACTGCTTGGTGACGACGTCACGCACGGTGTCCTGCCACAGCCGCTGGTCGGCATCAAACTCCAAGAGCATCCACGGAGAATATCATTCTCACTGCCGGAAGTAGTAATCTCGAAATCCGGATACCGCGGTTAAGCCGATACCACGAAGGGGCCGGGATGCAGGACGCCGCAGCCGCGCTGTGGGAGGTCGAGTTGATCAAGCAACTCAAGGCCCGATACTGCCGCTACCTGGACACCAAGCGCTGGGACGAGTGGCGTGCGCTATTCGCCGACGATTTCGTCAGCGACACCTCACCGTCGGGCGGAAAGCGGATTACCGGTGCCGACGAGTTCGTCTCGTACGTCCGCGGGACGCTGGGTACACAACCCACCGTGCACCAGGTGCACGCACCCGAGATCGAACTGACCTCCCCGACCACCGCCGCCGGCGTCTGGGCGCTCGAAGACGTGGTGCGCCTGGCCCCGGGAGTCAACCTGAACGGTTTCGGGCATTACCAGGAGACGTACGCGAAGGTCGACGACCGTTGGCTGATCAAGACATCGACCCTGACCCGGTTGCGTGAAGACGTCTTCAATCCGCTGTTCTCCGTTCGGATCTCGCCTCGGCTGCGCGACGCCGGGGCAGCGTTGGCCCGCAGGTTCGAGCGATGATTGGGACCACTCTGGTCACCGGCGCCTTCGGCCAGGTGGGGACGCGCTGCGCGGAAATCCTGCTGAGCCGGGGGCACACCGTGATCGCGGTCGACCTGCCAAACGACAACGCGGCGGAAGCGCTGGCACGACAAGCCCACCCGGGCGCCTTGGTCACCGAGTACACCGACCTCACCGACGCCGGCGCGGCCGCCGCCGTGATGCACCGGCACCGCCCCCAGGCGATCGTGCACCTGGCCGCGATCGTGTCGCCGCCGTCGTATCGCAATCCGGGACTGGCCCGCAAAGTCAACGTCGAGGGCACCCGCAACCTGGTGACTGCGGCGCAGCGCCTCGCCGAGCCGCCGCTGTTCGTATTCGCCTCCAGCGCAGCCGTTTACGGATCCCGCAACCCGAACCGGCACCCGGAACGCATCACCGGTGCCACTCCGGTCAATCCGATCGACCAGTACGGCGAAGACAAAGTGCTGGCCGAAGCGGTCATCACCGAAAGTGGGCTGCCACACGCGATACTGCGACTGGCAGCGATCGTCTCCCCCGACGGCGCCACCAACTTCGACGGCGACTACATGACCCTGGTGCGCGCCACCCCGGTGGACAATCGCATGCACGCGACCGACGCCCGCGACGTCGCGTTGGCATTCGCCAATGCCGTGCAACGGCGCGACGCGGTCGATGGCAAGGTGCTGGTGATCGCGGGCAACGAAACCAATGTGCAGCTGATGAGCGATCTGCAGGACGACGTGATGGCCGCCGTGGGCATCGGCCGGCTGGGCCCCTCCGCCGGGCTGCCCGGCGACCCCGACGACGACCGCGGCTGGGCCTTCACCGGATGGTTCGACACCACCGAATCCCAAGCTCTGCTCGACTATCAGCAGCACGACTGGCGCGACAGCCTGACCTGGATCGGCGAGTCGATGGGCCGGCAGCGCATCCTGTTGCGTGCGATCGGGCCGGTGGTGCGGCCCGCGCTGCGTGCGTTTCTGGCGGTGCAGCGAAGACTCGAACACCGCGGCCGCTACGCCGACCCCTGGACGTTCCTGAGCCACAAGTACGGACCCCAGATGCTGGCACAGATCCCCGAGGCAACATGACCAAGAAACTCGTGATCGGAGCCAGCGGCTTTCTGGGCTCCCACGTCACCCGCCAACTCGTGGAGGCCGGCGAAGACGTCCGGGTCATGCTCCGAAAGACCAGCTCCACCAAGGGAATCGACGACCTGAAGGTGGAACGGCAGTACGGAGACATCTTCGACGACGCGGCGCTGCGCGCGGCCATGGACGGCTGCGACGTCGTCTACTACTGCGTGGTGGACGCCCGCATGTGGCTGCGCGATCCCGCGCCCCTGTTCCGCACCAATGTGCAGGGCCTGCGCCACGTCCTCGACGCGGCCGTGGCGGCCAACCTGCGCAAGTTCGTATTCACCAGCAGCTCCGGCACATTGGCGATCAACGACCACCGGCTGGTCACCGAGGCCGACCCACACAACTGGACCGACGGCGGCGCCTACATCGAATCGCGGGTGGCAGCGGAGAATCTGGTGCTGCAGTACGCCCGCGAAAAGGGGCTGCCTGCCGTGGCGATGTGCATTTCGACCACCTACGGGCCGCGAGACTGGGCACCGACGCCGCACGGCGGCGCCATCGCGCGGGTGGCCGCCGGCCAGATGCCCTTCTACATGGGCTTCGCCTTGGAGGCCGTCGGTATCGAAGATGCCGCCCGTGCAATGCTTCTCGCGGCCGAAAAAGGCCGCAACGGTGAGCGTTACATCATCTCCGACCGTTCGATCAGTACCAAGGAGCTACACGCCATCGCGGCCCGTGCCGTCGGCCGGCGGCCACCGCGCATCCCCATTCCGATGCCGGCCCTGCTGCTGGCCTCGCGCATCAACGACCTGGCCGCCCGTCTGCTGAACCGTGACCTGCCGTTCGCCTACGTGGGGGCCAAAATGGCGCAGCTGATGTCGCCGCTGGATCACAGCAAGGCCGAGCGCGAACTCGGCTGGAAGCCCGAGCCGGTCGAGGATTCCATCGCCAAAGCGGCGCAATGGTTTGCCGCGCAATCCGCGAGTAATCCGCCGCAGCGGTGATCACCCGCCCAGCGCTCACAGCGGGAACGGCTCGTCCCAGTGGTCGAGATTGACGGCCTCGGCGAGCGGGCGCCGGCGCACCGGCCCGTGATTGCCCCGAGGCCAGCCGATCACGATGTGACCTGCCAGCATCCAGTCGTCGGGAACGCCGACAGCCTCGCGCAAGAGTTGTTCGCCGCCATAAGACGCCCAGCTGGTCATGCAGGCGCCGAGCCCCTGCGCGCGGGCTGCCAACAGGAAATTCTGCATCGCCGGAAAGATCGATCCGCCGAGCAGCAGTTCGGACGCCGTCGGATAGTGCAGCTGCGCGAACAACAGGGAGGTGAATTCACCTGCCCGGTCATGCAATTCGTAGGTGGCTCGGTTGTCGCGGGCGCGGCGGCTGTTGTCACCGGGCTGGGGCCGGCTCATTCCGTAGACCGGCTCGATCACCTGCAGGGCCTGCGCGGCCGCCTTGGCCACCACGGCCCGCTGTTCGGGTGATCGGAGCACGATGTAACGCCAGGCTTGCGCGTTGGCCCCCGAGGGCGCCCACCTGGCTGCCTCCAGACAACGCTTCAAGGTTGCGTCGTCGACTGGGTCGTGGGTGAAGCGGCGAATGGTGCGGGCGGTGGACATCACCTCCCAGATGTCATCGCTTGCTCCGGAAGTCATGCTCGCGCCGACGAGTTTGTCGCAGCGTCGGTCATCGGTGATCACCCGGCGGGAACTCATCGAGAAACAGGTCGAGGATCGGGTCGGGCCCGCCGCCGTACTCGCTGAGGTCTCGTTTGCCCGCCGCCCGCAGCACGTCTGCATCGATCAGGCATTCCCCGGTCACCGAAACCGCCGGGCGGCAGACGATCTCCACGGCCGCGTCGGCCATGATGGTCGGTTGGCGCGATCTGGCCAGTTCGGTTTCGGCATCCGGCGAGTTGGCGACCGCGGCGGTGGCGATATACGTCTGCGGCCACAGACAGTTGAAAGCTATACCGTCATCGGCATATTCGGCGGCCCAACCGAGCGAGAGCAGCGTCATGCCGTACTTGGACAGCGTGTAGGACGGATGCGCGCCCAGCCATCGCGGGCTCAGGTTCAGCGGCGGCGCAATGGTCAACACGTGCGGGTTCGGCGACCGCCGCAGGTGCGGCACGCCGGCTTTGGTCAGCAGGAAGGTGCCGCGGATGTTGATGTCCTGCATCAGGTCGAACTTCTTGGCCGACAGCAATTCGGTGGGCTCGGTGGCAATCGCGCTGGCGTTGTTGACGCAGATGTCCAGGCCACCGAACTCCGCGACCGCGGCGTCGACCGCACGCTGCACATCCTCTTCGCGACGCACGTCGCCGACCACCGCCAGCGCCCTGCCACCGACGTCTTCGATCTCGCGTGCCGCAGTGTGGACAGTGCCCGGCAATTTCGGATGTGGCTCAGCGGTTTTGGCGAGCAGCACGACATTGGCCCCGAGCCGGCCCAACCCGATGCCGATGGCTAGGCCGATGCCCCGGCTGGCACCGGAGATGATCGCGGTGCGGCCCGCCAACGCGCTCATCGGTGCACCCGCACCGGGACGTTGGCGTAGCCGGCGACGCTGGTCATCGACACGCGCCGTAGGCCGTCCTCGTCGAGGGCGAAGTCGGGCATGAAGTCCAGCAGATGTTCGATCGCGATGACGCTCTCCATCCGGGCCAGTGCGGCGCCGAGGCAGCTGTGCACGCCGTAGCCGAAGCCCAGATTCGGCGCCTCGCTGCGGTTGCGGTTGATGTCGAAGACGTCGGCATCGGTGAAGGCACGCTCGTCACGGTTGGCCGAGGCACCCAGCAGCATCACCGCCTTGCCGGCCGGGATCGTGACGCCGTGCAGCTCAACGGGTTTGAGCGTGTAACGGCAGTCGTACTGCACCGGGCCCTCGTACCGCAGCACCTCCTCGACGGCGGCGGGAACCTTGCTGCGGTCGGCGAGCAGCTGCTGCCACTGCTGCGGGTGCCGGGCGAACAGCACCACGGCCGTACCGACCAGCTTGGTCACCGTTTCGGCGCCGCCGCCACCCAACAGCGTTGCGAAACCGGCGATCTCGACGTCGTCCAGGCGGGTCGTCCCGCCTTCGTCGCGTTGAATCTCGGCGTTGATCAGGGCGGTGATCATGTCGTCACCCGGTTTTTCGCGTCGTTGCTGGATCAGGTTGTAGTAGAGCATGCCGGTCTGCATCATCGCCTCGGCGCCGGCGCGGCTCATCTTCACCTGGCCGGGTTCGCGGTGCAGCGCCGCGTCGATCCACAGCCGGATGTTCTGCCGCTGGTCTTCGGGCACGCCCATCATGATGGTGATGATCTCGACGGGGAACAGCGCCGAGAAATCCTCGACCACGTCGAAGGCCTCGGGGTTCACGCGCGACAGGTGGTAGCGGATCCGGTCGCGGACCATGGCCTGCTGAGAGGTGATGGCGCGCGGGGTGAACACCTTGTTGACCAGGCTGCGCATCCGGCGGTGCTCGGGCGGGTCCATCCAGATGATCGATTGCTGGTGGGAATGCCGGCCGGTCTGGATTTCCTCGAGCGTGACGCCTTTCGACGACGAGTACGTCTCGAAATCCTTTGAACGCCGCCGCCACGTCTTGGTGGCGGCTCAGCGCATAGAAGTCGTACTGCTCGCTGTAGTACACCGGCGCCTCGTCGCGCAGCCGCCGGTAGGTCTCATAGGGATTGGCGTAGTACTCCGCAGAGAACGGGTCGAAAACCAACTGAGACGTGGTCACCGCATCATCCTTCGTACACTTCTCGGTCCGTCACCGGCGGCTACAGCGTGACAGTTTAGGGGAAATCTGTAAAGTCAGCTCCCGGCCAGCAGCTGCTGGATCCGTTCGTCGCGGGGCAGCAACCGGGCCGTCTTGCAGCGGTTCGTCGATACCGAGTTCGGCCAGCCCCGCCTTGGTCAGCAGCGCGGTGCCGTAGGAGGCGAGCACGAGTTTCTGGTCGTCGCTGTGGCCGTCCTCGATCAGCATCGCCCCAATCAGGCAGATGACCGCCATCTTGTAAGCATTGAAAGCGCGGTACCACGAACGATTTTCCAGCGTGATACCGCTGAGCCTCTGGTAGTGCGCCAGCAACTCGTCGATGGGCAGTGCGGCCGGGTGGCTGGTTATCCCGACCGGCTGCGCCCACAGCATCTCCAGCCAGCCGATGTCAGTGCGCGGGTCGCCGACCGTAGTCATCTCCCAGTCGAACACTGCACTCACCTCGCCGCCGGTGAACGCGAAGTTGCCGGGTTTGGCGTCGCCGTGCACCAGGCAGACCCGAGGGCAGGGTTCCGGCCGACGTTCCCGCAGCACCGCCAGCAGCCGCTGCAGCGCGGGCAGCTCCCCGCGCTGGACGCGATGCATTTCGCCGGCCCAGCGATCGAGCTCGCGGTCCAGGTGGTTGCGGCCGTCATCGAGGGTGACCAGCCCCGTCTGGTCCAGGTCGACGGCGTGGATAGCGGCGAGTTGTTCCGCCAGGCTCTGACACATCCGCACCACGGTCGCGTCGTCGCCGGCGGGGGTTTCCATCTCGTAGACGTCACCGCCGAGGTGTTCCATCACCAGGAACGGGCGACCCAGGACCTCGCCGCTGTCCTCCAGCCACAATGCCCGCGGAGCTCGCACATCGGTGCCTTCCAGGGCGCGCAGGATGTCGAATTGTCTTGCTAGATCATACGGTTCCAGCAGTGCGGGCGGCTTCGGCCGCAACCGCAGTACCGCTGCGATGCGGGTGTCGTCGGCCGCGATGGTGAGCAGCATCATCTCCGCGGAGTGCCCGAAGTCGACCCGGTCGAGGCCCTCGACCCGCACCTGCCGGGCGTCGGGCAACCGGGTGCGCAGCCAGCCGGTCAACCGCTCGGTTACGTCGGTGCCCGATGTCATTGATCTGCCAATCTTTCGGCCGGGGTTTTGTCCTGGGTGAACGCGGACATGTCCATCGCCGTCCAGTTCGGGTAGCGCCGGTATCCCTGCCCGCCGAGCAGCAATTCGAAGATGCCCCAACCGGTCTGGCCGCCGACTTCAAACCGCATCAGCTGGTCCAGTGCCATCGACTTGCCTTCGGCCTCGGCCAGTTGGTCGGGATCGTTGCTGTCCCAGCGGAAGTGGATGAAGTATCCGCCGCCACCCTGGTCCTGGTATTGGCAGTGCGCCATGGGCAGCCCGTAGTAGGCGTTGACATCCTGGTGTGGGGTGTCGGCGGTGACGCGGTAGGTCTTGCCGTCCTCGTCGGTGAAGTCGAGGACGGCGCGGGCCGGGCGCTTGCGGTCGCCGTCGAATTCGACGTCGTGGCTGATCCCGACGAACCTCTTGGACAGCGTGCCGTCGTTGTGGGTGATGCCGCCGTCGACGTAACGTACTGTGCCGTCATGTGATTCGATGATCCAGGCCTCGATGGCGCGGTCTTCGAAACCGGCGTCCAGCCACAACCAGAAGTCGATTTTGTCCGAAACCCGGACGCCGAACGTCCGGTCGCGGCCACCGTGGAAGCCGTCGACGCTGATGCGCTGGCCGTCGATCTGCACCCATCCGGTCCAGCGGCCCGGTTCTTTCATGTGGTACATGTCGGCCAGCAGTCGGCCGTCGGCATCGCGCACCTTCATGGGGAGCAACTCCCACATCGGTGCGGTGGGTTCGTAGTGAAGCTCCCATTCGATGCCGGAGTCGTTGGGTTCGACGTCGAGTCGCCACTGCTTCAGCGGTTCGACGCAGGTCCAGCGCATCGGCCCGGCCCGCAGGTCATCCCGATCGCCGCCGGCCACCGGTCGGCCCGCCAGCAGATCCCAGTGCCGGCCGTCGGCCAGACTGACCTTGACGTAGCCCAGGCCGGAAGCGGTGTTGGGGTTGTTGCCGTAGCCACTGGCCAGCAGCATGGAGCCGTCCGGTGCCGCCGCGAAAAAGTAGCAACGGTCCGACCACGTCGGGTCCGGGTCGTGCACCTGATCGAACGTGACCGGGAGTTGATGGGTGAACGACTCGTCGGCGGCGGAGTATCCCATGTCATTGCTCTTTCATCAGATAGTGCCTGGCGCAACGGATCCCGTAGCATCGCGGGATGGAACCGAGCCGGCGGTGGGGTGACGACCGGGCGATCCTCGACGACGAGGAGGCACGCCGACTGTTGCTGGACGCGGCCAGCCGGTGCATCGTGCGCCGGGGCAACGCACAGATCCGGATGGCCGAGGTCGCCGACGAAGCCGGTGTCTCCCGGTCGACGCTGTACCGCTACTTCCCCGGCCGCGACGACCTGCTGCTCGGCCTGATGCTGGCGCGCATCGATGCCGCGCTGGGTGCGCTGGTGCGTTCGCTGCGCCATCCCGACGATCCGGCTCGTTCGCTGCCGGAGATGATTCTGGCCCGGGTGGAATCGGTCGAGGGCGACCCGCTGAACGAGGCACTGTTCGCCGCGGAGAGCACCGCGGTGTCCAGTGCGCTGGAGCGCGGCTCGCAACCCCTGGTGGATCTGCTGCTGCGCCACTACGGTCCGCTGCTGCAGCGGTGGAAGGACTCCGGGCGCCTCTATGCTGATCTCGATCCCAGCGCCGTCGTGCAGTGGCTGAACACCACGACGCTGTTCCTGCTCGCACCCTCCTGGCGACACCGCTCGGTGGCCGACAAACGACGCTTCGTCGTGCAGTTTCTGGTGCGGGCGCTGGTGCCACAGATCAGACAATAACGAACTATTGTCTGATCTTTGCGAAATAGGCTATTTTCCTTGTGCCCGGGCGACGCGGCGGGCGCTGCCGGATCGGGCCGGCTCGACTGAGAATGGATCGTGATGAAAAACCCTGTACCACAAGCGATCGCCGCGCTCGGGTTGGCGATGCATCTGGGTCGGGGGGGTAGGCCGGGTCGCCACCGACGCTATTGTCGGGCGCCGCGCGGGCCTGCCGCGCAGCGTCGATCAACTCGACGCTGCCACCCTTTCCGATGTGCTGGGGACCAAGGTCAGCTGGGTGCGCCTGCTCGGCGACCACGCCGGGACGTCGTCGCGGGCACGCCTGGCAGTGAGCGGGGACGGCCTACCGGAGACGTTGTTCGTCAAGCTCACGGCCCAGACCGCCGCGACCCGATTGATGGGTGAACTCGGCCGGCTCGGGCACACCGAAGTGCGCTTCTACAGCCAGCTGGCTCCGGAACTTCCTGGGGTCCCGCAGTGCTACGGAACAGCTTTCGACCCGTGGACCGGGCGGTACCTGCTGGCTCTGGAAGACCTGCCGACCGACTCCTGCCAGTTTCCCGACACCCTGCACCCGCTGTCGGTGGATCAGGCCAGCCTGATCGTCGAACTGCTGGCCAAGCTGCACGCCACCTTCTGGGGACGGCTGCCGGTCGGTGGCCGCGGTCCGCTGGGCTGGCTCTACACCCCCTCGGGCGACGTCACGTCGCTGCTGACCGGCTCACTGATGAACACCTCGATCAAGCGGCTCGGTGAACGCACCGACATCCCGGTGGAGAAGGGCCGTTTCATCGCCGAGAACTACCGCGCCGTCGCCGCCGTCATCGACACCGAGCCGCACACCGTCATGCACGGCGACGCGCATCCGGGCAACGTGTACTTCCGCGACGGCGCGGCCGGCCTGCTGGACTGGCAGGCGGTGCGCCGCGGCCACCCGTCCCGCGAGCTGGCCTACACGCTGATCACCAGCCTGACCCCGGCGGACCGCATCGACGCGCAGCGCGAGTTGCTCGACGACTACCGACGCGCGCTGGCTGCCGGCGGTGGACCCCATCTCGACGCCGACGACCTCTGGCTACGGTTCCGGCAAGGCGCGCTCTATGCGTACGTGGCGTCGCTGATCACCGCGGGGATGGGCGGAATGCAAGTGGAAGACATCGCACTGGAGGGGCTGCGGCGCGGCGTCGCGGCTTTGGACGACCTGGAAACCATTGCCGCACTGAAGCTTTCCCTGTAGTCACGATCGAGCCCGGCAACGTTCCAGCAGGATCGCCGCCAGTCGTTCCGGTTCGCTGTACATCAGGTCGTGGCAGGTGTCCAGGCACACCAGCGTGTCGACGCCGCCGAGCGCGGCGACACAGCGCTGCTGCTGACTCGGTGACAACGCCCTGTCGCGCAGGGTCATGATCCAGGTCCGGGGAACCTCGTCGGGCAGGTCCGCGCGATCGACGCATTCGACGATCACACCGGCGTTCTCCGGATAGAGCCGTTTTCGGGCGAGGCGGCGCCGGTCCGCGGGCAGACCATTCCAGAACGTCAATCTTGCTGCCGCGGAAGGCATTACGAAGGACGAGCCCGGCCGCCCGAGCCGGGATCCGAACCTGGCCAGCGGCGCCAGCGGTCCCCGCAGGTTTTTCACCACGCTGGACCCCTGCGGCGGCACGAACGCGGCCGCCAGAATCAGCTCACGCACCCGGGCCGCACCGAGCTTCGCCGCCACCGCAGTTACCACCAATCCGCCCAGCGAATGCCCGACCACCACCACCGAGTCCAATCCGGCGCGGTCTACGTCGGCCACCACGCAGTCCGCCCAGTCCGCGATGCTCACCTTCGCCGGGTCGGCCTCGTTGCGGCCCCGACCGGGCAAATCGACCGCCAACACGCGCAATTCCGGTGCCCGGCTGAACAATTCGGCGACCGTAAGCTCCCAGCAGTCACCGGCATGAGCCCCACCGTGGATCAGCACCAGACCGGGCAGGCTCATCCACCCGATCCTGCTACAGCCCGGACCAAAAAGTCAGCCCGGCCGCCGCGCGAGCGTGTGCCCTGAGGACGGAAAACGGCGCTCCCCGCAAAATCTCGGTAGTGTAGAAGGCGCATGTTTCGTTCTTGTAAACATGTGCTCACATGACTGTCCCGCCACGATTCGAGAGAAAGGAAACGGCACATGACGACACGACAACGGCGTCGGGTCGCACGCGTATTCGCAGGTCTGGTTGCCGCCCTCGCACTGGTCGCCACCCTGGTTCAGCCGGCCCACGCCCGGGTCCACACGGACGCGACACCGCAGAACATTCCGCCGCTGCTCACCAAGTACGGCGCGATCGCCTACTCCCCGGACGGCAGCTCCGGCAAAGCGCGGCGACATGTGAGCAAACTGGGGGCCGAGCAGCTCGCGCTGTCCCGCTGCGGTTCGCCCTCCTGCATCGTGGTCAGCACTTTCACCAAGTGCGGCGCAGTCGCGCATGACGGCACCACGTACCACGGCGGCATCGGACTCACCCGCACCGCCGCCGAGATCCACGCGGTCAACAGGCTCGGTGGCGGCTGGCCGGTCGACTGGGCCTGCAATTAGCTGTCAATCCCGCGGCAGGACGCCGCGCAGGAACAGCTCGACGGCGTGCTGGACGTGTCGCTCATCGTCTTCGGCACTGCGGTAGATCCCGCAGTCGGCCAACCGCCCGGGCAGATGCTCGACCATGCCGATGAACTGGCCCGCCGCCACTTCGAGATCGTCGACTGCTATCGCGCCTTTCTCCTGATGGCGGCGCAGCAGGTCCATGACCTGCCGGTGGCGGGCCGACCACGTCATCGAATGCGCGCTGAGTGCGAACTCGGGAAACCGGGCCGATTCGTTAATCGCCAGCCTCGTCAGTCGCACGATGTCCGGGTCGATCGCGCGGGCGAGTCCTGCGCGTCCGATCGCCAGCAGAGCAGCACGCAGGTCGCCACTGTCCAGGTCCTGACTGCCGTCGTCCTCGGTCCGGCGCGTCAGCGCCCACGGGATGACGTCGAGAAAGACGGCTCGCTTGTCGGAGTAACGCGCATACAGCGTTCTGCGCGTGATCCCGGCTGCGCGGGCGATCGCATCCATGGTGGTGCCGTCGTAGCCGTACTCGAGAAAGGACGCGGCGGCGGCCCGGCGCAACTTCTGATGCAGCTTCTTGGCCTCGGCTTGAGTCGGCCGTCCGCGCCGGGCAGCAGTCACCACCCGGAAAAGTATACTGCTATGTATATTTAGAATCGTCCGTCAGCCGACAGGAGAGCCGTTGAACAGCGAGACGTACGACCGCGGGCGACAGATCCGCTCCGAGGTCCTGGGCAAGGACTACGTCGACAAGGCGATCGGCGAGGCCGACGACTTCACCGGTCCCCTGCAGGATCTGGTCACCGAATACTGCTGGGGCGCGGTGTGGGGACGCGACGGCTTGACCCGCAAGACGCGCAGCATGCTGAACCTGGCCATGACCTCGGTGCTCAACCGGCCCCACGAACTGCGCACTCACATCAGGGCCGCGCTGACCAACGGCGTCACCCGCGAGGAGATCCGTGAGGTTTTCCTTCAGGTCGCCATCTATGCGGGAGTGCCCGCCGCGGTCGACAGCTTCCGCGCGGCCGGCGAGATCTTCGCCGCCCTGGACAAGGCCGACACGTGAGCGTCGGATTCGTCGGGCTGGGGCACATGGGTTTTCCGATGGCGCGCCGTCTCGTCGAGGTCGGCCATGACGTTGTCGCCTTCGATGCACAACCAGCGGCCCTCGAACGCGTCATCGCCCTGGGCGCTCGAGGGGCGTCGTCGGCGAAAGACGTCGCCGACCGGGCCGAGACCGTATTGGCCAGCCTGCCGACTCCGGCCGCGTCGCTCGCCGTGGCTACCGGTCCGGCCGGGCTGATCGAGGGTTCGCGGATCCGTCGCTTCGTCGACCTGTCCACGGTCGGCAGCACAATGGCGGCGCAGATCCATGAACGGTTGGCCCGACGCGACATCGTCGCGATCGACAGCCCGGTCAGCGGCGGCGTCGGCGGGGCCGAAAAGGGCACGCTGGCCCTGATGGTGTCGGGTCCGCGCGCCGAGTTCGACGACGTGCAAAGCCTGCTCGCGACGCTGGGCCGGCCACTCTACGTCGGCGACAAACCCGGTTCCGCGCAGACCATGAAGCTGGCCAACAACATGCTGGCCGCCAACGTCTTGGTCGCCACCGCGGAAGTGGTGGTGATGGGCGTCAAGGCGGGTCTGGACCCGGCCGTCATGATCGATGTGCTCAACGCCGGCTCGGGTGCCACCAGCGCCAGCCGCGACAAGTTCCCGCGCGCGATCCTGCCGCGCACCTTCGATTACGGATTCGCCACCGGACTGATGGTCAAGGACGTGCGGCTCTACCTCGAGGAAGCCCGTGCGCTGGGGGTGGCCACCGCCCTCGCCGAGACCGTGGGACAGCTGTGGGAAACCGCGGCGCGTTCCCAGGGGCCCGACTCGGACTTCACCGCGGTGATCAAGCCGTTCGAGGCGGTCGCTGGCGTCACGGTGGGCTCGGCAGATCCCAAGACATGAGTTACATTCGGCGGGGAGAATGTTAATATCAATATTGAAGAACTTGACTTACGCCAAGGCCGAAAAAAGCCCCTTGAACTGGACAGATGGGTAACCGAAATGCTTACCGGAAATCCACTGAAGGACGATCAGGACAAATGTTAGGTTATCTATCCTGTAGGCCGGTCGGACCGGCCCGCGTCGCCGCGGCCGAAAGGTGGCTGTCGTGATCGAGCACGCTGACGGGACGCGCACACCGGTTATCGACGCCAGCGTGCACATCTTCTTCCCCTCGAACAAGGACCTGCGCAGCTTCTTGCGCGAGCCGTTCAAGAGCCGCGGCTTTCCCGACTACGAGATGGACTGGTACGGGGCTCCGGGCGGCGAGTACGCGCCCAACACCGAAGGCCCGGAGCGCGGCCGCAGCTATCCGGGATCCGACCCGGAATTCGTTGCCACCGAACTGTTTTCGAAACGTGGCGTGGATGTGGCGATCCTGCACCCAATGGGCCGCGGCATCATGCCGGACCGTCACCTGGGCAGCGCCCTGCACGCCGCGCACAACGAGATGCTGGTGTCGCGCTGGCTGGACTCGGAGAAGTTCGGGGACCGCTTCCGCGGCACCATCCGGGTCAATCCCGACGACATCGCCGGCGCGCTGCGCGAGCTGGACAAGTACCGCGACCATCCCCGAGTGGTCCAGATCGGGGTGCCGCTGCAGTCCCGCGAGGTCTACGGCAAACCCCAGTTCTGGCCGCTGTGGGAGGCAGCGGCCGAGGCGAACCTCCCGGTTGCGGTGCACATCGAATCCGGCTCCGGCATCGGTTTCGCACCGACACCGTCCGGCAACACCCGCACCTACGAGCAGTACGTCAGCTTCATGGCGCTCAACTACCTCTATCACCTGATGAACATGATCGCCGAAGGCGTGTTCGAACGCTTCCCCACGCTGAAGTTCGTCTGGGCCGACGGCGCCGCCGATTTCCTGACGCCGTTCAGCTGGCGGATGGACACCTTCGGGCGGCCGCACCTGGAGCAGACGCCGTGGGCTCCCCGCGCATACCCAGCGACTACCTGCCCGGCCACGTGTACTTCATCCAGGGCGCCATGGACGGACCCGGTGACGCCGAGTTCGCCGGAGAGTGGCTGGGCTTCACCGGCAAGGACGACATGGTGATGTTCGGCTCCAGCTATCCGCACTGGCAGTGCGCCGACATCCGCAAACTGCCCAAAGCCCTGTCGTCGGAGCAGCGCGAGAAGTTGTGCTGGCGCAACGCCGCACAGCTCTACGGGATAGACATCCCCGCCGGGGTGGGCGCACAGTAGAAGCCAGGGAGATCGAGGAGATCGAAGATGACCGTGACCCATTCCACGACGCATACCTCGGAGCGGGTTCCGCCCGCCGAGCGCATCCCCGTCCGATGCGTGGACTCCGACGTTCACCCCGCACCCAAGCGCGGTGAACTCGTCCCGTACATCCCAGAGCCCTGGCGCAGCAAGTACTTCCTCACCCGCAACGTCGGCGAACAGATCTACTACGACGCCCCCGACTACGCGCACAGCTACGCGATGCGGGTGGACTCCTTCCCGTCCAACGGCGAATTCCCCTGCAGCGACCCAGATCTGGCGTTTCGCCAGTTGATCATGGAAGCCGGCTCCGACATCGCGATCCTGGAACCGGCCGCCTACCCGGCGCGCATCCCCGAGGCGCAGCACGCCATGTCGGTGGCGTTGAACGACTGGCAGGCCAACCACTGGCTGGACAGCCACAACAACTGGCACCAGCGGTGGCGCGGCTCGATCTGCGCCGCCATCGAGGATCCGGACGCCTCGGTGCGCGAAATCGAGCGGTGGGCCGGGCACCCCTACATGGCACAGATCCTGATCAAGGCCGAACCGCGGCCGTCCTGGGGCAACCCGAAGTACGACCCCATCTGGGCCGCCGCCACCAAACACGACATCACGGTCAGCTGCCACCTGTCGCGCAGTCACTACGAGGAGCTACCCACGCCGCCGGTGGGCTTCCCCAGCTACAACCACGACTTCATGGTCACCTACTCGTTGCTGGCGGCCAACCAGGTGATGAGCCTGATCTTCGACGGCGTCTTCGACCGCTTCCCCACGCTGCGAATCGTTTTCGTCGAGCACGCGTTCACCTGGATCCTGCCACTGATGTGGCGCATGGACTCGATCTACGCGGCCCGCAAGTCGTGGGTGGACATCAAGCGCAAGCCAAGCGAATACGTCAAGGACCACATCAAGTTCACCACCCAGCCACTGGACTACCCGGAGGACAAGACCGAGTTGACCCGCGCACTGGAGTGGATGGAGTGCGAGAAGATCCTGCTGTTCTCCTCGGACTACCCGCACTGGACGTTCGACGACCCGCGCTGGCTGGTCAAGCACCTGCCCAAGGCGGCCCGCGACGCGGTGATGTACAAGAACGGCATCGCGACCTACCACCTCCCCGAGACCGTTCCGGTGCTCGAGGGTCAGGTACGGGTGCTCTGAGTTGACTCCTGACGAAACCGGGGCAGTCGCCAGGCCCCAACCCCGCCTTGCCCAAGGCCGTGAACACGTCGTCGCGACGGTCGACGAAATCCCGCCGGGCACACACAAACTGGTGCCGATCGGACGGCACGGCGTCGGTGTCTACAACGTCCACGGCTCCTTCTATGCGATCGCGAATTACTGCCCGCACCAAGGCGGACCGCTGTGCTCGGGCCGCGCCCGCGGACGCACCATCGTCGACGAGACCGCCCCCGGCGACGCCGTCATGGTACGCGACCTGGAGTACATCTACTGCCCTTGGCACCAATGGGGTTTCGAGTTGGCGACCGGCACCACCGCCGTTAAACCGGAGTGGAGCATCCGCACCTACCCGGTCCGGGTGGTCGGCAATGACGTGGTGGTGATGGCGTGACGAACCAGGAGAGCAATGTGTCATCCCTCGAGATCAACGGTGGCAACGTCGTATACGAAATCCTCGGCGAGAAAGGCGATCTCATCGCCCTGACGCCGGGCGGGCGGTTCAGCAAGGAGATCGAGGGGCTGCGGCCACTGGCCGAAGCGCTGGCCGCCGGCGGCTACCGGGTGCTGCTCTGGGACCGGCCCAACTGCGGCGCGTCCGACGTGCAGTTCTACGGGCAGAGCGAATCGCACATGCGCGCCGAAACGCTGCACAAGCTGGTGACCGGCCTGGGCTTCCAGCGGTGCATCCTGGCCGGGGGATCCGGTGGCGCAAGGGATTCCATGCTCACCACCATGCTCTACCCCGACATGGTCACCAAGCTGGTGGTGTGGAACACCGTCGGCGGCGTCTACGGCACGTTCGTGCTGGGGTCCTTCTACATCGTGCCGAGCATCCTCGCGGTCCGCGGCACCGGCATGGACGGCGTGATCAAAGTCCAGGAGTGGCGCGACCGCATCGCGGAGAACCCGGCCAACAAGCAACGGTTCCTCGACTTCGACAGAGACGAATTCCTGAAGATCCAGCTGCGCTGGCTCAACGCGTTCGTCTCCAAGCCCGGACAGACCATTCCGGGTGTCGAAGACGAGATGTTCGACCGCATCAAGGTTCCCACGCTGATCATCCGCGGCGGTGAAAACGACCTGGATCACCCTAAGCGCACCTCGCTGGAAGTCAGCTGCCTGATCAAAGGTTCGAAACTGATCGACCCGCCGTGGCCGGAGGACGCCTGGGAACGTGCCTCCGAGGACCGGGCGGCGGGACGCGTCAAGCACTTCAACATGTTCGACACCTGGGTGCTGGCCGCCCCGCCGATCCTGGAATTCCTGGGCCGATCATGAGGTCAGCCGGTCCGGATGTGGACCTCACAGTTCAGCGACGCCTCGAGTGCGGTGTGGATGCGGCTTTCCGGGACTCTGTCGAGGTCTTCTTCGCGCAGCGTGACGTAGACGATGTCGTAGCCGTCGTCCCCGGGCTGACGCACGATCTGGCCGGTGAGCCCGAAACCCGACAGCACGCCGTGGGCGTCGTCGTCGGTGCCCCGACTGATGAACGTCGTCACGCCGACCATCGGCTGAGTGCCAAAAGATCTGGCGCACAAGTCGATTGCGGTTCGCTTCGTGTCCTCGACATCGTCACCGGTGACGAGGACTTCGAGTTCGCGCCGGCCCGGCGGCCGGTTCGGCAGGTCGATCTCGACGACGTCGGCGCCTTTCTGCCGCACGAGTCCCAGGAGCGTTGCCATGCCCTCCGCTAACTGTCCGGCCGTGAGTACACCGGTCGGGTCGACGTTGACGCGCACCACCGCAGTCCGCATGCGGGCAAGCCTAACTGCCGGACGGGTTGTCTCATGACGACGACAGACTCGGTACTTCGCACCACCGCGTGGCCCGGCTGTCCGCCGCGGCTGCTCGGCTCGGGTCGGGAGGATCTGGCGGCCTACCGCGAGCGCGACGGATACCGTCCGCTCGCCGATGCCGAACGGTTGCTTGCCGAGGTCGAGGCGGGTGGACTGCTCGGTCGCGGCGGTGCGGCCTTCCCCCTTGCGGTGAAGTTGCGCACGGTCCGCACCAACGGCGCCAAGTACGGCCGCCCAGTCGCGGTGGCGAACGGCGAAGAGGGAGAACCGGCTTCGATCAAGGACCGGTGGCTGCTGCGCAACCGTCCGCACCTGGTGCTGGACGGTCTGCGGCTGGCCGCGGCGCTGGTGGCCGCCGAGCGGGCCTACGTCTTCGTCTCGGATGCCGAGTCGGCGCGCAGTGTCGAGGCGGCGCTCAGCGAACTCGACCCGACCTGTCTCGGTGGTGTCAGCGTCGACGTCGTCGCCGTCGACCCGGGGTACGTCGCCGGGGAGGAGACCGCCGCCGTGAACGCGATCAACGGCGGCCCTACCAAGCCCACCGACAAGCCACCGCGCCCGTTCGAGGTCGGTGTCGGGGGACGGCCCACATTGGTGAGCAACGTCGAGACGCTCGCCCAGCTGGCTTACCTGCAGAATCACGGCGCCGCGGAGTTCCGTTCGCAGGGCACCGCGCAGTCGCCGGGAACCTTCCTGGCCACCATTACCGGCGCCGGCCGGCCAGCAGTGCTCTACGAACTGCCGCACGGTGTCGCGTTTGCTGAACTGCTTGCGCTGCATGGTGTTTCGGCCGAGAAGGTACGCGGTGTGTTGATGGGCGGCTACTTCGCCGGATTGCTCGACCGGCGCGTGCTGGACGCCACCCTGGATCACGAGACCATCCGCGGGCTCGGCAGCGGGCTGGGCTGCGGAGCGATCTCGGTGATCGTCGACGAGTGCCCGGTGGCGGTCGCGGCGTCCGTGCTGGCCTACTTCGACCGCGAGAACGCCGGGCAGTGCGGTTCGTGCTTCAACGGCACGGCGGCCATGGCGGCCGCCGCCGGGGCGCTGCGGGACGGGGTGGCAGCCGTCGAGGATCTGGATCGGTTGCGCCGCTGGTCGCTGGTGTTGCGCGGTCGCGGCGCCTGCGGGACGCTGGACGCCGCCTGCAACATCGCGGCCTCGCTGCTCGACCAGTTCCCCGACGAGGTCGCCCGTCACCTGCACGGCACCTGTCCGGATTGCCGCGACGGCGCGTATCGCGCCGACCGTCCCTATCAGGTAGCGGGGTGAGGCGGGCGATGAGGATCAAGTTGGACCGCACCGTCTGTGATGGTTTCGGTTTGTGCGCCAAGCATGCTCCCGAATATTTCTCCCTCGACGACTGGGGCTACGCCTGCGTGATCGGCAACGGCGATGTGCCGCAGCAGGATCGCGACGCGGTGATGCGCGCGCTACTGGACTGCCCGGTGCATGCGATCACCGAGGTCGGCGAGCCCAAACCCAGCATCCCGCACCCGGAGTTGCACGACGAGGACGACCCGGCGTCACGGGTTAAGACCGAATCCAACGAAGCGGAGTGGGGATTCATCCGTTGACGAGGTGTGCCGGGCGGACCGCCTTGGTGACCGGAAGCAGCAGGGGTCTGGGCAAGGCGATCGCGCAGCGACTGGCAGCTGAGGGCGCCACCGTGGCCCTGACCGCACGGACACTGGATCCCGACCCGAAATACCAAGGTTCGCTGCGGGATACACTGGCGGAGATCACCGCCGCGGGTGGGTCGGCAATCGCGGTGCAGGCCGACCTGTCCAAGACCGAAGAGCGCGAAAGGCTCTTCGCCGAAGTCGTCCAACAAGTCGGTGCGCCCGACATCCTGGTCAACAACGCGGCGGTCACTTTTCTGCGACCGCTCGAAGATTTTCCGGAACGACGGGTGCGTCTGATGATGGAGATGCACGTCCTCGCGCCGCTGCACCTCACCCAACTGGCCATCCCAGCGATGCGGGAACGCCGGCGTGGCTGGGTGCTGAATGTGACGTCGGTAGGTGGGGATCTACCGTCCGGACCGCCGTTCGACGAGTTCGACCGCAGCGCGGGCTTCGGCATCTACGGGACCGTCAAAGCTGCCCTCAACCGGCTCACCAAAAGCCTTGCGGCCGAGCTGTACGACGACGGTATCGCGGTCAACGCGGCCGCACCGTCCAACCCGGTCGCCACACCCGGTGCGGGCACCCTGGACCTGGCCAAGACCGACACCGAGGACATCGGGCTGATCACCCAGACCGCACTCGAACTGTGCACCTGCGACCCCGCAACCACCACCGGCCGCATCGCGCACACCCAACCTTTCCTGCGTGAAATCGGTTGGCTGAGCTGACTTTCCATCAGTTGAGTGCCCGGCTCGCCCAAATCGAGGGCCTGGCGCCGCTGGCCGGCGGGGCATCCAGCCTGACCTACGCGGGCTCACTGTCCGGCCGGCCCGTGGTGGTGAAGGTGGCCCCGACCGGCGTCGCCCCGACCGGCCATCGCGACGTGTTGCGCCAGAGCCGCATCATCGCCGCCCTCAGCCGCACACCGGTTCCTGTCCCCGAGGTGTTGTGGGAAGACCCTGGCGACCCACCGGAGATACCGCCGCTGTTCGTGATGTCCTGGATCGAGGGCAGCTCGCCGGAGCCGCTGTTCGACCTCGACACCGCGCCACTGTCGAGTAACGTTGTGGCCGAGCGATTCCGACGCGCGGCCGCCACCATGGCTCGGCTGCACCGCATCGAGCCCACCGCCCTCGGGCTACCCGACGAGCCGATCGTCGGCGCCGCAGACGAGATCGAACGCTGGTGCCGCACACTGCAGACGGTGGACCCCGCACTGGCGCCGGGTTGGCACGATGTGGCGGGCGCGCTGCGGGACTCGGTTCCGCCGCCGGCGGGGCCGGCTCTGGTGCACGGCGACTTCCGGCTCGGTAATCTGCTCGCCGAGCGGGACCGGATCACCGCTGTGATCGATTGGGAGATATGGTCGGTCGGTGATCCACGCATCGACGCGGGGTGGTTTCTGATCAACAGCGATCCGCAAACCTACCGGCGTGCAACGCCTTACATTTCCTGCGCACCGCCGACCGACGAATTGTCCTCGATCTACCAGGAGGCCGTCGGAACCACGATGGCCGATCTCGACTGGTTTCAGGCGTTGGCGTGTTTCAAGTCCGTGGCTACCTGGTCGCTGATCGTCAAGCACAACCGCCGCCGGGACCGGCCGGATCCGGGCCTGGAAGACATGTCGCGCACCTTGCCGCACTTGCTGTCCAGAGCGCGTCAGCTGCTCGATCAGGAGCGCGGGATGCCCGCCAGTTGAGCGGCGAACTTGCGTTCGGCCGCCTCGCGCAGCCGCAGCAGGTGCTCGGAGGGAAACAGGTCCGGTGCCGGCTTGCGGTCTTTGAGTAGCAGCCGGGCCAGCACCGTCTTGTGCACCTCGGTGGGGCCGTCGGCCAGGCCGAGCACGAACGACTCGACCAGATGCTGCACGAACGGCATCTCGTGCGTCGTGCCCAGCGAACCGTGCACCTGCAACGCGCGTGCCGACACGTCGTGCAGGACCTTCTGCATCATCGCCTTCACCGCCGAGATGTCGGCGCGAACCGCCTTGTAGTCGTTGTGCTGATCGATCTTCCACGCCGTCTGCAACGTCAGCAGCCGGAACGCCTCGATCTCCATCCACGAGTCGGCGATCATCTCCTGCACCAGCTGCTTGTTGCCCAGCATGTCACCCTGCGTGCGTCGGGAAACCGCACGCTCGCACAGCATGTCGAAGATGCGCCGCACCAGGCCGACGGTACGCATGGCGTGGTGGATGCGGCCACCGCCGAGCCGCGTTTGGGCTACCACGAAAGCGCCGCCGCGCGGACCGAGCATGTGGTCGGCGGGAACCCGGACGTTCTCGTAGCGCACATAGCCTTCGCGGCCACCGCCGACCGGTTGGTAGCCCAAACCGACGTCGCGCAGCACATTGATGCCCGGCGTCTCGGCGGGCACCACGAACATCGAATGCCGTTCGTAGGGCGGGGCTTCCGGGTCGGTCACGGCCATCACGATCAGAAAGGAGGCCATCGACGCGAACGAGGAGAACCACTTCTCGCCGTTGATGATCCACTCGTCGCCATCGGGGACCGCGGTGGTGGTGAACACCTTCGGGTCGGCACCACCCTGCGGTTCGGTCATCGAGAAGCACGACACAATCCGGTTGTCCAGCAGCGGTTCGAGATAGCGCTTCTTCAACTCCGGGGTCCCGTAGTGGGCCAGGATCTCGCTGTTGCCGGAATCCGGTGCCTGGGATCCGAATACGATCGGAGCGCATTCGGAGCGGCCCAGAATCTCGTTGAGCAGCGCCAGTTTAAGTTGCCCGTACCCCGGCCCGCCGAGGTGCGGCCCGAGGTGGGTTGCCCACAGGCCGCGCTCTTTGACGATCTGCTGCAGCGGCGGAATCAGCGCCTGACGCACCGGGTCGTTGAGATCGTGAGACTCTTTGACCAACAAGTCAACCGGCTCGCACTCCGAGCGCACGAAGTCGTCCACCCAGGCCAGTTGCGCCGCCCAGTCCGGGTCAGTCGAGAAGTCCCACGCCACAAGCCGATCCTCTCGGGTTAACGCTGCGCCCACTTGCGACGAAGCGCGGCAGCCTCGTCGGTGGCGTGCGTAAGCACCTGATTGCGGTTCTCCAATTCGATGGCCGGGCCCAGGCCGGCAGCGTCGGTATTGACCTGCAGCGCACGCTTGGTCAGCTGCACCCCGAGCGGTGTCAGGTCGGCGATACGCCCCGCCGACTCGATCGCGCAGTCCAGCAACTCATCGGGTTCCACCAGTTGGCTCACCAACCCGCGCCGGTCGGCCTCCTGCGCGGTCACCGGCCGCCCGGTGAGCATCCAGTCCGCGGCGACGCTGGTGCCGACAATGCGCGGCAGGTGATAGCTCATGCCCATCTCGGCACCCGACAATCCCAGCAGGATCGCCGCATTGGCGAATGACGCTGCCGTCGAACAGATCCGGATATCCGCCGCCAGACACAACGCGAGCCCGGCACCGACACACGGCCCGTTGACCGCGGCGATCACCGGCTGCGGCAAATCGCGGATCGCCTGCGGTAACGCGGCCATGGATTCCTGAAACCTCAGCCGGTCGATCACGGGATCGTCGGCCGCCGGGATACCGGGTCCGAAGTCGCGAACGTCCAGACCGGCGCAGAACCCACGCCCGGCGCCGGTGAGAACAACCGCCTGCACCGACGTGTCGCGGGCCAGCGCTGCGAACGTCTCGGTCAGATCGGCCAGCAGCGCGTGGCTATGACAGTTTGATTCAGGACCGGTGTGACGGCCTGATTCAGGACCACCTTCTTTCAGACCGGTGTGTTGTGACGGTTTGATTCAGGACCACCCTCGACGGTTGGCGTGTCGATTATTGGCTCGCTGTCGGAGGGTTCCGGATGGGAAGTCGTGTGGAGCTGTTCGCCCAGATACGTAGGGACGCCCGGGTCGAGGGTTTGGGTATTCGGGCGCTTGCTCGTAAGTACAAGGTTGGCCGGGATACGGTCCGGCACGCGTTGGCGAATCCGGAGCCGCCGAGGCGGAAGACACCGGTGCGGGAGTCGCCGAAACTGGGCCCGCTCAAACCTGCGATTGATGCGATGCTGCGGACCGATCTGGATGCGCCCCGCAAGCAACGCCACACTGCGACAAGGATTTGCAATCGTCTGGCCGATGAACACGGCGTTGAGGATGTGTCGTATTCGTCGGTGCGTGACTATGTCCGGGTCCGTCGTGCGGAGATCATCGCCGAGTCCGGTAAGCAGGCGCAGGAAGCGTTCGTGCCGCAGGAACACCCGCCCGGCGCTGAAGCTGAGGTTGATTTCGGCGAGGTTCACGTCATCCTCGCTGGTGTCAGAACCCGCTGCTACATGTTCGTTTTCCGAATGTCGATGTCCGGCAAGGCAGTCCATCGGGTGTATGCGACTCAGTCGCAGGAGGCGTTCCTCGAAGGCCACATCGAAGCATTCGACGTGATCGGCGGCATCCCGGTGCGCCATATCCGCTACGACAACTTGAAGTCTGCGGTCACCTCGGTGGTGTTCGGCCGCGGTCGGGGCAGGGTCGAGAACGACCGGTGGGTGCTGTTCAGATCGTTCTACGGGTTCGACCCGTTCTACTGCCAGCCGGGAGTGAAAGGCGCCCACGAGAAAGGCGGAGTCGAGGGCGAGATCGGACGTTTCCGCCGCACCTGGCTCACGCCCATGCCGGAAGTGGACTCGCTGTCAGAGCTCAACGACTACATCCGCCGCTGCGAAGCACGTGAGGATCATCGGCGGGTCACCGGCCGGCTGCACACCGTGGGCCAGGACTTCCAGACCGAACGAGAACATCTCGCCGCTCTGCCTGCCGAGCGGTTCGACCCGGGGCTGGTGCTGCATCCACGGGTGGACCGGTCGGCGCTGATCACGGCGCGGTCGGCGAAGTACTCGGTTCCCGCCCGGTTGATCGGACGCAAAGTCAGGGTGTCGCTGCGGGCCTCGGGTTGGTCGTCTTCGACGGCCGCACTATCGCCGCACGCCATGAACGCGTCACGACCCGCAACGGGCAATCGATCAACCTCGACCACTATCTGGAGGTGTTGCACTGCAAACCCGGCGCGTTGCCCGGCTCCACCGCGCTTGCTCAGGCCCGCGCCGCCGGCACTTTCACCGCAGCGCACGAGGCGTTCTGGCAGCAGGCCCGCCGCGTCGACGGCGATGCTGGCGGGACTCGCTCGCTAATCGACGTGCTGCTGCTGCACCGCAGCATGCGCGCTACCGATGTGATCGCCGGGATCCACGCCGCCCTGTCGGTCGGTGCCGTTTCAGCGGATGTGGTCGCGGTCGAAGCACGCCTGCATGCCGCCGGTGGTGGTCTCGAATCAGACCGTCACGCCGGTAACCATGCCAATACCGTCGATTACCGGGTCGTCAGTCTGACCCAGCGCCGCCTGGCTGATCCAGCGACCGTGATCGCCGGCCTGCCACCCGACACCCGGCCGCTGCCTGACGTCGCGGCCTACGACGAGCTGCTCCAACGCAGACCCCAACACCGCCACCCGGTGACGGAATGGAAGGAACGACTGGATCATGAGCACGGCCACGAAAGTCACCAACACCCTGCGCCGCCAACGCGGGATGACCCCACAAGCGGCCCAAGCCGCCGTCGATTCCGCATGCCGACGCCTGCGGTTGCCGACCGTGCGTGCGGTGATCGACGAAGCAGTGAAAGTCGCCGAGCGTGAACAGCTCACCTACCACGGCTTCCTCGCCGAACTGCTCCTGGCCGAATGCGATGACCGGGACCGCCGATCCACCTTGCGGCGAGTCGCAGCGGCCGGGTTTCCACGTCAGAAATGGTTGGGCGACTTCGATTTCGACGCCAACCCAAACATCAACGCCGCCACCGTACATACCGTCGCCCAAGGCGATTGGATACGCCGAGGCGACCCGCTCTGCCTGATCGGCGACTCGGGCACCGGCAAGTCCCACCTTTCTCATTGGTGTGGGCACCGCCGCCGCCGAGCAAGGCTTCCGCGTCCGCTACACACTGGCGACCAAACTGGTCAACGAACTCGTCGAGGCCGCCGATGAAAAGCAACTCGCCCGCACGATCGCCCGCTACGGCCGCGTCGATCTTTTATGTATCGACGAACTCGGCTACATGGAACTCGACCGCCGGGGCGGAGTTGCTGTTCCAAGTACTCACTGAACGCGAGGAAAGGCGTCAGTAGCCATCGCATCCAACGAGAGTTTCTCCGGCTGGACCAAAACCTTCACCGACCCCCGACTCTGCGCCGCGATCGTCGACCGACTCACCTTCCACGGCACCATCATCGAAACCGGCACCACCTCATACCGGCTCAGCCATACCCGCGGTAGCAGCTCGCGATCACAGCCTACGAAGACGCCTGAGCCACCACCTCCTCGCCGAGGTGGTCCCGAATCAAGCCGTCACAGTGGTCCTGAGTCAGGTTGACATAGAGAAGCGCGCTATTGATGGCATTCAGTTGCGCCGGGCGGTTCAGCCGCAGCACTTCCACACCGGAGCGTGGTGTCTCACGCACCAGCGTCTCCGTCACCCAAAGATGATAACGTAATTCTCGTATTCGCATAACGGGCCTACCAATGCGGTGGCCGTTCTATTTGCGGAGGTGACGTGTCAGCTGCACCGGGTCGCCCGCTGCCCCAGCTCACAGACGAGAACGAGTTCTTCTGGACCGCCGGCGCCGACGGGCAGTTGCGGTTCCGGGAATGCCGGGCCTGCCAGGCGCTGATCCATCCGCCCGCACCGGTTTGCCGGTACTGCCGCTCCCGCGACATCGGCGTGCGCGACGTTTCCGGCCGGGCGACGCTGGCCGGGTTCACCGTCAATCACCGCTTCAGCATCCCCGGCATGCCTGCGCCGTACGTGGTCGCTCAGGTGGCGATCGCCGAGGATCCGCGGGTTCGCCTGACCACCAACATCGTGGACTCCGACCCAGAGGCGCTCGAGCTGGGCCAGCAGGTGCAGGTGGTCTTCGAGCAGGTCGATGACGTCTGGCTGCCGCTGTTCCGTCCGGTCCCCGGCGTCGACCCCGGCCCACTCCCCGACGACGCGATCGCCCCGGAACGTTTCGGCGAGCACGTCCGCCCGATGCTGACCACCGAGAAGTTCGAGGACAAGGTCGCCCTCACCGGTATCGGCATGTCGAAGATCGGCCGTCGCCAGATGCTGCCGCCGCTGTCGCTCACCATCGACGCCTGCGAGGCGGCGATCGCCGACGCGGGACTGACCTTCGCCGACATCGACGGCCTGTCCACCTACCCCGGCGGCGGCAACCTGGGCGGATTCGGCGAGGGCGGGGTGACCGCGCTGGAAGCCGCGCTGGGCATCCGGCCGACCTGGCACAACGGCGGAATCGAGACGTTCGGCCCGGGCGGGTCGGTGATCGCGGCCATGCTGGCGGTGTCGGCCGGCCTGGCCCGGCACGTGCTGTGCTTCCGGACGCTGTGGGAAGCCACCTTCAACGAGCAGATGAAGCGGGGCAAGATCGTCCCGTCCGGCGGCCGCACCACCAGCTGGCAGTGGCCGTTCGGCGCGACGTCCGCCGCACACACGCTGGCGCTCAACGCCCAGCGCCACTTCCACCGGTACGGCACCACCAAAGAGACGCTGGGCTGGATCGCGCTCAACCAGCGCGCCAACGCCGCACTGAACCCGACCGCGATCTATCGCGACCCGATGACGATGGAGGACTACCTGGGCGCCCGGCCCATCACCACGCCGTTCGGGCTCTACGACTGCGACGTGCCCTGCGACGGCGCCGTCGCCGTCATCGTCTCGGCCGTCGACGCCGCCCGCGACCTGGCCAAGCCGCCGGTGCTGGTGGAAGCGGTGGGGACGCAGATCATCGAGCCCATCGACTGGGACCAGAGCACGTTGACCCACGAGCCGCAAGTACTGGGGCAAGCGGCGCATCTGTGGACACGCACCTCGCTGCGGCCCTCCGACGTCGACGTCGCCGAACTGTACGACGGGTTCACCATGAACTGCCTGTCCTGGATCGAGGCGCTGGGATTCTGCGGCATCGGTGAAGCCCGCGAATTCCTGGACGGCGGCCGCAACATCGCCCGCGACGGCGTGATCCCACTCAACACCCACGGCGGGCAGCTCTCGCACGGCCGCACGCACGGCATGGGTCTGCTGCACGAGGCGGTCACCCAGCTGCGCGGCGAGGCCGGCGCGCGCCAGGTCGCCGACGCCCGCGTCGGCGTGGTCAGCAGCGGCGGCCTCACGCCCAGCGGCGTGATCCTGCTCCGGGCCGACGCGTGAACAGTCCGGTAAGACCACGGGTCGTCATCGTCGACGGTGTCCCCATGTCGGGCGTCATCGCCGAGGCCGACAACCCCAAAGCGGTGCTGCTGGCCATTCACGGCGGTGGCACCAGCGCCGTCTACTTCGACTGCCCCGGGCATCCCGAGCTGTCACTGTTGCGGCTGGGAGCGACGCTGGGATTCACCGTCGTCGCGATCGACCGGCCGGGACACGGCAGCTCCGCGGCATATCCGGAGGCGGTGCAGACCCCCCGAGCAGCGCGTCGATCTCGCCTACGGCGCGCTCGACCGGATCTTGGGCGAGCGGCCCCGCGGTGCCGGGCTGTTCCTGCTGGGCCATTCGGGTGGGTGTGAACTGGCCACCCGGATGGCCGCCCACGCGGGCGACCACCGCGGCGCCGGCCTGCTGGGCCTGGAACTCGGTGGCACCGGCAGGCGCTACCACGACGCCGCCAAACAGATCATGAAAGCGGCCGAGGTCAAGGAACGGCCACCGGGCACCCGCGAACTGCTGTGGGAGCCGACCCGGCTGTATCCCCCCGGACATCCTGCACGGCGTCACGAACTCGTCGTCGGCTCCGCCGTACGAACGGGACGTGGCGCTGAACTGGCCGCACCGCTATTTCCCGGAGCTGGCGCCCGCGGTCCGCGTGCCGGTGCGCTACAGCCTCGGCGAGCACGACAATGTCTTCCGGTCCGACCCGGCCGCGCTCGCCGAAATCGGCGGGATGTTCCAGACGGCACCGTCATTCGTCACCGAATTGCATTCCGACGCCGGACACAATCTGAGCCTCGGTCATTCCGCGGCCGACTACCACCGCACCGTATTCGCGTTCGTGGACCAGTGCGTGAGCGCGCGCGGCGGCGCCGGTGCGCGGGAAGCCGGTTGATGCTTCCGATTCGGGTCTTTCGGTCCTTTCCGCAACGCCCGGAAGCCGCTACCGTTAGCGTTACAGTCAGACGTTCAGCTGTAATGGTGTCAGCCCGCAGCTCATCAGCGAGGAGCGTTCCATGACCAAATCGAAGGTCACCTTCGATCCCTTCTCCGAGGACTTCTTCAACGGCGCCTGGGATACCTACCGGCGCATGCAGGAGGAAGCGCCGGTCTATTACAGCGAGGAGTACGACTTCTATGCGCTGACCCGCCACGCGGACGTCGCCGCGGGCTTGAAGAACTTCGAGACCTACTCCTCGGCCTTCGGCATCGACCTGTCGATGGTGCGCACCGGCAGGCCGCCGGAGCAGAAGTCGATCATCTTCATGGACCCGCCGGACCACCGGCACATGCGCAGCCTGCTCAACAAGGTGTTCACCCCCCGCGCGATCCAATCCCAGCGCGAGATGGTCGGCCAGAAGATCGACAAGTACCTGGCCAAGGTGGACCCGGAGAACTTCGATGTGGTGCAGGACTTCTCCGGCCCGTTCCCGGTCGAGGTGATCACCACGATGCTCGGCGTGCCGGAAGAGAACGCCCAGCGGATCCGCTACCTGATCGACGAGTCACTGCATCGCGAGCCCGGGCAAGTCGAGGTCGGCGAACGCGGCATGCAGGCCAACATCGAAACCGGGATGCTCTATTACGACATCCTGCAACAGCGCCGTGCCGAACCGCAGGACGACCTGTTCACCAAGCTGATCAACGCCGAGATCACCCGCGAGGACGGCCATCCCACCAAGCTGGACGACGTCGAAATCGCGGGATTCGCAACACTTTTGGGCGGTGCCGGCGCCGAAACCGTCACCAAGCTGATCGGCAACGCACCGGTGGTGTTCGCGCGGTTCCCCGGCGAGTGGCAGAAACTGCTCGACGACCGCAGCAAGATTCCCGCCGCGGTCGAGGAACTGCTGCGCTACGAGGCGCCGTCGCAGTACCAGGTCCGCTGCTCGGTCAAAGATGTTGAGCTGCACGGAGTCACCATCCCGGCGATGAAACCGGTGTTCCTGATCAACGGAGCGGCCAACCGCGACCCGCGGGCGTGGACCGACCCCGACACCTTCAACATCGACCGCAACAGTCACGAGGCGCTGAACCTGAGCTTCGGCTACGGAATACACAGCTGTCTGGGCGCGGCGCTGGCCCGGATGGAGAGCGCGATCGCGCTGGACAAGCTGCTGGACTTCATGCCCCGCTACGAGGTGGACTGGGAGAACTGCAACCGCGTGCAGATGCAGAATGTCGCGGGCTGGAAGAACGTGCCGGTGAAGGTAGTCCGATGAGGATCGAAGTCGACTGGGACCTGTGTGAAAGCAACGGCGTGTGCATGGGCATCATCCCCGGAGGTATTCGAACTCGGCGACGACGACATGCTGACGGTGCACCGGACCGAGGTCACCCCGGACATCGAGGAGCAGGTGCGCGAGGCCGTTCGACAATGCCCGCGCCAAGCGATCCTGCTCGTCGAGGACTAGAAACCCCTCCTCAACGCTCCTTGATCGCCTGCTCCGGACAGCATTCGATGGCCTCACGGGTAGCCGCCTCGAATTCGGTTGGAATTTCCGAGGTTATCGCCTCGGCGTAGCCGTCGTCGGTGAGGGTGAACACTTCCGGGCACAACGTCAGGCACATGCCGTGCCCGCGGCAGAACCCGTCGTCGACCCAGACCTTCATGCCGGCGTGAACTCCAGGTGCAACTCGGTCAGGCCACGCAGGATGTAGGTCGGAACGTATTGGTAGCGGCGCTGATTCTCGGGACCGTGCACCTGTTCGTCGACTTTGATCTCGGAGGTCCGGTCCAGCAGCCGCTCGATCGCCACCCGGGTCTCGGCCCGTGCCAACGGGGCGCCGGGGCAGCTGTGAATGCCGCGGCCGAACGAGATGTGCTGCCGGGCGTTCTTGCGGGCCGGGTCGAAGGTGGCCGGGTCGTCGAAGCGGCGCGGGTCGCGGTTGGCCGCGGCTTGCACGATCATCACCGTGGTTCCCGACGGCAGATCGACACCACCGACATTGACCGGCACCCGGTTCATCCGGAAGTCGCCCTTGACCGGGCTCTCGATGCGCAGCGATTCCTCGATGAAGTTGGGGATCAGGCTGCGGTCCTTGCGCAACTGCGCCTGGATGTCGGGGCGCTCCCCGAGCGTCTGCAGCGCGGCCCCGAGCAGCCGGACGGTGGTCTCCTGCCCGGCCGAGAACACGTTACTGGCAACGCGCGCAACGTCTTCGACCTCCGGAATGGACCCGTCCGGATATGTGGCCGTGGCCAGGCCGGTGAGCACGTCGTCGCGGGGCTCGCGGCGGCGATCCCGGACATAGTCGGAGAACAGGCCGTAGAGGAATTCCAGCGGGCTGTGCGCCAGCGCTTCCTTGCCGGTGCCGCCGATGCCGCCGCCGGAGTGCTCGCGGATGCCCTTGACGAACTTGTCCCGGTCCTCCATCGGCACACCCAGCAGGTCGGCGATGACGAGCAGCGTGAACGGGCCGGCGAACCCTTTGATGAACTCGCCCTTGCCCGGCGCCAGGAAGTCGTCGAGCACCTGATCGGCCAGCGCCCACATCGCGTCCTCGTTCTCCTTGAGGCGCTTGGGGGTGATCAACCGCATCAGCAGCGAGCGGTGGTTGGTGTGGGTGGGCGGGTCCAGGGTCGGCGGCTGGTCGCTGAACGGCAGCTTGTCGCGGTTCTGCTCGATCAGCTCGGTGAGGTCGGAGTCGCCCAGCCCTTCCAGTGACACCGGGAAGCCCGGGAAGGGTCCGGTCACCGAGATGCACGACGACCAGGTATCGGCGTCGTTCAGCACGGCGCAGGCTTCTTCCCAGCCGGTCACCATGGTGACGCCGTGGTGCTCTTCGCGCGTGACGGGGCACTGCTGGCGAAGGGCCTCGTAGTACGGGTAAGGATCCTGGACCAGCTGCTTGTCGCGGAAAAAGTCCAGCTCGGTGAGGTCGTTCACCATCTGCAGCTCCTTGATCTCAGCTAGCGAGAATCTGGCTCTCATTGTTGAGTATTACATTTTCACAGGCGCCGGCGAAATCGCAACGGCGATTGCGAGGACATCCGGGCCCGCCGGGTCCGGTCGGGCGCCGAGCCGGCCGCCGACTGCGAAATGCCCGACGCGACACGCCGATCGAGCGTCGCGGCATGCACCGTGGGCGCCGACGGCGCTGCGTCAGGCCGGCAGCAGGTCGGCCGCAACCGACCGGCAGGCCATCAAGCCGCTGCGGAACGACTCGACCGGACCGATGGAGCTCAGCGGCGCCGCGGCCGCGGCCAGCGCCCGCGCCTTGAACTTGCGGGCCGCCATGCTCAGCTGGTGCTGCACCCGGCCCACGCTGTCGTCCAGTTCGGCCGGCCAGGTCTTGCCCCACAGGATGACTTCGGTGACGCCGTGGTCCAGGGCCTGCAACACCCCCGCGCGCACCCGCGGGTCCGAGCCGACCAGGTCGGCCGCGGCCGCCAACGCCTGCGGCCGGGGTCGCGTCTGCGCCGAGGCCAGTGCCAATTCCAGGTCGAGCGTCTTCGCGCCCAGGATGTGCAGCGGCCGGTCGTCGGGGTGGTCGGTCAGCAGCACGGTGACGTCCCAGCCGGCCATCGACCGGTCGAACAGCCAGCCCCCGGCAAACGTCACGACATCGGCGACGCTGGAGGCCACGACGTCGAGGCGGTACCTCATGTCGTGCTCGCTGCCGACGGGGAGAAGTCGCGCGCCAGAGACTCCGCGTACTCCTTGAACACCTCGGCCAGTGGTATCGACGGGTCGAGCAACCATGTCATTTCCATTCCGTGGGTGAAGGCGAGGATTTCCACCGCCTTGACGGCTGGGTCTATGTCATCGCGATACCGGCCTTCGGCCTGACCTCGGCGGATGGCGGCAGCGACGATTTCGGTGGCGTCCCGCTGGCGGGTGACCAGACGGTCGTGCAGCGGCGCGTCGGGGTCGATGTTCTCCACCAACAGCACGGTGAACGTGCCGACCAGTTCCGGCGCCCGGTTGAACCGGTCGGCGACCTGCGCGATCTCGCCGAGCAGATCGCCGCCGCGGTCGGAGTGCGTGTCGTCGTCGAGGTCACGGGCATCCAGCACCGCGTGCAGCAACTGTTCCTTGGACTCGAAGTGGTGCAGCAGCCCGGCCGGGCTCACCCCGGCCTCCCTGGCGATCTGGGCCAGGGTGGTGGTGCGCCATCCGTTGCGAGACAGCAGTCGTTGTGCCACCGCGAGGATCCGCTGCTTACGGTCCTCGCCCTTGGCGAGCAGCGTGTCGTACGGCCGCGCTTCGGGCACCGCGCTCCTAGGAATTGGGCTGTAGCAAAACCTACTGAACACACAGTAGGTTGGTTTGGCTACGCTGACAAGGGGGTGGCGGCGCCGATTTTCAGCCGACCAGCTCGACGATCGTCGCGTTGGCGGTACCGCCGCCCTCACACATGGTCTGCAGCCCGAATCGGATGCCGTTGGCGCGCATGTGGTGGATCATCCGCGTCATCAGCACCGCACCGGAAGCACCCAACGGGTGGCCCAGCGCGATGGCGCCGCCCAGCGGATTGAGCCGTTCGGGCTCCGCGCCGGTCTCGGCGAGCCAGGCCAACGGCACCGGCGCGAAGGCCTCGTTGACTTCGAAGACCCCGACGTCGCCGATCTTGATGCCGGACTTGGCCAGCACCTTCTTGGTGGCCGGAATGGGGCCGGTCAGCATCAGCACCGGGTCGGCGCCGGTGACCGCTCCGGCGCGATAGCGCACGATCGGCGTCAGCCCCATTTCCAGCGCCAGGTCGGAGGTGGTCACCAACAGCGCGGCCGCACCGTCGGAGATCTGCGAGGAGTTGCCCGCGTGGATCACCCCGTCCTCGGCGAAGGCCGGTTTGAGCCCGGCCAACTTCTCGACGCTGGTGCCGCGCCGCACCCCTTCGTCGGCGTCGACGACGGCCGCTTCCCCGGGGAAGACCGGCACGATCTGCTCGGTGAAGGCGCCGCTGTCCTGCGCGGCGGCGGCGCGCTCGTGGGACAAGGCGGAGTACTCGTCCAGCCGGGTGCGGGAGAGCCCCCACTTCTTGGCGATCAGCTCCGCCGACAGACCCTGGTTGAACGAGAAATTGTCATAGCGGGCAAGGACTTTCGGGCCGTAGGGCATGCCGGTCGCCCGCGCCGCCCCGAGCGGGACGCGGCTCATCACCTCGACGCCGCCGGCCACCACGACGTCCTGCTGACCCGACATCACCGCATGCACGGCGAAGTCCAGAGCCTGCTGGCTGGACCCGCACGCCCGGTTGACCGTGGTGCCCGGGATGCTCTCCGGCCAACCCGCCGCCAGCACGGCGAAGCGCCCGATGTTGCTGGACTGGTCGCCGACCTGGGATACGCAACCCCAGATCACGTCGTCGACGATCTCGGGGCTGACGCCGGTGCGTTCCAGCAGTTCGTTGAGGACCACGGCGGACAGGTCGGCGGCGTGCATGCCGGACAAACCGCCGTTGCGTTTACCCACCGGGGTGCGCACGGCTTCGACGATGACCGTTTCACGCATGTTCGGCCGCCTCTCGCTCGCCGAAGTGCACTGCGGGCGAAAAACCCGCCGCCAGTGCACGTTCGATGATCAACAACCTACGTCAGTAACTGCGCGGCAGTTTAAGCACGTTGGATCCCAGGAAGTTCAGGATCATTTCCTGGCTGACCGGCGCGATCTTCATCAGCCGGGCCTCGCGGAAATAGCGCGTGATGTGGTACTCCTCCGCATAACCCATGCCGCCGTGCGTCTGCAACGCCCGGTCGGCGGCGGCGAAGCCCGCGTCGGCACACAGGTACTTGGCCGTATTGGCTTCGCGCCCACAGGGTTTGCCGTTGTCGTAGAGCCAGGTGGCCTTGCGCAGCATGAGTTCGGCGGCGTCGAGGCGGGCCAGCGAGTCGGCCAGCGGGAACTGCAGGCCCTGGTTCATCCCAATCGGGCGGCCGAACACTTCCCGCTCGTTGCCGTACTTGACCGCCTTCTCCAGCGCCACCCGCCCGATGCCCAGCGCCTCGGCGGCGATCAGCATCCGCTCCGGGTTCAGGCCGTCGAGGATGTACTGAAATCCCTTGCCTTCCTCGCCAACCCGGTCCTCGACCGGCACCTCGAGGTTGTCGATGAAAAGCTCGTTGGAGCTAACGGCGTTGCGGCCCATCTTGCGGATCGGCCGGATGTCGACCCGGCTGCGGTCCAGGTCGGTGAGGAACAACGTCATGCCGTCGGTCTTCTTGGTGACCTCGTCGTAGGACTGCGTCCTGGTCAGCAACAGAATCTTGTCGGACTCCATCGCCTTGGAAATCCACACTTTTCGGCCGTTCACCACATAACGGTCGCCGTCCCGCTTGGCGAAGGTGGTGATGCGCGAAGTGTCCAGGCCGGCACCGGGTTCGGTCACACCGAAGCAGATGTGGGTCTGCCCGGTTGCCACCGGCGGCAACGTACGGGCCTTGAGTTCGTCGGAACCGTGCACCACCACCGGTTGCATGCCGAAGATCGACAGATGGATGGAGCTGGCGGCATTCATCGCGCCGCCGGACTTGGCGACCTCCTCGAGCAGGATGGTGGCCTCGGTGATGCCCAGGCCGTGTCCGCCGTATTCGGTCGGGATGGTCATCCCCAGCCAGCCGCCGTCGGCGATGGCGCGGTAGAACTCCGTCGGGAATTCGTGCGCCTGATCTTTCTCCATCCAGTACTGGTCGTCGAACTTCGACGCCAGCTCCGCCACCGACCGGCGGATCAACTCCTGGTCTTCGGTCAGCTCAAAATTCATCCCACCCACGGGGCACTTCCTTTCAGCGCGAGTAGACGCAAACGCACCCGGAATCGGTCATCTTCAGGGGCTTTTGCGTCTGCTCGCGGGTAGACCGGACCGTCTAGTCCTTGTTGCCGGTAAGGGCTTTCGCGTTAGCCGCGAAGTCGGCGAACGACGAACCGCCACGACTGTCCTTTTCGTGACCCTGCGCCTTGATGGAGACGTCGTGTCCCTCGGCGGCCTTGCGCAGCGCACCGACGCTCGCCTGTTCGCGACTGATGTGGGTGAACGGGTCGAACGAGTACCAGCGCATGGCGTTCTCGTGGGTCATCTTGTTGATCTCGTCGTCGGGCACGTTGTTCAGCGACAGCACATCCCACAGCTCTTCGGGGGCACCCGGCCACATGGAGTCGCTGTGCGGGTAGTCGGCTTCCCAGCAGATGTTGTCGATGCCGATCATGTTGCGCAGGGCCACACCGACCTTGTCGCTGATGAAGCAGGTCAGGAAGTGGTCACGGAAAACCTCGCTGGGCAGCTTGCCCTTGAAGTCCTGGTGCGTCCAGGCCGAGTGCATCTCGTAGGTCCGGTCCGCGCGCTCCAGGAAGTAGGGAATCCAGCCGGTTCCGCCCTCGGACAGCGCGATCTTGAGGTCCGGGTATTCCTTGATCGGCCGCGACCACAGCAGGTCGGCGGCGGCTTGCACGATGTTCATCGGCTGCAGCGTGATCATCACGTCCATCGGGGCATCCGGCGCGGTGATCGCCAACCGCCCCGAGGAACCGATGTGCACGTTCATCACTGTGTCGGTGTCCACCAAGGCTTTCCACAGCGGGTTCCAGTACTCGTCGTGGAAGCTGGGATAGCCCATCGCAGCCGGGTTCTCGGTGAAGGTCAGCGCGTGCACACCCTTCTTGGACACCCGGCGCACCTCGGCGGCGCATGCCTCGGCATCCCAGATCACCGGGATCGCCATCGGGATGAATCGCGCCGGATAGGCGCCGCACCACTCGTCGATGTGCCAGTCGTTGTAGGCCTGCACCAGCGCGATCGAGAAGTCGTGGTCGTCGGTGGCGAACAGGCGCCCGGCAAAGCCGGGGAACGACGGGAAGCAGATCGAGGCCAGGATGCCCCCGGCGTTCATGTCCTTGACGCGCTCGTCGACGTTGTAGCAACCGGGCCGGATCTCATCGAGCCCAGTCGGCTCGATGCCGTACTCCTCCTTCGGCCGGCCGGCGACGGCGTTGAGCGCGACGTTCGGGATCACCGTGTCGCGGAACTTCCACATGTCCGAGCCGTCGGCATTGTGCACCAGGCGCGGCGCGTCGTCCTGATACTTCTTGGCCAGATGGTTCTTGAACATGTTGGGCGGCTCGACGGTGTGGTCGTCCACGCTGATCAGGATCATGTCCTCTTTGTTCATGGGCTGTTCCCTCCTAATCGGGGTCCATTCGAGCGCGCGGCGGCACCACCTTCGCAAAGCTCGCTATATGTGAAAACTATCTTCTCGCGAAGCGAGAATCAACATCCAGCATCGGCGCCGCGCGCACTGTCGGCCCCGTAGCGGGCGTTTCGGCCGGGCGAATCGCCGGCTTCGCCGGGTCACCGCCGGGCAGTCCCGCAGCCGGCCGTCCGGCCGCCCATCGAGCCAGGATTGACCAGCCGAGCGATTCATGCAAGTCTATTAGTTGGAAATGAGAATAGGATTCTCCTTGATCGAGAGGAACCCAGGTAGATGCGTCTGCCGCCCCTGCCCGCCGACCAGTGGGACGAGTCCGTCGACCAGGCGCTGGCCGTCATGCTGCCCGCCGAGCGCCGCAATCCGCGCGACGCGTCCAACATCCTGGCGACCCTGGTCAACCATCCGGCGCTCACCAAGGCGTTCCTTCGGTTCAACGTCCACCTGTTATTCACCTCCACCCTGCCGCCGCGCATCCGCGAGTTGGCCATCCTGCGGGCCGCGCACCGGCGCCAGTGCGCCTACGAGTGGAACCACCACGTCAACCTCGCCAAGCGTGAGGGCGTGACCGACGACGAGATCGAGGCGGTGCGAAGCGGCGGCGACGCCTGGGCGGGCGACGAGTTCGAGCGCGCCGTCATCGTCGGAGTCGACGAACTCGACGAGAAATCCCAGTTGTCCGACCAGACCTGGGCGACCCTCGGCACCCGCTTCGACGATCGCCAGCGCATGGACTACGTGTTCACCGTCGGCTCTTACATCATGTTGGCCATGGCGCTCAACACTTTTGGCGTTCAGGTCGAAAAGACCCACCAGACTGAAGACTGAGAGAAAGGTAGGACGTTGGCCCACTTCCCCAAGCCAGCTGCCGGCAGCTGGACAGAGAATTATCCCGAGCTGGGGACCGACCCGGTCGACTACAGCGACTCGATCGACCCGGCGTTCTTCGAGGCCGAGCGCGAAGCGGTGTTCCGCAAACAGTGGCTCAACGTCGGACGGGTGAACCGGCTGCCGCGCACCGGCAGCTACTTCACCCGGGAACTGCCCTCGGCCGGACCCGGTACCTCGGTGATCATCGTCAAGACCAAGGACGGCTCGGTCAAGGCGTACCACAACGTCTGCCGGCACCGCGGAAACAAGTTGGTGTGGAACGACTTTCCCAACGAGGAGACCTCCGGAACCTGCCGGCAGTTCACCTGCAAGTACCACGCCTGGCGGTACAGCCTGGACGGCGACCTCACGTTCGTCCAGCAGGAGGACGAGTTCTTCAACCTCGACAAGAGCCGCTACGGCCTGGCGCCGGTCCGCTGCGAGGTGTGGGAAGGCTTCATCTTCATCAACTTCGACAACAACGCGGCGCCACTGGTCGACTACCTGGGTCCACTGGCCAAGAGCATCGAGGGCTACCCGTTCGGCGAGATGACCGAGACCTACTCCTACCGCGCCGAGGTCGGCAGCAACTGGAAGTTGTTCATCGACGCGTTCGTCGAGTTCTACCACGCGCCGATCCTGCACCAGGGGCAGTACACCAAGGAGGAAGCCGCCAAGATCCAGAAGTTCGGCTACGAGGCGCTGCACTACGAACTGGCCGGCCCGCACAGCCTGCAGTCGACCTGGGGTGGTCAGGCGCCACCGCCGGACATGTCCATGGTCAAGCCGATGGACCAAGTGCTGCGCAGCGGCCTGTTCGGGCCTTGGGACAAGCCCGAGATCATCGAAAAGCTGGAGCTGCCCCAGGGCGTCAACGTCAAGCGGGTACCGCAGTGGGGCATCGACTCGTGGCTCTTCTACCCCAACTTCATGTTGCTGATCTGGGAGCCGGGCTGGTTCCTGACGTACCACTACTGGCCGACCGCGGTGGACAAGCACATCTTCGAAGCCGTGCTGTATTTCGTGCCGCCGCGCAACGCGCGCGAACGCCTGGCCCAGGAGCTGGCCGCGGTGACGTTCAAGGAGTACGCGCTGCAGGACGCCAACACCCTGGAAGCGACCCAGACCATGATCGGGACCCGGGCCGTCCAGGAGTTCCTGCTGTGCGACCAGGAAGTCCTGATCCGCCACCTGCACAAGACGACCGGCGACTACGTGCACAACTGGGTGAAGGAGCGCCAGAACAATGGCAAAGTTACCGTCTGAATTCGCTGCGCTGGAACCGTTTCTGGATTGGGATCTGGCCCACGAGCCGGACCGCTACGCCAAACGGCTGGCCTCGACGATGGCCGAGATGCAGGAGTTCTACGACGTCGCGTTCCCACTCCTCAACGACGTCATCGCCTACTGCGACCAGTTCCCGCTGGACGACCTGCCCGACGACGCGAAGTCCCTCATGCACATCATGCAGTCGCTGGTCATGGTGTCGTTCCCGATCGAGGCCTGGAAGCAGCCGCGGGTTCCCGACAGCGGCGCCGCGTGGGTGGAAGTGCTCCACGAACCGGTGATCTGACCGGTGCAGACGCTCAAGGCCGCCGGGCTGCTCGACGTCGAGACCGGCGAGATCGTCTCCCCCGGGCATCCTGCGCGTCGACGGCGACCGCATCGTCGGCGTCGGTGGCGAAACCGCGGGCGAGACAATCGATCTCGGTGACCAGATCCTGCTGCCGGGCCTGATGGACATGGAGGTCAACCTGCTGATGGGCGGGCGCGGCGAGAAGCCGGGCCTGTCCCAGGTGCAGGACGACCCACCGACCCGGGTGCTGCGTGCGGTGGGCAATGCCCGCCGCACGCTGCGCGCCGGCTTCACCACCGTGCGCAACCTCGGGTTGTTCGTCAAGACCGGCGGCTACCTGCTGGACGTGGCGCTGGGCAAGGCGATCGACGCCGGCTGGATCGAGGGGGCCCCGCGTGGTGCCGGCCGGGCATGCGATCACGCCCACCGGCGGACACCTGGATCCGACGATGTTCGCCGCGTTCGCCCCGCACGTGCTGGATCTGACGATCGAGGAAGGCATCGCCAACGGAGTCGACGAGATCCGCCGGGCGGTGCGCTACCAGATCAAGCACGGCGCCCAGCTGATCAAGGTCTGCTGCTCCGGCGGTGTCATGTCGCTGACGGGACCCCCTGGCGCACAACACTATTCAGACGATGAGTTGCGTGCGATCGTCGACGAGGCACATCGGCGCGGACTCCGGGTGGCTGCGCACACGCACGGCGCCGATGCCGTCAAGCACGCGGTGCAGGCCGGCATCGACTGCATCGAGCACGGCTTCCTGATCGACGACGAAGCCATTGCACTGATGGTCGAGCACGGCACGTTCCTGGTCAGCACCCGGCGCCTGGCCGAGGGCATGGACGTCTCGCACGCGCCACCGGAGTTGCAGGCCAAGGCGGCCGAGATGTTCCCCAAGTCGCGGACCTCGATCCTGGCGGCCTACCGGGCTGGGGTGAAGATCGCCGTCGGCACCGACGCACCCGCGATTCCGCACGGGCGCAACGCCGACGAACTGGTCACCCTGGTGGAATGGGGCCTGCCGCCGCTGGCGGTGTTGCAAGCGGCCACGGTGACCGCCGCCGAGCTGATCAACTCCCGCGATCTGGGCCGGCTGGCCGAAGGTATGCTCGCCGACGTCATCGCCGTGCCGGGAAATCCGTTGGAAGACATCACCGTTACCCGAGACGTCAGCTTTGTCATGAAAGGCGGGAAGGTCTTTGTCCAGTAACCAACCGACCAGAACCGACGATCTGGTCGAGATCCAGCAACTGCTCGCGCGCTACGCGGTGACCATCACCCAGGGCGACATCGACGGGCTGATCGCAGTGTTCACCCCGGACGGCACCTACAGCGCGTTCGGCGACACCTACACCCTGGACAGATTCCCGGAACTGGTCGCCGCCGCCCCCAAGGGTTTGTTCATGACCGGCACCGCGCTGGTGGACCTGGACGGCGACGAGGCCAGCGGCACCCAACCGCTGTGCTTCATCGAACATTCCGCCCACGACATGCGCATCGGCTACTACCGCGACACCTATCTGCGCACCGATGCCGGGTGGCGGCTGAAAACCCGTGCGATGACCTTCATTCGGCGCAGCGGCGTGCACGACTCCGGGCGCCCGCACGCGGTGGGCCGACCCACGCCGTGACATCGCCACCGGTTGACGTCGGCCAGTTCCGCGCGGACCTGTGCGCGTGGCTCGACGAGCACGACCTGTCCCCCGGCCCCGATCATTCGTTGCAGGGCCATATGCGGCAGTTCGGCCGCGTCAGCGCGGCGCTCTACGAGGCCGGCTGGATGCGCTACGGCTGGCCGGTAGAGGTGGGCGGGCTGGGGGGACCGGCCCTGCTGCGCGCCATCGTCGGCGAGGAAGTGGTGGGACGCCGACTGGCCGAGCCCGGGCCGTATTCGATGCTCGAGGTGCTCGCACCCACGATGATCGATTACGCCTCAACCGAACTCGCAGCCGAGATGGTCCCCTTGCTGCTCAGCGGCCGCGAGCAGTGGTGCCAGGGATTCTCCGAGCCCGGCTCCGGCAGTGACCTCGCGTCGTTGACCACCCGAGCGGTTCAGAACGGCGACAACTGGATCGTCAACGGGCAGAAGGTCTGGACCAGCTTCGCGCAGTATTCCAGCCGGTGCATCCTGCTCACCCGTACCGCGCCGGGCCATGACGGCATCACCGCGTTCTTCGTCGACCTCGACACCCCGGGCGTCACCGTTCGCCCGCTGCGCACCATGCACGACGTCGACGAGTTCTGCGAGGTCTACTTCGACGACGTGGTGATCCCGTCGAGTCGGATGCTGGGCCGGCCCGGGGACGGCTGGCGACTGGCGATGGACCTACTGCCCTTCGAGCGCTCGACCTGCTTCTGGCAGCGCATCGCCTACCTGTACTCCCGCTTCGACGCGCTGATCGAGCAGGCCGTCGAGCCCGACGAATCCGCCTTGGGCGCAGCCTATCTCGCGCTACACACGCTGCGCTGCCGGTCGCGGGCCACCCAGCACCGACTGGCCGGCGGGACGAGGCTGGGGCCGGACACCTCTATCGACAAGGTGCTGCTGGCCGGAGCCGAGCAGAAGCTCTACGACACCGTCCACGACTTGCTGCCCGGGACGCTGGAGCTCGACGACACGCCATGGCGCCCCGAGTACCTGTACTCGCGCGCGGCCACCATCTATGGCGGCACCGCGGAGATCCAACGCAACATCATCGCCCGCCGACTGCTCGACCTCGGGAAGGAGTGAGCTCATGAGGGCCGATCCCGAGCTGCAAATGCTGACCGAGTCGCTGCGATCGGCGATGCTGACGTCGTCGGGCGCAAAGCTCGACGACGCGCTGGCCGAGCTCGGTTGGCTGGATATGCTCGACGAAATACCCGAAACCGCAGTACCTTTGGTGTTCGGTCTGCTCGGCGAAACCGGCGCACAGGCACCGCTGCTCAACGACGTGCTGCTGCAGGCCGCCGGCCGCGCGGCCGGCGGCACCGTGCCGATGCCCTACGCCGGCGGTTCTTGGGTGCTGTGGGAGCGAGGCGACGAAGCCACCGCGACGTTGGGTGGCGATCTGCCGATACACCGGGTGCCGCAGGGAGATCCGATTCCGCTGGCGGCCGGCCGGCGGGCCCTGGGTTGGTGGCTGGTCGGCTGCGGCCGGGCCATGTTGTCGCTGGCCCGGCAGCACGCACTGGACCGCGTCCAATTCGGCCGTCCCATCGCCTCTTTCCAGGCGGTGCGGCACCGGCTTGCCGAGACACTGGTCGCCGTCGAGGGCGCCGAGGCTGCCTTGCACATCGCCACCGACCATCCCGAGGAGTTGGCCAGCCTGCTGGCCAAAGCCGCTGCGGGCCAAGCGGCATTGACCGCCGCCCGGCATTGCCAGCAGGTGCTCGGCGGGATCGGCTTCACGGCTGAGCATCAGCTGCACCGGCATGTCAAACGGGCGTTGGTGCTCGACGGGTTGCTCGGCAGCTCACGCGAGCTCACCCGCGAGGCCGGCGCAGTCCTTCGGCAGCGGGGATCCGCGCCGCGGCTGGCGCAGCTGTAGCCTGCCTCTTTTTCCCGCGAAAGTGAATCGTACGACGCGACTCGCCGCAATTCCGTCGTGAAAGTCACACTCGCGCAGGAGGTTTAGGGCACGGCTTCAGCCGCGGGGGAGCCCGAGGATTCTTTCCGCGACGATGTTGCGCTGGATCTCAGACGTACCGCCGGCGATGGTGCCGGCGAAGCTGCGCGCGTAGCGGTCGAACCAACTGCCCGAGTGCGCATCCAGGTCCAGCGCAGCGAATGGGGCCGTGATCGCGGGATGAACCAATCCATCCGCGCCACTGGCATTCAACGCATCTTCGGAGGCGCGCTGCAGGGCCTCCGATCCGAGCAGTTTGAGCACCGATTGCGCGGGCACGTCTTCTTCGCCACGCGCGGCTTTCGCCATCGCCGCCGACCCCAACAGCTGCATCGCGCGTGCGTCCATAACCAGGGTGGCGTAGCGGTCCCGCTGCAACGGACCGGCCGGCGTGAAATCGATTGTCATCTGGTCCAACAGGTTGGCGTAGTCCATCCACAGCATGGCCCGTTCGTGGCCGAGCGAGCCGGTGGCCACTCGCCAGCCGTCGTCGAGCTTGCCCACCAGATTCTCCGCCGGCACCCGCGCGTCGGTGAAGAACACCTCGTTGAACTCGACGTCGTCGCGGTCGCATACCGACGCGAAGGGGCGACGGACCACCCCGGGGGTGTCCGTCGGGATCAGTAAGACACTGATGCCCTTGTGTTTTGGCGCGTCGGGATTGGTGCGCACGAAGGTCAGCAACACGTCGGCGTCGTGCGCGCCGGAGGTCCAGACTTTCTGCCCGTTGACCACGAAGTGATCCCCGTCCAGCACCGCCTTCGTTTTCAGCGACGCCAGATCCGAGCCCGCGCCGGGTTCGCTCATCCCCAGCGACGCGGTTATCTCGGCCCGCAGGATCGGCACGGCCCAGCGTCGCTTCTGTTCCTCGGTGCCGAACGACAACAGCGACGCCGCGATGATGCCGACACCCTGCGGGTTGAAGCTGCGATAGATCCGGCGGCGAGCCATCTCGTCGGCGTGCACGTACTGCTGCAGCAGCGTGGCATTGCGTCCACCGAACTCCGGCGGATTGCCGGGCAGCAGCCAGCCGCGGTCGAACAGCGTCCGTTGCCAGCGGGCCGCCCACGGGGGCAAGTGCGAGCACGAGCGCGGCCGCTCTATTCCCTGTGCCTCGTCGGGCAGATGTTCGTCGAGAAATGCCACGAATTCCGCCCGGAATTGTTCGACGTCGGAGTCAAAACTCAGCTGCACGGGGTTCCTTCCAACCTTCGCGTGCCTTGCTCTCACAAATCTGCTTCCCAAACACGCGTCAAAGAGAATAGTATTCTCGTCGTGAGGAAGTTACAATCTCCAAGACATCGTCCGTGAGGAGGTCGAGCGCACCGATGGCACGGCGTTCTCCGGTACAGTCCAACCATGTTCTCACCTCGCGGCAGCCTGCAGAGCCGCCCGTGACAACCCCCAGCGAAGAGCCGGCCTGGAAGCAGCGCGCCGTCGAGCGGTCCATCAAGACCGCGAAGCTGCGTGCGGCGCAACGCGTCCAGCGCTTCCTGGACGCCGCACAGGCCATCATCATCGAAAAGGGCAGCACCGACTTCACCGTGCAGGAGGTCGTGGACCGCTCGCGGCAGTCGCTGCGGAGCTTCTACCTGCAGTTCGACGGCAAGCACGAGTTGCTGCTGGCCCTGTTCGAGGACGCCCTGAGCCGCTCCGCCGACCAGATCCGGGCCGCCACCGAAAGCCACACCGATCCGCTCGAGCGGCTCAAAGTGGCCGTCGAACTGCTCTACGAGGCCTCCCGCCCGGACCCGACGGCCAAACGACCACTCTTCACCGACTTCGCCCCGCGTTTGCTGGTGACCCATCCCACCGAGGTCAAGGTCGCGCACGCGCCACTGCTGGCGTTGCTTACCGAACTCACCGAGGCCGCGGCGGAGGCCGGCAAACTGCGCGCCGACGTCAACCCCAAACGAGCGGCCGCCATGACCATGCAGACCGTGATGTTCATCGCACAATCCAGCGGCGGCACGGACGACGCGACGGTCAAACCCATCTCCGCCGACGAGGTCTGGGACTTCTGCTCACGCGGATTCGCCGGCAAATAATTTCGCCGGCCGTCACCCGGCCGCAAATTCGACAATGTGCGAATATCGCACGTCGCCGCCTCGACGAGAACTAGATTCTCTGTTATCAAGAATGAGAAATAGCCAAAACGGATTCCACGTTGACACTCCTCGGTGGGTGATGACAGAGTTCTAGGGCGGCACGAACGCGCACCCGTGAGGACGGGAAGGCGCGGCTTCCGGCGAGAGGGCAATTACCCGTGACAGTCAGCGCAGCCAACGACGTCTATTTCGACCCCTACGACGTCGAACTGAATGCCGACCCCTACCCGATGTTTCGGCGCCTGCGCGAGGAGTCGCCGCTCTACTACAACGAGCAGCACGACTTCTACGCACTGAGCCGGTTCGCCGACGTCGATGACGCAATCGTGGACTACCAGACGTTCAGCTCGGCCCGGGGCGCCATCCTCGAACTCATCCGGGCCAACATCGACATGCCGCCGGGTGTGCTCATCTTCGAGGATCCACCGGTACACGACATCCACCGCAAGTTGTTGTCCCGCATGTTCACTCCGCGCAAGGTCAACGATCTCGAGCCCAAGATCCGTGAATTCTGTGCGCGCAGTTTGGATCCGCTGATCGGCAGCGGCAGGTTCGACTTCGTGACCGACCTCGGTGCGCAGATGCCGATGCGGGTGATCGGCATGCTGCTGGGTGTACCCGAGGAAGATCAGGAAGCCGCAAGGGATTTCGCCAACGCACAGATGCGGACCGAAGCCGGCAAGCCGATGGAGTTCTCGGCCGAGGCCATGCTCAGCGGCGAGTTCTTCGGCCAGTACATCGACTGGCGTGCCGAACATCCGTCCAACGACATCATGACCGAGCTGCTCAACGCCGAGTTCGAGGACGAGACCGGCACCGTGCGCCGGATGCGCCGGGACGAACTGCTCACCTACGTCACCGTGGTGTCCGGCGCGGGCAACGAGACCACCACCCGGCTGATCGGCTGGGCCGGAAAGGTGCTCGCCGAACACCCGGATCAGCGGCGCGCCCTGGTCGAGAATCCGGCGCTGATCCCGGCGGCCGTCGAGGAACTGCTGCGCTACGAACCGCCGGCACCGCATGTGGCGCGATACGTGACCCGCGATGTCGACTACTACGGCCAGACGGTGCCCGAGGGCAGCGTGATGATGATGCTGATCGGTGCGGCGAACCGCGACCACCGCCAATTCCCGCCCGACGGCGACGTTTTCGACATCCGCCGCGAGCCGCGTCAACACCTGACGTTCAGCGTGGGTACCCACTACTGCCTGGGGTCGGCGCTGGCTCGCCTGGAGGGCCGGATCGCGCTCGAGGAGATCTTGAAGCGGTTCCCCGAATGGGACGTCGACCTCACCGACGCGAAGCTTTCCCCGACGTCCACCGTCCGGGGTTGGGAATCCATGCCGGCCGTAATCGGCTGAATCACTTAGGAAAAGGGGTAGCTCATGGCAGGTCGTGTGGAAGGCAAGGTCGCCTTCGTCACCGGGGCCGCGCTCGGACAGGGCCGCAGCCACGCGGTGCGACTGGCGCAGGAGGGCGCCGACATCATCGCCATCGACGTCTGTAAGCGGGTGGTGGAGACCAGCCCGATCCCGGCTGCGACGCCGGAGGATCTGGCCGAGACCGCTGATCTTGTCAAAGGCCTCAACCGGCGGATCTTCACCGCCGAGGTGGACGTTCGCGACTACGACGGACTCAAGGCCGCGGTGGATGCCGGCGTCGAGCAGTTGGGCCGGCTGGACATCATCGTCGCCAATGCCGGGATCGGCAACGGTGGGGACACCCTGGACCAGTGCAGCGAACACGACTGGCAGGAGATGATCGACGTCAACCTCTCCGGCGTCTGGAAGACGGTGAAAGCCGGTGTACCGCACCTCATCTCGGGCGGCAACGGCGGGTCGATCATTCTGACCAGCTCGGTCGGCGGGCTCAAGGCCTACCCGCATTGCGGCAATTACGTCGCGGCCAAGCACGGTGTGGTGGGCATCATGCGTTCCTTCGCGGTCGAGCTGGGCCACCACATGATCCGGGTCAACTCCGTGCACCCCACGCACGTCAGCACGGGCATGATCATGAACGAGGGAACGTGGAAGATGTTCCGTCCGGATCTGGAGAACCCGGGTCCCGACGACATGGCGCCGATCTGCCAGATGTTCCACACGCTGCCGGTCCCGTGGGTGGACGCGCAGGACATCAGCAATGCGGTGCTCTTCCTCGCCTCTGACGAGGCTCGCTACATCACCGGTGTCACCCTGCCTGTCGACGCGGGTAGCTGCCTGAAATAGGGTTCCGTCGGTATGGACGGAATTTCTAGCTTCGAGGGTCGTGGCGCGGTCATCACCGGCGGCGCCAGCGGTATCGGCTTGGCCACCGCCACCGAGTTCGCCCGCCGTGGCGCCCGGCTGGTCCTGGCCGACGTGGACGGGCCGGGGCTGGAGCAGGCCGTCACGCACCTGCGCGGACAGGGCTTCGACGCCCACGGCGTGCTGTGCGATGTCCGGCATCTCGAGGAGGTCGTGCATCTGGCCGACGAGGCGTTTCGGCTGCTCGGCCAGGTCGACGTGGTGTTCAGCAACGCCGGCATCGTGGTGGCGGGCCCCATTGCGGAGATGACGCACGAGGACTGGCGCTGGGTGATCGACATCGACCTGTGGGGCTCGATCCATTCCGTCGAGGCGTTCCTGCCGCGGTTGCTCGACCAGGGCAGCGGCGGTCACCTCGTCTTCACCGCGTCGTTCGCCGGGCTGGTGCCCAACGCCGGACTCGGTGCGTACGGCGTGGCTAAGTACGGCGTCGTCGCACTGGCCGAAACCCTGGCCCGCGAGGTGAAAAACAACGGCATCGGCGTCTCGGTGCTGTGCCCCATGGTGATCGAGACCAAGCTGGTGTCCAACTCCGAACGCATCCGCGGCGCCGATTACGGGCTGGCGTCTTCGCCTGAGGTGACCGGTTCATTCGGGCCGCTGCCCGCGCAGGACGACACCGTCAACGTCGCCGAGTTCGCCCGCCTCACCGCCGACGCGATCCTGGCCAACCGGCTGTACGTGCTGCCGCACGAGGCGTCCCGCGCCTCGATCCGCCGCCGCTTCGAGCGCATCGATCGCACCTTCGACGAACAGGTCGCCGAGGGCTGGCGGCACTGAGCGGCTGAGACGTCCAGCGAGCGGGTCGCTCCGCTCTAACCGGGTCCCAACCGGTACACGCCGGTCTCACGATCGCGGAACCAGCCACCTGCAGCGTGCGTACCGCCGTCGACGTGAATGGTCTGCCCGGTGATGTAGGTCGACATGTCCGAGGCGAGAAAGACTGCGGTGCTGGCGATTTCGTCGACATTTCCGGCGCGGCCCCAGGGCACGACGGCACCCGCCGCGGCGGCAGCGGTCTCCCCGCCGAGTTGCGCCAGACCTTCGGTCATGGTGATGTCGGGAGCGATCGCATTGACCCGGATGCCGTGCGGAGCCAACTCCAATGCCGCGGTCTTGGTGTAGTTAACCACACCGGCTTTCGCGGCGGCATAGGCCGCATAGCCCGGCGCGGCCCGCACCCCCTCGATGGAGGTCACCGCCATGATGCTGCCGGGCAGTCCGGCCGCAACCAACTGCCGCGCCACCCGTTGGGTACACAGCAGCACGTGTCGCAGATTGGCGCGATACAGTGCGTCCCAACCGTTTTCGCTGGTCTCCAGCAGGGGTGAGGAGAATGTCCCGCCGGCGTTGTTGACCAGGATCGTCGGTGTGCCCAGTTCGCAGCTGGTGCGCTGCAGCGCCGCGTCGACCTGGCTGCTGTCTCGCACGTCGGTGGGGATTCCCAGTGCGCCGATGGACTGGGCGGCGTCTTGGCAGCTTTGCGGGTTACGTTCCCAGATAGCCACTTTCGCACCGAATGCCGCCAGACCTGCGGCCACGCCGCGACCGATGCCCGCTCCCCCGCCGGTGACCACCGCGACACGGTCGGTGAGCAGAATGTCGGAGGGGGCGATCATCCGGGTGCCTGACCGATGACGCCGTCGGCTTCCAGCTCGGCGATCTCTCGGTCGTCGAGGCCCAGCTCGGTCAGCAACTCCCGGTTGTGTTGGCCCAGCAGTGGTGCGGGCTGTGCGTGGAATCGCTCGGGTCCGTCGGATAGCCGCATCGGCACGGTGCTGAGTCTAGCCGGGCCGTTGACCGGGTGGTCGACGAGCTCGAAGAAATTGCGTGCCGCCAGCTGAGCCAGTTCGGTCTGCCGATGTGGCTGCATCACTTTGGCCACCGGTACGCCGTTGTCCCACAACGCGGCAACTACCTGGTCGCCGGTCCGCTGCGCGCACCACGCGGCGAGCTGCTCGTCGATCCGGTCGTGCTGCGCCCGGCGTCCCGCGGTGGTGCCCAGCACCGGATCCGCTGCCCACGAGGGTGATCCGAGCGCGGCGACCAGTGCACACCACTGCTCGTCGGTGGCAACCGCGATCGCGACCCAGCTGTCGAGGCGACCGAACTCGTCGATCTCGTTGGTGCGGTACAGGTTCTGCGGTGCCGCGGTGGGCCCGCGGTTTCCGGCGCGTTCCAGCAGGCTGCCGTAGGCGGAGTATTCGATGACCTGCTCGGCTGCGACATTGAGCGCCGCGTCCACCATCGCCGCTTCCACCAGCACGCCCTGCCCGGTGTTGCGGCGGTGTTCCAGTGCCAGCAGTACCGCGTTGACGGAGTGGATGCCGGCGTTGGGGTCGCCGACCGAGTACGGCTCGAACGGCGTGCGGTCCGGGTAGCCGGTCAGCCAGCTCACCCCCGACGCCGACTCGATGACGTAGGCGAAGGCCGGGTTGTCCCGCCACGGTCCGTCGAGCCCGAAGCCGGGCATCCGCATCAACACCGCGTCCGGCCGAAGTGCTTGGACCGCAGCAAAATCCAAGCCGATCTGATCCAGCACCCGGGGTGTGAAGTTCTCCGCGACCACGTCGCAGGTGGCGACCAGCCGGCGCAGCACGTCCCGGCCGCGCGGACTCTGCAGGTCGAGGGTCAGTCCCTTTTTGTTGGTGTTCAGCGCCGCGAAGATCGGCGACTTCTCCCACCAGAGTTCTTCGGTGGCCGGTATGCCGGCGATCAACCTGGTGCCGTCGGGCCGGCGGGTGGATTCGACGTGAATCACCTCAGCCCCGAGCATCGCCAGGAAGTGCGTGCAGGACGGCCCTGCCCAGAAAGTGGTCATGTCCAGCACCCGAAGCCCGCTCAGCGGCAATCCGTTCTCGGGCTCGGTCGGCGCCTTCCGGGACGGCTTCAGACCCCGGTATTGCACCGTGTGCTCACCGAGTCGGGGCGCCGCACCGGGTGGTCGAAGTTGCGCCGGCGACATTCGATAGGGATGCCCGGGCTGGGTGAATCCGTCGCGTGGATTGCGCAGGAAGCTTCCACGCGCCACGAAATGGTCCAGCGTCGCAGCGTTGCCGCCGTTGGCAACCGGGGCGTTGGGAATCCGGAAGGCGGTCGCGAGTTCTCGGATGTCGTCGACGCGGTGACTGCGCACCCACGCGTAGATCTCGTCGGCGTGCACGTTGGCCTGCTCGGTGATCGACAACGGCGAGTTCTCGTCGATCCACTCCGGGTGCCCGACCATCGCACACAGATCGAACCATTGCTGTGCGGTGCCGCAGCCGAGGTCCACCAATCCGTCCTGTGCGGCAGCGACCCCCGGCACGGTCGGACGCCGGGCGTCGCGCCACGGCCGGCCGAGCATCTCGTAATAGCTCACCGGATAGTAAGTGAGGCCCAGGATCTGGGTCTCCAGCATGGACAGGTCGATCAGCCGGCCACGACGTTGGTGGTGCGCCGCCAAGGTGGCCGCGCTGGCGTAGGCACCGGCCAGGTACTCACCGATTTGTCCACCGACGAACACCGGGGCCCGGTCGGCCACCCCGCGACCCAACCCGACGATGCCGCCGGACCAGGCCTGTAGGGTGAATTCGGTCGCCGCGCGCTGCGACCACGGACCCTGTCGGCCGAACGGCGTAATCGCCGTGACGACGAGGTGTGCGTACCGGCCCGAAATATGCTCCGGGGTGAACGATTGATGCTCGGCCACTTTCGAGCCACCCGACCAGACCACCGCGTCGGCGCCGGCCAGCAGCGCCTCGACCAGTTCGAGATCGGCACCGTCCGCCGGATCGGCCACGACACTGTGTTTCGAACCGGCCAGAAAGCTGAACAGAGCACCGTCGGTGCCCGGTTCGTTCCGAGCGCCGGACGCCGACCACAACCGAAGCGGATCACCTTCCGGCGATTCAACTTTCACGACGTCCGCACCGCCGTCGGCGAGCAGCTTGGTGCAGTAGGCACCGGCGATCCCAGTGGAGAGGTCGATCACCGTGAAACCGGTCAACGGCGAATCGGCCACTACCGCTTCTTCTTTCCGGCAGCGGCTTTGCGCGCCTTCTTGCTCAGCCGCCACTCCGGCGGAAATCTGTCGTCGTTGGCCTTGACCGCATCGCCCAGACCCTGTGCGATAGCGGCGTCCAGAGCGAAATCGCCCCCGTCGGAACGCATTCCACCGCCCATTGATTCGAACACGCCGCTGAGCACACTGCCCAGATACTCACCCTGAAACTGCTTCATCACCTCGAAGAAGGTCTTCTGCAGGAAGACGGTGTCGGTGGGCCGGTTATGGGCGCAGGCCATCGCGTACTTGGCCACCTCGGCCTCGAGTCGATCGCGGGGTACCACACTGTTGAGGAAATTGCAGTCATACATCTCGGCCGCGGTGAAAGCCCTTCCGGTGAATACCATTTCCTGAAACTTTCGGATGCCCATGGTCTGCGCCCACCACCACATGCGCGGACCCCACCCGTAGTACCGGAAGGAGGGGTGCCCGAACAGCGCGTCGTCGCTGGCGATCACCAGGTCGGCGTCGGCGGCCTGGTAGAAGTGCCATCCGTAGCAGTAGCCCTTGGCTTCCACGATGCTGATCTTCTTGAAGTCCTGCAGGCCGCGAATGCCCGAGTTCGGGTTAGCGTACCACTGCCCGATGGTGGCTCCGTGCCGGAAGCTGCCCTTCGGCGGGTACGAGACATCGTCCGCGCCGAGACCGAATTCGGCGAGCAGTTGGTCCGGGTTGGCAGCGTTCTTGGCGTGCATGAATTCTTCGAGGTCGGCACCGGAGCCCAGATCCTCCCCCGCGCCACGGATCACCACCACCTTGACGTCGTCGTCGATGCTGGCGCGGTGCAGCAGGTCGGCGTAGCGCCGCCGCGCGGCGGTGGTGGGCGCGTTCAGCTGCTCGGGCCGGTCGAAGGTGATGGTGGCGATGCGGGTGGCGACGTCCTTTTCATACCGGATGATCTTGCCCGCCTTGCGATCCGCTTTCTGACCGGCGTGCGTGGCCATGCTCAGCCGCGCCAGAACGGGCTGTTCGTCAGGACTTCCGGCCCGTCGGGTGTGACCAGCACGGCTTCGCGCCCGAACACCGCCCCGACTCCGGGTTCCCAGACATAACCGGTGACGGCCAACACCATGCCGGGGTCCAACCGCTCGGTTGCCGCCGTGTCCGGCAGCGCTGCCGAGACCACGGGCGGGTCGAAACCCATACCGAGGCCGCGGGCCACCGGCATCACCGGCAACGGTTCCCCGGCGGCCTGGTAGGCGCCCAGCAGGCCCGCGGCCGGCGCGCCGGGCTGGCAAGCTGCAATCAGCTTGTCCCACAGCCGTTCCCAGCGGCCGAAGACGGCTGCCGCACCAGGCACGGAACCGACCGGCCAGGTTCGGCCGACCTCGCCCACGTAACCGCCGGCCACCACTCCCGACGACAGCGCCACCAGGTCACCGGTCTGGATACGACCGTCGCCTGCAGCGCGCCGCCAGGGATGCTCCCGCGAAGTCACCCACGCGACATCCTGGTTCGACGGCGTGCTCACGCCGCCGGCGGCCAGCGCCTCGAGCAGCACACCGGCGAGGGTCTTCTCGTCCACCCCGGGGCGCAATTCGGAAACTGCTGCGGCCAAGGCTATCTCGGCGACGCCGATCGACTCGCGCAGCGCGCGGATCTCGTCGCCGGTCTTGACCCGCCGCGCGGCCCGCATCGCCGGCTCGCCGTCCACCAGCTCGGCGCCGGGGAACGCGGTCGGTAGCAGTTGCGCGAAACCCGGTGACAGCGCATCGGTTCCGACCCGGCGGGCGGTGGCGGCGCCCTCGATGCGCTGCAGGGCCGCGATGGTGTTCACCGGGTTCCATGAGATGCCGTACAGGTTCTCGTGCGGGATGTCCTCGGGCACACCCTCATCCCAGGTGCTGAGCAGATGGATGGCGCCGGTGGCCCGCACCAGCACGCAGCTCGGGCCGAACGGCCGGGTGCCGGCCACCCAGAGTTGCGGCGCACCGGTGATGTAGCGGATGTTGGCCTGCCGGCCCAACACCAGCACATCCAGGTCGTGCTCGGCCATCTGGGCCAGCGCGCGTTCCCGACGACCGCACCGCAGTGCCGTGTCGTCGGCGAGAACCTCAGTCGACATAGGGGTCGTATGGGTAGTCGGTCAATTTCATCGAGCCTTCCTCGGTGATCACCAGGACTTCCTCGCTGCGGTAGCCGCCGGTGCCGTCTTCCCAGACCACCGGCTCGAGCACCAGCACCATGCCCGGTTGCAGCACGAAGTTCTCGTCGAACTCGTCGCCGAGATCGGTTCCGATCATCGGCATCTCGGCGGCGTTGACGCCGATGCCGTGACCGAGGTAGAAGTGCGGAAGCCATGGCCGCACACCGCCATTGGCCGCCGTGGCGGCCCGGCCCAGGTCGGCCGCGGTGGCCCCGGCGCGCGCGACGCCCAGTACGGCGTCCATGATCTGTCGCCACTTGTCGAATTGCGCCTGCTGGCGCGGCGAGGGGTCCTGTCCGACGATCCAGGTCCGCCCGAAGTCCGAGCAGTAGCCCTGGTAGGTGATGCTGACATCGGTCCACAGCACGTCGCCGCGGCACAGCTCGCGCTCGGTGCTCAGCAACGGCAGGGCCAGGTCGCCGTGGGTGGTCCACACGCCCTCTGCCCTGCTGTTCGGCATCACCTGCCAGATCGGTTCCAGCATGCTGGCCATTGCGCCGAGTTCGAACGCGCGGCGCAGAAAGCGTCCGGACAGGTCGACCTGGCGGATTCCGGGCGCCAGCGCCTGCTGCACCTCGACCATGGCCTGGTCGGTGATCCGGACGGCGGTGCGGATGCAGGCCAGTTCGTCCGGCGTCTTGACCGCCTTGGCGGCGCTGATCACCGCCGCGGCGTCTACCGGTGTTCCGTTGGGAAACAACAGGTTGCGCGCCCGAGACATGGCGCCGGTGAATTCGTCGACCGCGACGGTCGACCCAGCCGGGATGAGCTCGGCCAGCTTACCGGCGAAATCGGCTACCCCCTCGTCGAATTCGAGATAGACCGGCCCGTGCCGATGGTCGGCCGGAAGGTCCGACTCCTGCGCGGCGCCTTCCCGGAACGGCAGGAACAGGTGCGGCGACTCGTCGTCGGCGAGCACCACGGCGACCGGACGTTCGACGTAGGACAGTCCGGCGTCACCGAGCGGCCAACTTGTTCCGGTCGCGTAGACGACGGCGTTGTTGCCCAGCAGCACCAGAGCATCGACTCCGCGGTCGGCCATCGCCGCCCGCAGTCGCGCGCCGGTCTCGCGGCGCAGCCGGGGCAGGTCGGGAGCCTCCGGGATGACCATTCCGTCGGTGATTGTGCTCATAGGCCGAGGAATTCACTGATGTTGCCGCTGACGATCCGGGCCGCCCGCTCGGGTCCGACGGCCTCGACGACGGCCGCCAGCGACTTCTCCGAATAGCCGTAGGTGCTTTCGTTGTGCGGGTAATCGCTGGACCACATCACCTTGTCGACGCCGATCCGGTCGATCAACTCCAGGCCCAGCGGATCGACCATGAACGAGGCGCTCATGTGGGTGTCCCAGTAGTAACGCACGTCGTGCTGCAATGGCCGGTTGAACATGTGCTGGTACGAGGCCACCAGATGTTCGGCGTCCTGCAGAGCCCAAGGCACCCAGGCGATCCCGCCCTCGAACCAGCCGATCCGCAGCCCCGGGTGGTCGTCGAGGATTCCGGAGAAGAGGTACTTGGCGAACTGCTCGCGGAAGCCGTCGATGTTGATCATCATGCCGACGACGACGCTGTTGAACTGACACGGGGTTTTCGGCGGGGTCTCACCGATGTGGTGCGTGATCGGCAGCCCGGCGGCCTCGATCTCGTCCCACACCGGCCGCATCGAGGTGCTGCCGTAGTCGATGATGTTTCCGTCGTCGTCCTTGCCCGGGTTCAGCGGGAGCAGGAAAGTCTTGAGCCCCAATGACTTCAGCTCGGCCAGCGTTTTGCGGGTACCTTCCGGGTCCCACCAGTTGATCAGCCCCGCACCGTAGAAGTGGCCGTGGGAGCGCTCCTGCAACTCGGCGATGTACTCGTTGTAGATGCGGAAGGTGAGCTCGCGAAGTTTCTTGTCCGGGTAGTGGAACAGCGCCAGCACCGCGTTGGGGAAGGCGAGCTCTTTGTCGACACCGTCCTCGCGCAGCTCCTGGATGCGGGCCTCGATGTTGGTGCTGGCAGCTCCGGGCAGATCGTCGTATTGCATCAGCACCGCACTGAAGTCACCCGGCAGGAACGACTGGCCCTTGCGACCGACCTGGTAGGCGCCGTCCTCGTACCAGATTCGCGGCGCCTTGTCCTTGAGGTCTTCGGGGAAGCGCTCGTAGAAGATGTCGGAGGCCAGCGAGATGTGATTGTCCGCCGAGAAGACTTCGGTCCCGGCGGGCAATCCGACGTTGCTGCCCAGCGCGTGGCCTTTGCGATCCTTCGGCGCGCCAAAGCCTTTCGGCGGATACAAAGTGCTTGTCATCGTTGACCTCTCGAACGGTGTGGGCTGAAACTCGGGACTTACCAGGTGACCGGCAGTTCGTAGACGCCGTAGGCGAGCCGGTCGTCCTTGAACGGGATGTCATCCAGCGGCACCGCCAATTCAAGCGTCGGTACCCGCTGGAACAGGGTGCGGAAGACGATCTGCATTTCGGCCCGGGCGAGCTGCTGGCCGACGCACTGGTGCCGGCCATATCCGAAGGCGACATTGCGATCGGCGTTGGACCGGTGCAGGTAGAGCCGGTCCGGGTCGGTGAACGCATGTGCGTCCCAGTTCGCCGGAGCCAGGTCGATGATGATGCCCTCCCCGGCGCGGATCACCTCGCCGGCGATCGGGATGTCCTCGACGGCGACGCGCCGCTGGCCGTTCTGAATGATGCTGAGGTAGCGCAGCAACTCCTCGACCGCGTTGGCCACGATTTTGGGGTCTTCGGCGTCGCGGATCGCGGGCAGCTGGTCGGGATTGCGCAGCAGCGCCAGCACCCCGAGACCGAGCATGTTCGCGGTGGTCTCGTGCCCGGCGATCAACAGCCCGGTGCCCAGCTGCGCGGCTTCTTTCACGCTCAGTTCGCCTGCCTTGACCCGCTCGGCCAGGTCGGAGACCGCGTCTTCGGCGGGGTTGTCCATCTTCGCTTCGACCAGTTGGCACAGATACTTGTGCAGGCTCATCGCACCCTTGACGGTGTCCTCACCGGTCGCGTAGCGCGCCAGCCCGACATTGGCGTGGTGCTGGAACATCTCGGCGTCTTCGTAGGGCACCCCGAGCAGCTGGCTGATCACCAGCGAGGGCACCGGCAACGCGATGGCGGTGACGATGTCGGCTGGCTGCGGCCCGGCCAGCATCGCGTCGATGTGATCGTCGGTGATCTGCTGGATGACCGGACGTAGCGCTTCTACCCGCCGAAAGGTGAACGGCTTGGACAACATTCGGCGGAAGCGGGTGTGCTCCTCGCCATCGGAGGTGAACACCGAACGGGGTCGTTTGTGCACCGTCGACAACATGCCGGCGTTCCAGTGCGGGAAGCCCGGCACCCGGTCGTCCACGCTGACCCGTGAATCCGAGAACAGCTCGCGGCACTGCTCGTAGCCGGTGATCAGCCAGGGCGTGCTGCCGTCCCAGATCCGTACTCGGGACAGTGGTCTGGCTGCGGCCAGCGCCATGACGTCCGGCGGCGGCGCGAACGGGCAACCCGCGGCCCGCGCCATCGGGTACTCGGGGATATTGGTGTCGGTCGTGTGGTCGGTGAGCGTGTCGGACAAAGTCACTCCTCGATCTGGATTGCCAGCGCCGGGCAGAATGCGGCGGCTTTACGGGTCGCCTCGGCCTGGTCGGCGGGCGGGTTCGGGTTGAGCAGGACGACGACGCCGTCCTCGTCACGCTGGTCGAACACCTCTGGGGCGTTCATCACGCAATTGCCCGAGGAAGCGCAGATGTCTTGATTGACAGTGACTTTCATCTCTTCGGCTCTTCAGTTACCGGAGTCACGGGTGCCAGCCACAAGCCCACGATCGCGTCGATGAGGCCGGTGGCGGCGGCCCGCCAGGACGGTCGTGGCAACGAAGTGCCCTCAGCGAGGGCACGTTCGAGGTCCGCGCAGGTGTGCATCAACAGGTTGCGCGCCATGATGTTTCGCTCGAACCGGACCGCGACCGGCAGGTCGGGCAGGCAGCTGTTGATCCCGTCGATCACCTGAACCAGCGACGACGAACTCAGCGCGTCTTTGACGACGATGTTGTGGTAGGCCGGGTCGGTCATGGCTTGCGCGGCGAATCGGGCGTACCACGTCGGGTTGCCCAGTTCCTCGAGGTGCTCGGTGAGCGGACAGACCAGGCAGGCAACCCAGTCCCGCATCCCGGCGGGGTCGGGCAGGGCGGCCACCATCTGCTCGCGCAGTTGCTCAACCGGTCCGCGATGCTTCTGCTCGATGGCACGCACCAGATCCGCCTTGGTGCCGAAGTGGTAACCCACGGCGGCGTTGTTGCCCTGCCCGGCGGCCTCGCTGACCTGCCGGTTGGACACCGCGAATACGCCGTGTTCGGCGAACAGTCGCTCGGCGGCGACCAGGATCGCCTCTTGGGTGGAGCTGGCCCGGTCGCTGCGCACGGGTCGACCGACTGTGGTCATACCGCACAGTCAACCGCGCCCGCAGGCGTTAAGTCAAGCGATTGATTTAAAGTTTGGCGCAGTTTGGGGTCCGGCCGCGCGCTACGCGGTCAGGTCGGTGGTCGCCGGGCCTTCCAGCAACGTCCCGTCGGGCGCGAAACGCGACCCGTGCAGCGGACATTCCCAGGCCTGGTCGGCGTCGTTCCAGTTGACGATGCCACCCAAGTGCGGGCAGACGGGCGAGACGCGGTGCTCGGTGCCATCGACCCGTGACCGGGCTTCTAGATGCCACGGAGGTCCGCTGACCACGCCTTGGCCGTCTTCGGTCGGACTGCGGTGCGCGAGGTGCACCGATGGTGTGATCCAGCCTTTGGCCAGGTTGAAGCCCACCTCGAGGTTGGACTGCATGGCGGTTGCCAGGCCGGTCAGCTCATGGCGGCTCCAGCTGGCGAATGCGCCCGCCCAGTCCATCCGTCCGCCCAGCATCCGGCTCGACAGCGCCAACGCGGCAGCGGGCCCGTTGGTCATCCCCCACTTGTTGAAACCGGTTGCCACGAAGATGCTTTCGAAATTGGGCAAGATCGGGCCGACATAGGGCAGCTCGTCGATCGGTTCGTAGTCCTGCGCCGACCAGAAATGCGTCTGCTGCGCTCCGGGATAGTGCAGGCGTGTCCACGACGACAGCTCGTCGAGCGCCTTGGACGGGCTCTTCTCCCGGCCGACGGTGTGTCCCGCCCCGCCTACGATCAACACCTCGCCGTCGCCGACCGGGGCGTAGCGGACCGAGCGCGTCGGCGAATCGGTGGAGATCATCATCGGCCGGGTGATGGTGCCGGGCACCTTGAACGCCATGCAGTAAGACCGCTGCGGCTTGACGCGGGCGAAGTAGCCGCCGCGGTCCAGGATCGGGATGCCGGTGGCCAGCACCAGTTGCGCCGCCCGCACTTCGACGTCTTGCCGCGACTCGTCGTTGACCTGCACGCGCACCCCGTCGCCGCGGCTGGACACCTTGCGTACCCGGCAGTTCTCGACCAGTCGCCCACCGTGCTCGAGCAACTCGACGGCCAGCGCGTCCAGCAGCGACATCGGATCGAACTGCGCCTGCTGGGGCAGCCGCACTCCGCCGTGGTAGGGAAACGGCACCGGGGCGTCGTCGTCCCAGGAGACGGGCAGGCCCACGGTCTGCGCGGCCTTGAATTCCGCGCGCGCCGACGCGATGCCCTGCTCGGACTGGGCGTAGGTGTAGGCGTCCTCGTGCTGGACTGCCACGCTGTGCTGCTCGCAGTACTTGAGCAGCCATTCCATACCTTCCCGGTTGCCCTCGACGTAGGCCCGAGCGGTGTCCCGGCCGTGCTTGGGCAGGATCTTCGACAGGTGCGTGGCCTGCAGCAGGCTGATCTTGGCGGTGGTGTTGCCGGTGGCGCAGGCGCCCACCGTGCGTCCCTCGACCACCAGCACATCTTTGCCTGCGCGCGCCAGCAACACCGCAGTCACCAGCCCGGTGATGCCGGCGCCCACCACGATGACGTCGGCCGATTCCGGGCCGTCGGCGAGTATGTTTGCCGCCCAGGGCTTTTGGTTTCGCTGGGCAAGCCAGAGGGAAGTCCGCACGCAGGTCATTGGAAGCTGATACCCGCGGACAGCGCCGTCAAACGCACCTTGGCGCTGGCCAGGAAAATGCACCGCAATGCCACGGCCGGCCGATCGGCCGTGGCGGCCCGGGGCAACCGTGCCTCCGCCGAAGCGCCCGCCGCCTGCTGTCCGGCCGCGGTGGCTGGCGTTTGGCGCGAACGATGACGGGTACTACACGTGGGCTCTGTTCTTCAGCCCAGCAGGAACAACTCCGCGACCGGCCACCGTTCACCGCGGCCTGGCCTCACTGTGCCCATTCGCATCATCAACTCGGGAAGGAACTCGTGGTACGCGTCGCCTCGGTACCTGCCTCCCACGTCTATGTACGGCACCTGGCCGATCTAGACGTGGATTGTGTTGTCCGCCTTGATGATCCGATTCCTCCGGACGGGCGCACAGTGCCTGGCGGCTGGTGGCCGCCGCTGATGCTGGAGCCGGGCTGGGTTGACGACAACCATCAGAGCTTCGACGTCTTCCACGTCCATTTCGGCTTCGATGCCCTGGGCCCCGAGGTGCTGGCCGAGGTCGTCCAGGAGCTCAAGATGCACGACAAGCCGCTGGTGTACACGGTGCACGACCTGCGCAATCCGCATCACCTGGATCCGGCGGCCCACAGCGAGCAGCAGCAAGTGCTGGTGGCCGCGGCCGACGAACTGATCACCCTCACCCCTGGTGCAGCACAGCAGATTTGGCTTCGCTGGCAGCGACACGCACAGGTGTTGCCGCATCCCCACGTGCTCGACCGCGACCTGATCGAGCGACGCCGGTCCCGCGACAGCACTTTCGTGGTGGGCCTGCACGCCAAGAGCTTGCGCGCCAACATGGATCCGTTGCCCGTGGTGGACGCGCTGGCCGGGATCGTCGCCGAGTTACCGCGCGCGACGCTGCGGGTCGACGTCCACGACGAGATCTTCGATCCGGACAACCACTGGTTTGCCCCCGACGTAGGCGCCGCCCTGCTGCGGTACCGCCGTCACCGGCAGGTGCGGGTCGAGGTGCATCCATACTTCACCGACGACGAACTCTGGGCGTACCTCGCGTCGCTGACGGTATCGGTGCTGCCCTACCGTTTCGGCACCCACTCGGGCTGGCTGGAGGCCTGCTTCGATCTGGGCACCGCCGTCATTGCGCCCACCTGCGGCTTCTACCACGAGCAACGGCCATGCGGCGTCTTCGACTTGCACGACGCCGGCTTCGACGAAGCGTCGCTACGGCACGCGGTGCAGGAGGCCTACGCGCGCTGGGCGGCCGGCGAACCGGCCCCACGCGCACGGTGGGCAGCCCGGATGGCCGAACGCCGAGAGCTGGCCGACGCCCACCGAGACATCTATCGAAGCGTGCTGGCATGACGACTGCCGTGCCGGGATTGCGCGTCGCCCTGATCGCCTCGAACCGCTACCCCATCCGCCAACCCTTCGCCGGCGGCCTCGAGGCGCATGTCTGCCAGCTGGCGCGCGGGCTGGCCGAGGCCGGGTGCCAGGTGACCTTGTTCGCCGCGGCGGGTTCGGACCCCGCGCTGGGATGCGCCACCCTCGAAGTGCGGCCGTTGGGGCTGTCCGAGGCCGCCCGCCACGACGTGTCCATGCCCCCGGCCGCGTTCATGGCCGACCACCACGCCTACCTGTCGCTGATGCTTGGGCTCGCGGGTTCGGCCGGCGCCGATTTCGACATCATCCACAATCACAGCCTGCATTACCTGCCGGTCGCGATGGCGCCGACGCTGCGGACTCCGATGCTCACCACCGTCCACACGCCGCCCACGCCCTGGCTGGAATCGGCGATCGACGCCGCAGTCAGCACCGGCACCCGATTCGCCGCCGTATCCGGTCATACGGCCGCCGCGTGGAAGGACGTGGCCGGGCAGATCACGGTGGTACCCAACGGCGTCGACAGCCGGCAATGGCCGTTGGGGCCGGGTGGGAAGTCGCTGGTGTGGTTCGGCAGGATCACCGCGGAAAAGGCACCCCATCTGGCGATCGACGCGGCGCGACGTGCGGGCCTGCCACTGGTGTTGGCCGGTCCGGTCTGCGACGACGGATACTTTGCCCGGCACGTGCGGCCGCGGCTGCTGGGCGACATCGGGTATGCAGGTCACGTCGACCATGACCGGCTGGCCGACTTGGTCGGCAACTCCGCCGCGGCGCTGGTGACTCCGGCCTGGGATGAACCCTACGGTCTGGTCGTCGCCGAGGCGATGATGTGTGGCACGCCGGTGGTGGCGTTCGACCGTGGCGGTGTCCCGGAGGTAGTGGACGACCGCTCGGGCCGGATCGTGGCCGCCGGCGACGTCGACGCAATGGCCGCGGCCGCACGCGAGGTAATCCTGTTGCCCCGAGAGCAGGTGCGTGCTCACGCCATTGCGCACTGCTCGGCGACGGCGATGGTGGCTACCTACTTGGACATGTACCGGCAGATGATCGACGACACGACGGGTATGCCAGATGATCGGTTACTACATTCACCACGAGGGTTTCGGGCATCTGGCGCGGGCGGTCAGTGTCTGCGCGGCGATGCGTCGCCCGGTGACGGCCTTGACGTCCCTGGATATCCTGGAGCCGCATCCGTTTTCGGCGATCGTGAAGCTACCGCGTGATGACCAAGACCCGGCATCCGAACCAACGGCGCACGGTGCCCTGCACTGGGCCCCGCACCACGACCCAGGATTCCGCGCCCGGATGAGCGCGATCGCCGACTGGGTGGCGCGGGCGCAGCCCGAGGCCGTCGTCGTCGACGTCTCGGTCGAGGTAGCGACATTTGTTCGGCTGCTTGGTATTCCGGTCATTGTGATGGCACTGCCGGGCAACCGGGTGGACGGGCCGCACCAATTGGTACATCGCCTCGCCGATCACATCGTGGCCGCGTGGCCACGCCAGCTGTGTACACCGCCATGGCTCCAGCAGTACTCGAACAAGACGAGCTACGTCGGGGGCATAAGCCGTTTCGAGGGGCGAAGCCGCGGCCCCGGGGCCAGGCCGGCGTCGCCGCATACATTGCGTGTCCTCGTACTGGGCGGCGCCGGCAACGAATTCGGCGCTGCCCCGGAGCAGTCACCCGAGCCTGCCGCCACTTGGACCAGACTCGGCGGCGACAGCGGCACGTGGCAGGCCGACCCGTGGCCGGCCATCTGTGCCGCAGATGTGGTCGTCACCCACGCCGGCCAAGGATGCATCGCCGACGTCGCGGCTGCGCAACGACCGGCCGTAGTCATCCCGCAATCCCGGCCCTTTGACGAACAGCTTTCCACAGCAACGGTTCTGCGGCGCCATCAGCTGGCCGCGGTGGCGCGCCGGTGGCCCGAATCGCGGGCCTGGCCGGCACTTCTCGACCACGCGTGCGCGGCCGACACGCAACGCTGGACGCGCTGGCGGGTGGACGGCGCCGCCGGCCGCGCGGCCGCCACCATCGAAGCCACCGCGCAGCGGTGCCGGCGAGGTGCAGCGTGAAAACTGCTGTCATCACCACCGTGCACGGCCGGGCCGGGCATCTTCGTCGTCAACTCGAAGGCTTGCAACACAGCGTGCGGCGACCGGACCTTCACGTGATCGTCGCGCTCGGCGATCCCGGCGTTGCCGATGCCGTGTCCGGCGCGGGGGCGGCCGTGGTCGACTGCCCGGCGCAGCACCCGTTGCCCATCGCGCGCGGGCGCAATCTGGGCGCCGACACCGCGATCCGCGAAAACGCTGAGCTGCTGGTCTTTTTGGATGTCGATTGCATTCCCGCAGCCGCCCTAATCGACCGCTACCACGCCGTCGCCAGCGGGCCCGACCACGCCGACGCCCTGCTGTGCGGACCGGTGACATACCTGCCCCCGACCGGGCCGGGCGGGTATTCACTGTCGGAGATCCGGGCGCATCCCGAGCCTCACCCGGCCCGGCCATCGCCAGCGGACGACGAGGTGTTCGACACCACGGACTATGCCCTGTTCTGGTCGCTGTCGTTCGCCGTGCGGACCAGCACCTGGCAGCGAATCGGCGGATTCTGCGAGCTTTACTGCGGTTACGGTGGTGAAGACACCGACTTCGCGCAGTGCGCCGCAGCGCGCGGCGTGCCGATGCGCTGGGTCGGCGGGGCGCACGCATTCCACCAACACCATCGGGTCACCAACCCGCCCGTGGACCATCTCGACGACATCGTGCGCAACGCCGCCGTGTTCCACCGGCGCTGGGGATGGTGGCCGATGGAAGGGTGGCTGTCGTCGTTCGAATCCGACGGCCTCATCCGCCGGCGAGCCGACGGCCGACCGGTGAGCGCGGTCACCGCAGAACGTTCCCCGCCCCTCGAATAGCGCAATTACGTTGCCCAACAACATCTTTGGTCCAAACAAAAATCCCGTCGAATATATCAGGAGTTGACATGCCCCCGCCCGCAAGCCCTCGCAATCCACCCCCGCCGCACCAGCCCGACCGGGGCCACCACCAACGGCGACAGTCCCGAGCACGACCCGCGCGCTCAGCAGGGTTCATACCTCACCACGGCCCAGGGGGTGCGACTGCCCGACACCGACCGCTCCCTCAAGGCCGGCAGCCGTGGTCCGAGTCTGCTGGAAGACTTCCATCTGCGGGAGAAGATCACCCACTTCGACCATGAGCGCATTCCCGAGCGGGTCGTGCACGCCCGGGGCGCGGCGGCGCACGGCGTGTTCGAGGCCTACGGCAACGCGTCGGACTACACCCGGGCTGAGTTCCTGGCCCGCAAAGGCAAGAAGACGGACGTGTTCTGCCGGTTCTCCACCGTGCTGGGTTCCCGCGGATCGGCCGACACGGTACGTGACACCCGCGGCTTCGCGGTCAAGTTCTACACCGACGAGGGCAATTTCGACCTGGTGGGCAACAACATTCCGGTGTTCTTCATCCAGGACGGCATCAAGTTTCCCGACATCATCCACGCCGGCAAACCCCACCCGGACCGTGAGATCCCCCAGGCCCAGTCAGCCCACGACACGTTCTGGGACTTCGTGTCGCTGCACACCGAGGCGACTCACCACGTGTTCTGGAATATGAGCGACCGTGGCATCCCGCGCTCCTACCGGACCATGGAGGGGTTCGGCGTGCACACCTTCCGGCTGGTGAATCGCCGCGGCAAGACCAGTCTGGTCAAGTTCCACTGGAAGCCGGTGGCGGGTGTGCACTCCCTGGTCTGGGAAGAGGCGCAGATTGCCGCCGGGTGCGATCCCGACTTCCATCGACGCGACATGGCCGACGCCATCGACGCGGGCGCGTTCTTCGAATACGAGCTCGGAATCCAGGTCATGCCTGACGACGGCACCGACACCTACGACGGCATCGACTTGCTCGATCCGACGAAACTCGTTCCCGAAGAACTGGTTCCGGTCACGTTGATCGGCAAGCTCACGCTCAACCGCAACCCCACCAACTACTTCGCCGAGACCGAGCAGGTCGCGTTCCACACCGGCAACTTCGTGCCAGGCATCGAGCCCACCAACGACCCGCTGATGCAGGCCCGGCTATTCTCCTACCTGGACACCCAGCTGACCCGGCTCGGCGGACCAAATTTCACTCAGCTACCGATCAACCGCCCGCACTGCCCGGTCAACGACATGCTGCGCGACGGAATGCACCAGACCGCCATTCATCAGGGCCTGGCCCCCTACCGTCCCAACAGCATCGACGACGGCGAGCCGGAGGTGGCCGACGCCGGCGACGGCGGCTACGTGCCGACTCCGCGCAAAATCGAGGGAACCGCGGTGCGCGCGAATCCGGTGTCGTTCGAAGACCATTTCAGCCAGGCGGCGATGTTCTATCGCAGCCTGAGCCGCGTCGAGCAACTGCACGTGATCGAGGCGTTCACCTTCGAGCTGGGCAAATGCTACGAGCAGGCGATCAAGGAACGTCAGCTGGAGGTGCTTGCCAACGTGGACACCGACCTGTGTGAGCAGGTCGCCGCCGGCCTGGGGTTGCCAGCGCCGAAAGGCAAGCCGCCGAAAGAGGTTTCGAAGTCTCCGGCATTATCCCAGGTGTATGCCGAGCCCGGTCCGGTGGCGGGCCGCAAGGTGGGCATCATCGCCGACGCGGGCTCGGATCTCGCGGGCGTGGGGAATCTGATCAAGGCGGTGACCGCCGCGGGCGCGGTTCCGCTGCTCACCGCGCCGGTGGGCGGAAAACTGAAGTCGGGCCGGCGGATCGAGGTCGTGGAGCGCACCCTGTTGACCGCACGCTCGATCGAGTTCGACGCAGTGGTGGTGGCTGCGGGCACCACCCCCAGCGGAGACATCAAGCTGGTGACGTTGCTGCAGGAGGCTTTTCGGCACTGCAAGCCGGTGGCTGCATGGGGAGACGGTGTTGCCGTCCTGGAATCGGCCGGCATCTCGCCTGACGATCCGGGGGTGCTGATTGCCGACGACATCGACAAGAAAGCCAGCGCAGCACTGCTGGCCGCGCTGGGCATGCACCGGGTATGGGACCGCGCAGCGGCCGTCATGGCTTCGGCGGTGCCTCCGTCGAAGAAGTCGCCGGCGAAGAAGAAGTAATCGGGATCAATTCTGAGCCCGGGCCTGGGTGCACCACAGCGCCCAGACCACCAGCAGCGGCTGAAACAACAACCGGATGGCCCGGGACAGGTCGGAGTCGAGCCCGAACGCGTTTGTGTGCGTCACGAATTGGGAGATATTGCCGGGAAACACCAAGACGAAGAACACCGCCACCGCCCAGCCCACGAAGGTGCGCCGCCGGGTCAGCAGTAGCAGCGCCGCTCCGAGAAGGATTTCCACCACACCCGAGGCGACGACCACAAAGTCGGTGTCCAACGGCAGCCACCGGGGCACCTGCGCGTGAAAAGTGGTTCGGGCAAAGGTCAGATGCCCGATGCCCGCGAAGATCAGCACGCCCGCCAGAGAGATTCGGGCGATGTTTCGCGACAGGGCGGCCATGGGGATATTGTCGCGGCGCGATGGGCTCAATTCTCGCGTTTGCGCGAGCGATTCACCTTGCCCGCCACCGTCCCCCCGTCCACCGGCAACACCGTCCCGGTGACGTACCGCGACCGGTCGGTGGCGAAATACAGGGCCGCCTCCGCGACGTCGTCGGGCGTGCCTTCCCGCTTCAGCGGGCGGTCGTCGCGCATCGTCTGGCGAATCGTCGCCTCGAAACGCGCCAGCTCCGCGGGATCCGTCGCGTTGGCCGAGGTGGACAAGATCGCGGTCGCGATGTTGCCCGGGGCGATGGCGTTGACCCGAATCTCGTAGCGGGCCAAGTCAATCGCTGCCGACTTGGTGAATTGGATGACCGCGGCCTTGGATGCGCGGTAGGTCATCACGCCGCCGCCTGCCTGAATTCCGCCGATGGAGGTCACGTTGATGATGGAGCCACCGCCGTGATCGGCCATGTGCCGGGCGGCATCCCGGGTGCCGGCCATCACGCCGAGCACGTTGACCCCCATCACCCGGTGGAAGTCTTCGAAGTCCTCGTCGAGCAGGCGACGCAGCGGCCCGGATATTCCGGCGTTGTTCACCATGACATGCAGTCCGCCGAATCTTTCGACGGCCGCCGCGACCACGGCTGCCACCTGTTGCTGATCGGAGACGTCGGTCTGCTGGAACACCGCGGCCGGGCCGAGGGACTCCGCGAGCTCCTCGCCTCGGTCTCGCGCCACATCGGCGATGACGACCCGCGCACCCTCGGCGACGAAGCGCTCCACCATGCCCCGGCCGAGACCCGCAGCGCCTCCGGTGACGGCGGCAACTTTGTCCGTCAATTCGTTGACCACCCGTCGAGTAAATCGGCGCAGCCCTCGTTAAGTCAAGCAGTTGATTTAACGAGGGTGTATCGGGAGAACAGCCAAACCGTGGACTGGTGTCTGCGAGCAGCGTTTGCCAAGCTCGTAAACAGTCGCATCGACGACTGGGTAAGTCGCAAACTGCGGAAGGCAACACGATGAAGATCTTGGTCGTCGGCGGCACGGGACTGATCGGGTCGCAGGTCGTCGCCAACCTCGCCGAGCTCGGTCACGAAGCCGTTTCGGCGTCACCGAGTTCCGGTGTCGACACGGTGACCGGCGAAGGCGTCGAGCAAGCGGTGACCGGCGCGGACGTCGTCGTCGACGTGTCCAACTCGCCGTCATTCGCCGACGACGACGTGCTGAGATTCTTCACCACCTCGACCCGGAACCTGCTACAGGCAGAACAGGCCGCCGGAGTGCACAACCACGTCGCGCTCTCGATCGTGGGAACCGATCGCGTCCCGGAGAGCGGATACCTGCGCGCCAAGGCCGCCCAGGAGAAAATCATCATCGAGTCCGGAGCCCCATATTCGATCGTGCGGGCCACCCAGTTCTTCGAGTTCGTCACCGGAATCGCCGACTCGGCGACCGAAGGCGGGGTCGTGCGTCTGTCTCACAAGGCGGCGATCCAACCCATCGCGGCCGCCGACGTTGCCACCGCGGTCACCCGCGCGGCGCTCGACGAGCCACTCAACGCGATCATCAACGTGGCCGGGCCGGAAAAGTACAGCATGGACGACTTCGTGCGCATCGGCCTAGCCGCACATCATGATTCGCGCGAAGTCGTAAACGATCCCGCGGCTCGCTATTTCGGCGGCCTCCTAGACGACCACAGCATCGTGCCACTCGAGGACGAAGACGTGACGATCTTTCCGACGTCCTTCGGCGACTGGGCCGCTGACCACCTGCCCAACGCCACCTAGTCGTCTGCCGGGGCTACTGCCCCATCACGTACTGCACGGTGGGACCTGCCGTCCAGCCGCCGTCGACGGCGATCTCCGCACCGGTCGTGTAGGCAGCGTCATCAGAAAGCAGATAATCCACCGCGCCGGCGATTTCCTCCGGCAGCCCGACTCGGCCCATCGGCGTATTCGGATAGTTGCCCTCGCCGATCTGAATACCGACCTGCTCGGTCATCGGGGTGTACGTCATTCCGGGATGGACGGAGTTGACCCGAATCCGGTCACCGGCCAGTTCCACCGCGGCGACCTTGGTCAGCCCGCGCACACCCCACTTGGAGGCACCGTAGCCGGCGGTCAGCGCCAGGCCGAAAAGCCCTGCGGCAGAGGAGATATTGACGATGGAGCCGCCACCTGCGCTCCGCATGGCCGGTATCGCGGCCTGGATACCGTTGAACACTCCTACCAAGTTGACTTCCAGGACCGCCCGGAAATGGTCGAGGGGTTCGTGCTCGATGAACTGCCCGGTGGACACGCCGGCGTTGTTGACCAGCCCGTCGAGTCGGCCGAATTCGTCGGTGGCGGATCGGACGGCCTGCACCCACTGTCCGGGATCGGTCACGTCCAGATGCACGAAGCGGGCCGACTCCCCCAGCTCACCGGCGAGGCGATTGCCGTCGTCGTCGAGCAGGTCGGCGAGCACCACCTTGCCGCCGCGGCTGACGATGTGGCGCCCGAAAGCGGCACCGAGCCCCCGCGCACCGCCGGTGACGATGATCACCTTGCCCGCCAGCTGTGTTGCCGTAGCGCTCATTACGCGTCTGCCCGCATGTCGATACCGGCCAGCATGGCCGCGCTCATCCGCCGGGGCAGCTCGGTCATGATCGCCGACGCCGCGATGCGGCGCGGCAGGGTGACGTAGCGGCGGTTGCGTTCGATCGCGTCGGCGATCGCCTCGGCCACGACAATCGGTTCCAAGTCTTCGCGCGGCAGCATGTGCATTCGCTGCGATCGCTCGATCGCACGTCGTGCCGGACCGAATTGCCTTATGCCATCCAGCATGTCGGTTTTGACCGCACCGATCTGGACCAGCGTCGTTCCCACCGGCGTGCCCTTGAGTTCCTGGCGGATTCCAGCGGTGAAGTGACTCAGCCCGGCCTTGGACGTCGCATAGACAGTGACCCCGGGGCTCACGCTCACCGCACCCACCGATGAGACGTTCACGATGTGTCCGCGCCCGCGGCCGACCATCCGGGGCATCAGCTGGCGGCACAGCTCCATCGGAGCTAACAGGTTGACCTGTAACAAGTCTCGCACTTCCCGAGCGGAGGTGTCCGGCAGCAGCCGACAACAGTCCAACCCGGCGTTGTTGACCAATATGTCGACCGGGCCGTCGGCTTCGACCCGGCCGGGAAGTGCTTCGACGGCCGCCGGATCGCTCAAGTCGGTCGGATACGCCTTGCCGCCGAGTTCCGTGGCGAGCAGATCCAGCGCCGCTCCGTCGCGGGCGACAACGGCGACCTCGGCACCGCGACGAGCCAGCACTTCGGCGATACTGCGACCCAATCCGCGGCTGGCGCCGGTGATCAATGCGCGGGTGTTGGTCAATCTCATCGACATTCCTCCGGAGGGCGTGGGCCGATCAGGGCTTCGCGTACCACCCGGCAGGCGTCGGCGTTGGCTTGTTCGGCGATGGGAATGTCGTCGGGCAGATTGAAGAAGCCGTGGAACATTCCCGGGTAGCGGCGGACGGTGGTGGGCACACCGGCGGCTTGCAGCAATTGGGCGTACTCCTCGTCCTCGTCGCAGAGTGGATCGATCTCGCCGGTGATGACGTGAGCCGGGGGCAGGCCCGCCAGGTCGGCGAGGATCGGGGACGCGCGAACGTCGCTGCGGTCACCGTTCGGTCCCAGATATTGTTCGGTGAACCAGCGTTGGTGGTCGATGGTCAGCACGCCGAGAGCCGAACGGGCATGCGCCGCAGACGCTTTGCGGCGCTGGTCCACCACCGGGTAGATTAGCAACTGAAACGCGATCGGCGGTCCTCCCTGATCGCGGGCCAACAGGCACACTCCGGTGGCCAGGTTCCCGCCGGCGCTGTCGCCGGCCAGTACCAGCCGGCCCGGGTCGCCGCCGAGTTCGGCCGCGTGCGCCGCTACCCATCGTGTCGCCGCCCAGGCGTCGTCGAGCGCGGCCGGAAATCGATGCTCCGGGGCGAGCCGGTAGTCGACCGAGACAACAACGGCGCCAACGCCATTGGCGAGCCGACGGCAGCACGCATCGTGGGAGTCGAGGTCGCACAGCACGAACCCGCCGCCATGCAGATAGACGATCACCGGAGCCGGCGGCCCGGTGTGCGGCTGGTAGATCCGTACCGGTAGCTGCGCGCCGTCCGGTCCGGAGATGTGGCGATCCACCACCCGCGCCACGGGTACGTGCCGGCGCGGCTTGCGACTGGCCCGCAGACTCTCCCGGACTTGTTGGGCGTCGGCGCTGCCGTCGCGCATCGAGGCGAAGGCCGCGGCCATCCGTTGCGCGACTTCAGGGCCCGGCCCCAACCGCGTCGTCGATTCCGTCACGGTCGTCACGCTACGGCTTCGGAGGGTTGCGACGGCGACGTCCTCCCGTTCATCGGGAAAACACGCCGCCGGGTCAGCTGCGACACGGTTGGATGTGACCCAGCGGAAATGGAAGTGGAGGTGCGCCGGATGCGTCGTCTCACCGGTGTCGACAACCTGTTTCTCAAACAGGAGAAGAGCACGCAACCCCAGCACACCATCAAGGCCGTCGTCCTCGATCCCGCCGCGGCACAGCAACCACTGACCTTCGAGGCGATCCGGGCGGCGTTACCGGCTCTGGTGGAACGGATCGAGCCGCTGCGCTGGCAGTTGCTGCGATCGCGGCTGGGCCGACCCTGGTGGATCGAGCGTCCCAATATCGACCTCGACCACCACGTCAAGCGGGTTTCCGTGCCGGCTCCCGGCGGTGACCGGGAGTTGTCCGCGCAGATCAACGAGATCAACATGGGCGGGCTCGACCACAGCCGGCCGTCCTGGCAACTGTGGTATGTCGACGGGCTCGTCGACGGCCGAATCGCGTTGGTGCTCAAGCTGCATCACACGCTGGCCGATGGTATGGCGTCATTGCGTCTGCTCGAGACGATGCTCAGTGCCGATCCCGACGAACCCTTGCCGGGCGTCACACGCAGCCTGACCGATGAGCGCCGGCCCGGTGCGGCTCGGTGGTATGGAACGCTGTTGCGGCACCAGGCTGCGGCGGCCGCAAGGTTTCCCAATGTGCTGGCCCGATCGGCGCGCACGATCCAGACGGTCCGTGCCCGCCGTAAGGCCGGTCGCCCCGGCTTCGCCGAGGCTTTCGCGGCTCCGTCCGCCCCGTTCAACGCTCCGTTCACCGAGCGGCGCGAATTCGCCTTCGTGACTTGCGATCTCGATCAGATCAAGACGGTGAAGACGGCGTTCGGGGTGACGGTCAACGACGTGTACCTGGCTGTGTGCAGTGGCGCCGTCCGGTCGTACCTGCAGCGGCACGGCGAGTTGGCTGCCGAATCGTTGTCCGCCGTTGTCCCAGTGGCGATTCGGCCGCGCGGCGCCGAAGTGGACTGGGGCAATCAGGTCACTACTTGGTACACCTCGCTGGCCACCGACATAGCCGATCCCGTCCGGCGGTTGCACCAGATCTCGGCCAACACCAAGGCCGCGCGAGCGGTCCACGACGAGCGCGACCTGTGGTTGTTCGGCGACTGGATGGAGTACTGGCCGTTGTTCTGGTTCTACGGGCGCGCCCTGCCGATCCTCGGGGCGGCGACCAAAAAGCGTCCGACGTACAGCCTGATCGCCTCCAACGTTCCCGGACCTCGGGGTCGGCTGTATTTCGGTGGGGCGCCGGTGGAGAAGCTGATCTCGGTGGGGCCCATCGTCTATCCGTACGGCTTGAACTTCACCGGCTGGAGCTACAGAGACGATATGACCATCGGGATGCAGGCATGCAGCGACCACATTCCGGACATCTGGGAGATTGCCGACGGCATTCAGGTCGCGCTGGCCGAATTGTGTTCGCTGGCAGGGGAATCGGTCGCTGTCGGTCAGGCGGGCACGGGGTAGGACGACGCGGAGCTGCGCCGGCGCGGCTTGGATTATCCACAGTTGGGAGTTTGTCCACAGGGTCGCGCTCGGGGGCGGTGTCGTGTCACACCCCGGCGATATCATTCGAACATGCTTGCGAACACGCGTGCGGAGATCGTCGAGGTTCTCGACGCGTGCGATGCGGCCGTCGAGCGGTTGTGCGAGTTGCGGTTTGAGGTGCTGAGCACCCCGGAGCGGATGGCGATCCTGGAGCGCTTGGAGACGGTGGTGCGGCGGCTGCCGGTGCCCCAGCATCAGTTGTTGAATCAGCTCGCCGCGGTGAGCAAGGAGGAGTTGGGTGACACCCTGCGTAACGCGCTGGCCGATCGGCTGCGGATCACGACTTCGGAGGCTGGCCGGCGGATCGGCGACGCCGCCGATCTCGGTGAACGGCATGGTTTGACGGGGGAGCCGTTGGCGCCGCGGTTGGAGGCCACCGCCGCCGCCCAACGCCGCGGCCGTATCGGTAGCGGCCACGTGAACGAGATCCGCGACTTCGTCAAACACTTACCGACGGAAGTGGATGCCGGCACCCGCGAACAGGCCGAAGCCGACCTGGCCGGCCAAGCCGCCGCCATGCGCCCCGACCAACTCAAGGACTACGCCCTCACGCTGCTGGCCTACCTGCACCCCGACGGGGAATTCTCCGACGACGAACGCGCCCGCAAGCGCGGCCTGAGTCTGGGCAAACAAGACCCCGACGGCATGTCCAAACTCACCGGCTGGATCACCCCGCCCTGCGCGCCGCCCTGGAAGCCGCCTGGGCCAAACTGGCCGCCCCCGGCATCGCCAACCCCGAGGACCACCTGCCCCACATCGACGAGGGCGAGCCGGACCCCGAAGCGGTCCGCCGCGACACCCGCGGTACCGCTCAGCGTCAGCATGATGGGCTGCACGCCGGGCTGATGGCGCTACTGGCCTCCGGGGACCTCGGCCGCCACCACGGGCTGCCCGTCACCATCGTGGTCACCACCACCCTGGCCGAACTGGAAGCCGGCACCGGCACAGCCCGCACCGGCGGCGGCAGTCTAGTGCCGATGTCCGATGTGATCCGCTGGTCGGGCGCCGCGCACCCCTACCTCGCCCTGTTCGACGGCGCCACACCCCTGGCGCTCTACCACACCAAGCGGCTGGCCAACCGCGCCCAACGCCTGATGCTGTATGCCCGCGATCGCGGCTGCACCCGACCCGGCTGCACCGCTGCGGCGTATCACACCGAGGTCCATCACCTCACCGCCTGGCACACCTGCCTGAGCACCCACATCACCAACCTCGCCCTGGCCTGCGGCATCCACAACCGCCTCGCCGAACACGGCTGGACCACCCGCACCAACCACCGCGGCCTCATCGAATGGCTACCCCCGGCACACCACGACCGGGGCCAACCACGCATCAACACCATCCACCACCCCGAACGACTCTTCGCCCCCGACGAAGACAACGACGATCCCTAGGTAGGCAAGAGTTTTGGCACACGTCTTCGGCCCTACAGGTCGAAGAACTCCAGCAGCAGTTCGTTGACCACGGCGGCCTGCTCGATCTGCGGGCAGTGCCCCGCACGATCGACCACGACCGAACGCGCGCCGTCGATCTGCCCGGCGATCGCGGCTGCCCAGCCCGACGGGAGCAGCTTGTCACCTCTGCCTTCGATGACCAGCGTCGGCACCCGGATGCGCTGATAGGCCCGTTCACTCGACGGCGTCGTCATAGCGGCGGCGTTGGGCCGCCGAAAACGGGCTGCCGCCACCGCTTCCCACGCTCCGGGCGCGATGCTCGATTGGTAGCGGCGCCAGACGTAATCGTCGTCAGCCGGATAGCCGGGGCCGTAGAACAGCGCTTCGACGATGTTGCGCATCGCCGGCAGCGTCGCGTCGTACTGCTGCAGCGCGTCGAAGTGGTGGTTCTGCTGAATCTCCCCGCCCCCACAGATGATCGCCATGCTGCGCACCGGCAGCAGCGGTGTCTCCGACGTGGTGTCAGTCAGCAAATTGATTGCGCCCATGGAGTTTCCGGCGAAATGCGCGGCTTCGACGCCGAGGATCTCGCAGAATCGTGCCACGTGCCTGATCCGCATCGCACGGCTGTTGACGAAGTCGATGACCTTCGCCGATTCGCCGAACCCGAGCTGGTCGGGCGCCAGCACGTGAAACCGGTCGGCAAGCGCGGAAATGTTTCGCTCCCAGCCCAATTCAGCGCTGGCACCGAATTCGCCACCGTGCAGCAGCACCACCGGGTCACCCGCACCCGCCTCGAGGTAGGCCGTGGTGAGTCCGTCGACCTCGACGGTTCGGCGCTGCACCTCCATCACTTGATCGCGATCGGGTTCAACGGCGAACCCACCGCACCGGTGAACCGCAGCGGTGGCGCGATCAGCTGGAACTCGTACACGCCGTCGGCCGCACAGTCTTCGGCGAGCGCGGTGAAGTCCCAGTACTCCCCGAGCATCAGCCCCATGTCGCGTAGACACAACAAATGGAAAGGCAGGAACAGCCCCTCGACCCCCGACACCGGATCCTCGACCTGCAGGTTGTCGGCCGCCACGGCGGCCACCTCGTTGTCGTGCAGCCACTGTGCGCAACGCCAGTCCAGCCCGGAATAGGGCTCGACCTTATCGCCGGTCAACGCAAACCTCGTCCACCACCCGGTGCGGACCAGCACGATGTCGCCGGTCTCGATGGTCACTCCCTGAGCCCGCACGACGTCGTCCAATTCTTCGGGCGTGATCGGGTTTCCGTGTTCCAGAAAGACATCGGCGCCGCGGTGCCGCACCAGGTCCAGCAGCACACCGCGCGAGGTGATCCCCTTGACGTCGACCTTGTCGATGCCGCAGTGCAATGCCCCCAGGCTGGTCACCGAGTCAGCCGGAAAACCGTTGTACAGCTTGCCCTCGTAGTAGACGTGCGACAAGGCGTCCCACTGGGTCGCGGCCTGCAACGGCATGATGATCATGTCGTCGTTGAAGCGAAATGGATTGTCGGCGAAGTAACCGCTCAGCTGCGCCGCTGTCGGGTTCTTCGCCCACCCGGGCCCGTACTGCGCCAGCGAGGTCGCATCGCCACCGTCGACCGTCATCACATGAATCGGGTTGTGCCGGAAACCGAATGCCCCCTGCGGACCCGACGAACCGAAGTCCACGCCCAGCGGGAACACCTTGCCGTGCCGGACCAGGCCGGCCGCCTGCCGCACCTTCTCGGGGGTGATCAAGTTCAGGGTGCCCAGCTCGTCCTCGTCACCCCACCTGCCCCAGTTGCTGACATCGGCGGCGACCCGGCGAAAGTCGGTCATGGTGGCCATCAGGCCCGTCCTTCCTCGATTTCCGCCGCGATTGCGGCGCCCACACTGCCCCCGTCGACCCACACCACCTGGCCCGAAATATAGCTCGCCGCGCGGCTATTCAGGAACAACAGCACCGCGGCCTGCTCCTGCGGATCCGACACCCGCCCGAGCGGCTTGGGAATGTCGTCGAGGAACTGCGGCCCGTAGGCGGTGCGCAGCTGGTCGAGGATCGGTGTCTCGGTGACACCCGGCCCGGTGCAGTTGATCCGGATCCCGCGCGCCCCAAGATCGTTGACGCTGCGCATCGTGTAGAGGATGAGGGCTTCCTTGGATAGCTGGTAGCCGGTGCCCACTAGGTCCGGGTGACGCTTGCACCACTCGATGCCCTCCGGCATGGTCGCCGTCCGCAGCAGCGGAGCCACGTCGCGCAGATGCTCCCGGTAGGCCGACGCCGCCAGCGACGACACACTGACGATCGACGATCCCGCGGCCAGCCGCGGCAGCAGCGCCTCGGTCAGATGGCGCAAGCCCAGGAAGTTGATCGTGACCACCAACAGCGGGTCGCCGATTCCCGACGAGACACCGGCGATGTTGAACAAGGCGTCGACCGGCCCGGCGATGCACGCCACAGCCTGGTCGATCGACGCCGGCTCGGACAGGTCGACTTCGTGAAATTCGTTGAGCCCCAGCGCAGGTCGGCGCCGATCCAGCCCCACCACCTCCGCTCCGAGTTCGCCGAGTTGCGACACCACCTGCGCGCCGATGCCCGAGGCGCATCCGGTGACCACGGCACGGCGGCCGTCATAACGCAGCAGCTCGTCGACTCTGGCCAACGCTCAGTTACCCTCGGACGCTGCCTGCTCCTTCAGCCGCTGCGCGGCCTGCACGCGGCCCTCGTTGATCTCGGCCATCGCCTCGGGAATCTCACTGGCGGTGAACTTTCCGCCGCGCCCGGTCGGCAGGCCGCCGAACGAGTAGTGCTCGTCGAACGGCGGAGTGGTCGACTCGGGCCGGCGTGCCTCCACCTTCTCGATCACCGGCGCCAACCGGGCGGCCTTCTCGGCGACCTGCTTGGCGTCGCGTTCGATGAACTCGGGCAGCACCTCCTTTGCCCATCAGCTCGATGGACTCCATGGTGCCCTCGTGGCTACGCGGGTTGAGCAGCAGGATGATCTCGTCCACGCCGCTTTCCTCATAGCCCCGTAAGAACTCCCGCACCGTGGCCGGCGAGCCGATCGCCCCGCGTCCCGGCCCGTACGCCAGCGTCGGATCCTTCTCCACCTCCTCGAGGTAGCGTTCCCACACCCCGGTACGCCCCGGCGTGTGCACGCCGGTCATGTAGTAGTGCATGATGCCGAACGAGAAGAATCCGCCGCCCTGGCCCAGCCGCTGCAAGGCCACCTCGTCGGTCTTGGCGACCATCATCGACAGGTCGCCGCCGATGGCCAGGATGTTCGGGTTGATCTGCGGGGTGATCGGCACCCCGTTCTCCTCGAACTCCTTGTAGTAGCCGTTCACCCGCTCAGTGAGCGGCCCGGGCCCGGTGTAGGCGAAACTCAGTGCGCCGATGCACTTTTGCGCCGCCATCTGCACGCTGGCCGGCCTTGTGCAAGCCACCCAGACGGGCGGGTGCGGCTTTTTGCAGCGGCTTGGGGATGACGTTGCGGGCAGGCATCTGGATGTGCTCACCCTTGAAGCCCGAGAAGGGCTCCTCGACCATGCAGCGGATCGAGACCTCGAGCGCTTCCTCCCACTGGGCGCGCTTGTCCGCGGGGTCGATGTTGAAGCCACCGAGTTCGCCCACCGACGAGGATTCGCCGGTACCGAACTCGACGCGACCGTTGGAGAGCAGATCCAGGGTGGCGATGCGCTCGGCCACCCGGGCCGGGTGATTCACCGCAGGAGGCAGGTGCATGATGCCGAAGCCCAGTCGGATGTTCTTGGTGCGCTGGCTGGCTGCCGCCAGGAATATCTCCGGTGCGGTGGAGTGACAGTACTCTTCGAGGAAGTGGTGCTCGGTGAGCCAGACGGTGGAGAAGCCGGCTTTGTCGGCGGCCTCCACCTCGTCCAGGCAGTCCTGCAGCATCTGGCGCTCGTCGTCGGGAACCCAGGGCCGCGGTAGCGCGAACTCGTAGAACAGCGAGATTTTCATTGCTTCCTCCTATGGGGGTCAAAGTCCGGTGGGCTGTGGGCGTCATGGTCCGGTGGGATAGAGGGATCGTGCGGCGGGCTGTTCGGCGATGTGCTTGGCCGCCACGTACCCGAAAGTCATTGCCGGCCCGATGGTTGCGCCCGCACCGGCGTAGCTGCGGCCCATCACCGGCGCGGAAACATTGCCCACCGCGTACAGCCCGGGCACCACCGTGTCGTCGGCGCGCAGCACGCGGGCGAACTCGTCGGTGCGCAACCCCCCCGAGGTGCCCAGGTCACCGAGCACGATGCGGAACGCGTAATAGGGCGGATCACCCAGCGGATACAGGTTCGGGTTGGGCAGCGTCGGGTCGCCATAGTAATTGTCGTAGACACTGTCGCCGCGATTGAAGTCGTCATCGTGCCCGCGACGCGCCAGCTCATTGAACCGGGTGGCAGTGGCCCGAAGTTGTTGCGCCGGAACGCCGATCTTCTCGGCGAGTTCCTCCCAACTCGACGCTGCCTTGACGACGCCGGAATCCAGCCAGGCCGCCGGCACCTTGCGTCCGGTAGGCACCGGCGCGCCGGGGATCTTCGGAATCGGCAGGTGGCCGCCGACCACGTAGCGGTTGAACGAGCGGTGGTCGGTGACAAGCCAGCACGGGATATGCGTGACACCGGACTTCTGGCCTTCGATCATCGCGTGGCCGAAATCCATGTACGGCGCCGCCTCGTTGATGAACCGCTTGCCGTCGCCGTTGACGATGAACTGCGCTGGCATCATCCGCTCGTTGAGCATGAATTGCATTCGCCCGTCCGGCCATTGGATGGCCGGGAACCACCACGCCTCGTCCATCAGCTCGGTGGCGGCACCCACCTTTTCCCCGGCGCGGATCCCCTCGCCCAGTGCCGCCGGGTTGCCGAAGCTCCAGTCCTGGTCGATTACGGGCTGATGTTCCTTGCGCCGTGCCATGTCGTGGTCGAAGCCGCCCGAAGCCAATATCACTCTCCGCGGCGCGCACCGATCCGCAGCTGTTCGCCGCCGCGCTGGACCAGCGCACCAACCACGGCTCCTTTTGCATCCGTGAGCAGTTCGAGCATCGGCGTGTCCAGCCAGAGCGGGATCCCGCGATCCTTCATCGCCAGCCGCAACCGCGCCGCCAGCGACTGCCCGATCGCCGCCATCCGCTCCCCGAACACCCTGGCCCGGACCATCCGCGACACCAGCTTCAGCAACACCCCTTTGCCGGCCCAGGACTGCCGGATCCGGTAAAACGAACGAAGTTCCTTTGGGACCCAGCCAGATACCCTTCGGCGCCAACGCCAACGGCGTCAGCAGCCGCTGTTCGTCGTCACCCAGTGCGCGCAGGTCGATCGGGGGCACGTTGATGGTGCTGCCGAGTTCCGAGCCGCCCGGCAACTCCGGGTAGTAGTCGGCATAGCCCGGCTTCCAGACGAATTCGAGCCACGGGCTGAGTTTCTCGAGAAACTCCAACATTTGCGGCGCCGCCTCGACGTAGCGGCGCAGCCGCGCCTCGCTGACCAGTCCGTCGGTGATCTGCCGCAGGTATTCCACGACGCCTTCCGGGGAAGGCCAGTAGCCCGCGCGGCGCTGCGCGGGTGCGCCCGGCACCCAGATGCCACCGCCGGACAGAGCAGTGGAACCACCGAACTGCGGCGACTTCTCGATGACCAGCGCGTCCAGACCCGAGGCGTTCGCGGTCAACGCGGCCGTCATACCGCCACCGCCGGACCCGACCACGAGCACATCCACCACTCGATCGAAACCCGCTGATCCAGTCATGCGCTGACCGCCGTCCGGATGGCGAATCCGGCGATCAGGTCGGCGGCCTGCCGGTAGTAACGCGTGATTGTGCGGTAGGGTCCGGCGCTCGCCATGGCCGCGAAAGCCGCAACCCAGGTGCGGATCTCATGCGCCGAGCTGCCCCCCTCGTGCGTCACGAACGAATTGGACCACTGATCCAGCTGAGCCAGTTGCCCGGTATCGACGATATCCAGAAATTGCCGGTCCCAGACCGGGTTCAGCGGTTGCAGGTCGCTGTCGCCCCCGGGCGAAACTGCGGGCCGCCTCGATCACCTGCGTCTGCCGGGCTTGGCGCTGCTCGGCGGTCATCGGCCGGCCCTGCACGATGCGTTCCAGCACCGCCGGCGCGGCCGTGGCCAGGGTGGGCACCGGGGGGCTGTGCGACAGGCCGCCGGAGCCGACCAGCAGCACCCTTTTTGTCCAGCTTGCCAACGAAATTGCCGACAGCGGTGCCCAGCGCCCGGCAGCGGTGCAACGGCCCCAGCGGAACCGCGATCGCGTTGACGAAAATCGGGATCACCGGCACGGCGGTCGCCGAACCACACAGCTTCTCCAACGGCTGCACGGTGCCGTGGTCGACATCCATGCCCGCCGACACCGCGACATCGACGCCGGCGTCCAGCACGGCTGTCGCACAGTCGAGGGCGAGGTCTTCGGCCACCTCGAGTGGGCCGGCGTGGGTGCCGTAGTCGCCGACTCCGCTGGCGCGCATGCCGATACAGAACGGTGGCATCACCTTGTAGAAGAACCCATTGTAGTGGTCCGGGGAGAAGATCACGACGAGTTCGGGGTCGTAGTCGGCGACGAAGGCGCGGGCACGGGCTATCTCGGCCTCGACCTCGTCAAGCAGACTCCGCGGCGGCCCCGGTAGATTCAGCAGCGGGCTGTGGGACATACAGCAAAGAGCTAGTGGCACTGTCGTTTTCACCCCCCTCCGGTGTCAGCGAGAGGGCGTCGATCAGCGCGGCGCTCAATTCCGGCGATCGTTGTGCGATGCAGGCACCGGCGATGCACCGGTCCGGGCGCAGGAAAACCACCGATTCCGGATGGGTGTCGAACCAGGCCTTGAGATCACCGCACCGGTCACCGACGATCACGACGTCGGGATCGTCCTGACCGGTCCAATGCAGCTGCGTGGCCGGCCGCAGCGCAACGAACTTGGCGCCCAGCGCTTTCCAGTCCGCGAAGGCCTGCTCGCCGAGGATCTTGCGTGGGTTGTTGTTCCAGCACGCGACCGCAAACCAGGTGCCCAGCACATCGTCGAGCAGCACGTTCTGCTGGGTACGGGTGTCGACGCGGGGCTGAATGAACAACGTGCCGGCCGGCGAGCTTGCCGCGGGGGTCGAATGCACCACCGCACCCTGCTCGTAGCGCGGCATCGGCTTGAACCGCATTTCCAGCACATACCGTTTGAGCGTCGGCACGATCGACGCCGAACGGATCAGCAGGTCCCGCGCGCCGGCGACCCGGCGATTGGTCGGCGAGATGACGCGGCCCACCATGGTCGACAGGTCGATCATCGCGCGTGCATGCTTGCGCCGTTCCACGTCGTAGCTGTCCAGCAGCGTCTCGCCGGCGCGGCCGTTGACGACGGCCGCCAGCTTCCAGCCCAGGTTCGCCGCATCGCGGATTCCGCTGTTGTAGCCCTGTCCCTGCCACACCGGCATCAGGTGTGCGGCGTCCCCGGCAAGCAGCAGCCGTCCGCTGCGGAAGGAGCCGGCGATGCGCGAATGGTGGGTGTAGACGCGGCGGCGGATCACCTCGACACGCTCGGGGTGCGGGACCATCCGGGCCAGCATCCGGGTCAGAAACGCCGGGTCCTCGGCCTGCTCGTCGGTCTCGTCGGCGTGAATCATGAACTCGAAGCGACGAATTCCGTGCGCGATCGAGATGGAGGCGTACGGGCGTTCCGGATCGGCGCCGACCTCGCTGTTGGGGTGGCCGAGCGGATCGTTGGCGATGTCCACGACCAGCCACCGGGTAGCCGAGGTGGTGCCGTCGAACGACACGCCCATCATGCCGCGGGTCATGCTGCGCCCGCCGTCGCAGCCCACCACGTAGCGCGCCCGCACGAAACTCCCGTCGCTGCCGCCCAGCTCGACGGTCACCCCGCCGTCGTCCTGCACGCACGCGGCCATCGGGCTGCTCCAGCGCACCTGCACATGGTCGAATCTGTCCAGCCCGCGCAGCAATTCGGCATCGACGAGCGGCTGGACAAACCCGTTGCGCTTGGGCCAGCCGAATCGCGCGTCCGGCGGCGCCATTTCGGCCAGCACCCGGCGCTTGGCATCGTAGAAGCGCAGTATCTGATTCGGCACGGTGTGCGGCAGCACCCGTTCCACCAGGCCGATCGCCTGAAAGGTGCGCAACGACTCGTCGTCCAGCCCGACGCCGCGGGGATAGTCGATCAGCGACACCCGTTCCTCGACGACCAGCGTCCGAACCCCTTGCAAACCAAGGATATTGGCAAGAGTGAGGCCCACCGGCCCGGCGCCGACGACCAGGACGTCGACGTCCGCGACACCAGTGCCGTCACCCTGGGCCATCAGCGACCCAGCAGGAAATCGATGTGCAGGCGGTTGAATGTCTTGGCGTCTTCGTACTGCGGCCAGTGGCCACAGCCCGGCATCACCTCGAACCGCGCACCGGGAATCATCGACGCGATGCGGCGACCTTCGGGCACGTCGGCGGTGGGGTCGTCGCTGGTCCACAGCACCAGCGTGGGAGCGGTGATCGCGTCGTATTCGTTCGGGCCCAACAGGTTCCGGGCCCGGACCTCGGGGTCCTGCAGCGCCATGATGTCGCGCATCGCGGCCACGAAGCCCGGCTGACGGTAGATCCGCTGCCGACTGGCCACCAGGTCGTCGTAGCCTTTGGACTTGTCCGCCATCAGCCATTTGATGCGGGCCTGCACAGTCTCCCAGGACGGGTCCTCGGCGGCGGCCATCGACAGGGTGATGATCCGTTTCATCACCTCCGGGTCGGCCTGCGAGCCGCCGGCGGTGTTGAGCACCAATCGGTCGATGACGTCGGGGTGATCGATAGCGGCGCGTGCCGCCACCCAGCCGCCCAGCGACTCACCGCTGAGCTTGATGCGGTCGGCGCCGATGGCGTGCACCACTGCCATCAAATGCGCTACGTAGTGCGGTATTTCGAGCGGGTGCCCGGGCTTGTCGGTGTAGCCGTGTCCGAGCATGTCGATCGACCAGGTCCAGAAGTGCTCGGCGTGCGCGGCGAGGTTGCGGACGTAGGCCTCGGCGTGGCCACCCGAGCCGTGCAACAGGATCAGCACCGGCTGGCCGGGGTCGCCGGCCCGCAGGTAGCGGGTCCGCACTCCGCCGGCGCTGAGGTATCCCTGCTCAAACGGCACGCCCTGCAGGTCGCTCCAGACGCTCTCGAACTCCGTCACGGTTCCCCTCTGCCTGGCCCGGTGAAAACTTTGCTCTCGTTTCCGGCATATCTGCTGTGCTAATATCGCACACTGATGTGCGTTATATATAGAGCTTGGCTCTCCCGCCGAGGTCTGTCAAGACCGTGAGCGGTTCCCAGACGCTGGCCCGTGGGCTCACCGCACTGCACTGGTGGCCGCTGCCCCGGGCGGGCTCACCATGCAGGAGGTCGCCGATCAAGTCGGCGTGCACCGAACCATCGCCTACCGGCTACTAGCCACATTGACGCAGTTCAAGCTGGTCGCGAAGGGAGAAGATGGGCGCTATCGGCCGGCTGCGGGGGCTGGTACCGCTGGGCGCGTCGTTCGACCGCAACGTCCGCCAACTGTGCCTGCCGACACTGCGCTGCCTGGCCGATGAACTGGGTACCACGGTGTCGCTGCTGGTGGCCGAGGGAGACGAGCAGGTGGCGCTGGCGGTGATCGTGCCGACGCAGGTCGCCTACCAACTCGCCTTCCACGAGGGCAGCCGGTATCCACTGGACCGCGGCGCCGCCGGAATCGCGTTGCTCGCGGCCATGCCGCCCCGTCCCGCGGAACGCGACCTGGTCAGTGCGACCCGGCAACGAGGCTGGGTCACCACCCACGGGGAGATCGAACCGAACACCTACGGTCTGGCGGTCCCGGTCATCCGGCCGACGCCGTCACCACCCACCTGCATCAACCTCATCTCGCACCGCGAAGACGTGGTGATGCGCGGCAAGGATGCCGTCATCCGGGCCGCCGCGAAATTATCGGCGCTGTTGAGCTAGCAGCTGGAAGGGGACACACCGATGCCAGAGGACCGACCTTGGGACCACGAATGTGATGTCGTGGTGCTCGGCAGCGGCGCCGCCGGCCTGACCGCCGCGCTAGCTGCGGCCGTCACCGGCGCTACGGTGGCGGTTTTCGAGAAGGCGGCGACGGTCGGCGGCACCACCGCCGTCTCCGGTGGGATCGCCTGGATTCCTGCGCACAATCGTTGCCCTGGAAGGGAATTGACGACCGAGGACGCGTTGCGCTACCTGCGCGCACAGTCGTACGGCTCGATGGACGACGAACTGGTGGAGACGTTCGTGCGGACCGGCCCGGTGATGCTGGATTTCGTCGAATCGCACAGCGGCCTGCGCTTCGAGGTGGCCGCCGGATTTCCCGACTACCAGCCCGAGTTACCGGGTGGCCAACCAACCGGCGGTCGATCGCTCAGCGCGGCGCCGTTCGACCTGGGCCTGCTCGGCGACTGGGCCACCCGGATCACCGCGTTTCCCGCGGACTGGTCCAACGTCGGATTCGACGCCGAGACCCGGGCCCGACTGCACGCCGACATCGAACGGGCCGGCGAACTCTGCGTGGCCGGCACCGCGCTGATCGCCGGACTGCTCAAGGGCCTGCTGGACATCGGGGTCACGCCGGCCACCGGGTCGCGCGCAACCGAACTGCTCACCGACCGTGACGGCGGTGTCGCGGGCGTGCGCATCGCCGGGCCCGAGCGGACCACGGAGGTGCGGGCCCGCCGCGGCGTCATCCTGGGCACCGGCGGCTTCGAATGGGATCCGTTGTTGGCGCAGGCTTTTCTGCGCGGACCCATGCACGGCGCCGTCTCGCCGCCCAACAACACCGGCGACGGATTGCGCATGGCGATGGCCCTGGGCGCGGACCTGGCCAACATGGGCGAGGCCTGGTGGGTGCCGATCGTACGGATTCCCGACGACACCATCGAGGGCAAGCAGCGCAGCCGCAGCGTGCGACTGGAACGCACCCGGCCGCGCAGCATCATCGTCAACCGCGCAGGCCGGCGGTTCGTCAACGAGGCCGGCGAATACAACTCGATGGCCGGAGCGTTCCACTACCTCGAACCCGGCAAGGGCTACGTCAACGATCCCGCGTGGATGGTCTTCGACTCGGTTCACCTGCGCCGCTACGGTTTTCTCGGTATCGCGCCGGGCGACCCGGTGCCCGACTGGTTCTGCGGGTCCGCTGACCTGGCCGAGCTGAGCGCAAAGACCGGCATCGACGCCGCCGGACTCGCCGACACGCTGCAACGGTGGAACCGCAACGTCGCCGCCGGCAGCGATCCCGACTTCGGCCGCGGCTCCAGCGCCTACGACGGTTATTGGGGGGACGACAGCGCCCCCACCCTGGCCGGAAAAACATTGGGGCCCATCGACACCGGCCCCTTTTACGCGGTGCCGATCAGCGTGGGTTCGATGGGCACCAAGGGCGGACCGCGGACCGACGCCGACGGCCGCGTCCTGCACGTCACCGGCCGGCCGATACCCGGGCTGTTCGCGGCGGGCAACGCCATGGCCGGCGCGACCGGCCGCGCCTACGGCGGCGCGGGCGGAACCATCGGGCCGGCAATGGTTTTCGGATACCGGGCCGGTTATGCCGCGGCGACCGGCGAGTCGGTCAAGGTTTGAGCGGTAACTCGACACAGACGTGTGTGCCCGCCGGCGCGTCCAGAAAGACGAAGGTACCTCCGGCGGCGTCGACACGAGCCCGGTGTGAAGCCAGCCCGATGTGCCCCTCCCCAACCGCCGGGCCATGGTCTCGCCGTTGACCCCACCCCGTCGTCGGACACCTCCAACACACACATCCCCTCGGCCACCCGCAGTCTCACCGAAGCGTGCGCCGCCCGGGAATGACGCACCACATTGGACAACAACTCCCGCACCACCCCGAACACGATCGGGTCCACCTCGCTGCGCACCGGATAGTCGATCTCGGTACGCACCTCGATGCCCGACCGCTGCGCGGTGAAACCCGCCAACTGCTGCACCGCCGGACCCAGCCCGACCTGCTCGAGCACCGCCGGATGCAACTCGAAAGTGGCCTGCCGCAACCGTTCCGAGGCACTCTGCAGTCCCACCAGGGCACGGCCGACCCGATCGTCATCCGGATCTTCGGTGGCCAGCTCCACCATCTCTTGACGCGCGGCCAGCACATCCTGCAACGGCCCGTCGTGAATGGCCTCCGAGATGCGGCGCTGCAACTCCTCCGAGGCCGTCATCGTCTGCGCCAGCAACTCCTCGCGCAACGCGCTCAACCCTGCGACCGAGCGTGCGTGCCGTTCCTCGATGCGCACCACCACCAGCGCGGTACCGCACAGGAAGGCGTACAGCGCGAACCGAAAGACGGCTTCGGGCCAACCGATCGCACGCACCATCACCGGGTCCTCGACGACGGCGATCGCGAAGCCGACCAACGTGAACGCCAGCACCACCGCCGCCCGCCGGGTCGACACGTCGAGGCCTACGAACACCGGCAGCAGGGTCATGATCAGCAGCGGATAGATCCCGTCTGAGGACAGCAGCTGGAAACCGGTCAGTGCCACCACGTCGAGCACGGTGAAAGCGAACGGCTCCAGCCGCCACGCGCCGACCTTGGGTCCCATGCCCACCCGCCGGCGCAGCGGCGCAAACGCCAGTACCACCGAACACAGTGCGATGAACGCGTACACCGCGATGAGGACTGTTTGCTGAGGCCACTCCGAGTGGCGGGTGCCGATGCGCATGGCAGCCACCATGAGCGCCACCACGCCGATCCGCAGCACCGAGGCGATGCGAAAGGAGCGCAACCGGTGCACGGTACGAACGCGATCCAGTTCCACGTCGCTGGCCGCCACACGAACACCGTACTAACGGCGGCCGCCCGTCCGGCGGTCGCGAACAGTTCTTTGCGAGGCAACCACTAGACTTTGCGCCATGGTCGGCGCTGTGACGCCCGAAAAGGTGCGTGTGGTGGTCGGCGATGATCACCCGCTGTTTCGCGAGGGTGTGGTGCGCGCGCTGTCGTTGAGCGGCTCGGTGAACGTCGTCGGCGAAGCCGACGACGGCACGGGTGCCCTGGAACTGATCAAAGAACACCGGCCAGATGTCGCGCTACTGGACTACCGCATGCCCGGAATGGACGGCGCTCAGGTGGCCGCGGCCGTCCGCAACAACGATCTGCCCACCCGGGTGCTGCTGATCTCGGCGCACGACGAATCCGCGATCGTGTATCAGGCCCTGCAACAGGGGGCCGCCGGATTTCTGCTCAAGGACTCGACGCGCACCGAGATCGTCAAAGCGGTGCTCGATTGCGCGCAGGGCCGCGATGTCGTCGCACCGTCACTGGTCGGCGGCCTCGCCGGTGAGATCCGCCAACGGGCCACCCCGGCCACTCCGATGCTCAGCGCACGTGAAAAGGAAGTGCTGCAACGCATTTCCCGCGGGCAGAGCATCCCCGCAATCGCCGCGGAGCTGTATGTGGCGCCGTCGACGGTCAAGACGCACGTGCAGCGCCTCTACGACAAGCTCGGCGTCAGTGATCGCGCCGCCGCGGTGGCCGAGGCGATGCGCCAGGGGATACTCGACTAATCGGTTGTTCGCAACGGAAGTCGCACGCTGACGTGCGTGCCTGCCGGCGCATCGGAGAAGACGAAGGTGCCTCCGGCGGCGTCGACACGAGCCCGGTGCGAGGCCAGCCCGATATGCCCTCCCCAACCGCCGGGCCATGGTCTCGCCGTTGACCCCCACCCGTCGTCGGACACCTCCAGCACGCACACGCCATCAGCCACCCGCAGCCTCACCGAGGCATGCGCCGCCCGGGAATGACGCACCACATTGGACAACAACTCCCGCGCCACCCCGAACACGATCGGGTCGACCCTGTCGCGTACCGGATAGTCGATGTCGGTACGCACCTCGATGCCCGACCGCTTCGCGGTCAACTCCGCCAACTGCTGCACCGCCGGACCCAGCCCGACCTGCTCGAGCACCGCCGGATGCAACTCGAAAGTGGCCTGCCGCAACCGTTCCGAGGCACTCTGCAGTCCCACCAGCGCACGGCCGACCCGATCGTCATCCGGATCTTCGGTGGCCAGCTCGGCAACCTCGAGCCGCGCGGCCAGCACATCCTGCAACGGCCCGTCGTGAATGGCTTCCGAGATGCGGCGCTGCAACTCCTCCGAGGCCGTCATCGTCTGCGCCAGCAACTCCTCGCGCAAGGTACACAGACCCGCCACCGAGCGCACGTGTCGTTCCTCGATGCGCACCATCACCAACGCTGCCACACACAGAAACGCGTAGAACCCGAACAAGAACGCGGTATCCGGCCAGCCGATCGCCCGCTTCTGCAGATGGTCCTGGATCCCGGCGAACGCGAACCCGACCAGGGTGCACGCCAGCAACGCCGCGGCCCGGCGGGTCGACATGTCCACGCCGACCAGCACCGGCAACAGGATCATGATCAGCAGCGGATAGATCCCGTCACTGGACAGCAGTTGCAGGGCAGTCAAGACGACCACGTCGATCGCGATGAAGGCGACCGGCTCGATCGGGCTCAGCTCGGCGAACCGGCTCATCCCGAATCGCCGAAACGGCATGAACGCCAGTATCAGAGCGCTGACGGTGGCAACCGAGTAGAGGGCGACGAGCGTGAGCTGCCCACCCCACTCCGAACGGGGGGTGGCCACCACCATGGCGCCGACCACGAACGCCAGCACACCGATCCGCAGCACGGAGACAACTCGATAGGAGCGCAGCGTATGAACCCTGCGCACCCGCTCCATCTCACGGTCACCGGCCCGCCCAGCAGCACTGGCCACCGGAACACCGTACTCACATGACGGGCTGCTGTTCAGAGTCGCGCGCCGGTGCAGTTTCGGTGCTTTGCGGTGGCGCAGCGACGACCGCCGCCGGCCGGGACGCACGCTGTTCGGCTCCGGCGCGCGCTATTCGCGACTCGATGTCGTAGGGCACGATGATCGCGGTCGCCCCCCGGATGCGACTGACGGCGCGCGCCATCTTGTCGGCGGTGCGATCGTGCAGCAGCCTGCCCAGCAGTGGCGAGTAGGTCCGGCGCGGCAACAGCACGGTCACCTTGCTGTCGGGGTGCTCGCGGAGCACCCCGACGACCAACTCGTAGGCGGCCTTACTCAGATGACGATCCGGACAGTCGACCATCCGCAGCGCGGTGTCGTGCTCGAAACGCTCCCAGCGTTGTCGCAGCAGCGCGGCATGATCGGCGTCGATCACGAAGTGCACCGCGGTCAGATCGTCGGCGTGCAGCCCGTTTCCGTAGCGCAGCGCCTCGATCTCGGCGAGGTCGACCGAATCCACGAAGATCAGCACCCGCAGTCGCGCATGCTTGGCCACTACCGGCTTTTCGGTCCGCGACATCTCCAAAACCGATGCCTCCGAACGATATTGGCGGTTGAGCCGCATCAGGATCAGCACCAGCAACGGGAAGATGACGACCACCAGCCACGCGCCCTCGGTGAACTTGGCCACCGCGAAGATGCCGACCACGATCGTCGACAGGACTCCCGCCGCAAGATTGACCGCCACGTTGACCCGCCAACGCTTTCCACGATGGACCAGGTGGTGCTTGGTCATGCCGTAACCGGCCATGGAGAAACCGGTGAACACGCCGATGGCGTAGAACGGCACCAACGCGGTGACCGAGCCCTCGGTGACCAACAGCAACGCCACGGCCAGCGCGGCCAGGGTGATGATGCCGTTGGAGAACACCAGGCGATGACCCCGCTTCATCAGCGGGCGTGGCAGAAAGCGGTCCTCGGCCACGAAACTGGCCAACCCCGGAAAGCCGTTGAAGCTGGTGTTGCATCCGGTGAACAGAATCGCCGCGGTCGACGCCTGCACCAGGAAGTACAAGGTGTTGCCCAGAACGCCCTTCCCGAAGACCGCCCGGGTGATCTCGGACAGCATCGAGGGGTATTCGTGCAGGTAGGGCGTGGCGTGAGTGACGTGCGCCAGCCAGGCCACCCCGAACAGCAGAAAGCCCAGAATGCAGGCCATCACGGTCAGCACCCGGCGCGCGTTGACACCCTCGGGCTTGCGGAAGGCACTGACGGTGTTCGAGATCGCCTCGACCCCGGTCAACGAGGTACCGCCGTTGGCGAAGGCACGCAGCACCACCAGAACGGTTGCGCCCATCACCAGACCGCTGCCCTGGTGCACCGGCACCGTGCCGACCAGCTTGTGCGGATCGTATTTCGGTAAGCCCCAGAGGATTTCACGAACAAACCCGGTCACGATCGTCAGCGTGATCATCGCCACGAACGAATATGTGGTGATCGCGAACGCCCGGCCCGACCGCCGCAATCCCCGCAGGTTGGTCAGACACATCAGTACCACCACACCGACAGTGAGCTCCAGGTGGTAGGGGCGCAGCTCGGGAATCGCGGAGACCACCGCCAACGTGCCGGCCGCGGGTTGGACGGCCACGGTCACCACATAATCGATCAGCAGCGCTGCCGCCGCGACCTGTGCGGTGCGGGGACCGAAGTTCTCCCGCGCAACCATGTATGCGCCCCCGGACCGGGTGTAGGTCGTCACGACCTGGCGGTACGAGGCGGTGACCAACACCAGGATCAGCAGCACCACACCGGTAATCGGCAGCAGCAACGTGAATGCCGCCATCCCGGCGGCAGGCAGCAACTCGATCATCACCTGCTCGGGGCCGTACGCGGTCGATGAAATCGCATCGGGCGCAAGTGCGCCCAGCGCAATGGGATTGGACAATCGCTCGGAGTCCAGTTGATCGCTGGTCAGTGTCTTGCCGAGGAAGATCCGCTTCCAACGGTCGGAAAACGACTGCGGTATACCGCCAGCCGGGGTCGTCGTCACGATAGGTTCGCTTTCTTGTAGTACATCGGGGATTCCGGCGCGCTCCTACAGCGGGTCCACTCCGGATGGGACAACCTGCCGATCAGCCCACTCCGGTCACTTCCGCCACCCGGGATTCGATGTCGAAGGGCACGATCTGCGCGGTGGCGCCGGGAATTCGGCTGACCGCGCGGGCGATCTTGTCCGCGGTGCGGTCGTGCAACAGCCGGCCGACCAGCGGCGAGTAGGTTCGCCGCGGCAACAGCACCGTCACCTTGCTTTCGGGGTGGTCACGCAGCATCCGCGCGATCAACTCGTGCGCAGCCCTGCCCAGATGGCGGTCGGCGCAGTCGACCATTTGCAGTGCGGTGCCGTGCTCGAAGTGCGCCCAGCGCTCGGTGAGTCGCGCCGCGTGGTCGGCGTCGATCACGAAATGCACCGCGGTCAGTTCGTCGGCGTGCAGTCCGTTCCCGTAGCGCAGCGCCTCGACCTCCGCCAGATCGACGGCATCGACGAAGACGACGACCCGGTGTTTGGTGTAGCGGGCCAAATCCGGCGGTTCGGTCTGAGACAACTCCAACACCGAGGCCTCGGCTCGGTACTGCCGATTGAGCCGCATCAGCACCATCACCAGCAGCGGGAAGACGACTACCACCAGCCACGCGCCCTCGGTGAACTTGGCCACCGCGAAGATGCCTACCACGATCGTGGACAGGATCCCGGCCGAGAGGTTGACCGCCAGTTTGCGCCGCCACCCCTGGCCGCGATGGACCAAATAGTGCTTGGTCATGCCATAGCCCGCCATGGAGAAACCTGTGAATACCCCGATCGCGTAGAACGGCACCAACGCGTCGAGCGAGCCGCCGGTGACCACCAGCAAGGCCACCGCCAGCGCGGCCAAGGTGAGGATGCCGTTGGAGAAGACCAGCCGATGGCCCCGCTTCATCAGCGGACGCGGCAGGAAGCGGTCCTCGGCGACGAAGCTGGCCAGCGCCGGAAAACCGTTGAAGCTGGTGTTACCGCCGGTGTAGAGGATCGCCGCGGTCGACGCCTGCACCAGGAAGTACAAGACGTCGCCGATGGCGCCATGGCCGAAGACCGCGCGGGCGATCTCGGACAGCATCGACGGATACCCGTTGACGTACGGGGTGGCATGGGTGGCGTGCGCCAGCCAGGCCACCCCGGCCAGCAGAAACGCCAGGATGCACGCCATCACGGTCAGCACCCGGCGAGCGTTGAGACCCTCGGGCTTGCGGAAGCTGGTCACGGTGTTGGAGATCGCCTCGACACCGGTCAGCGACGACCCGCCGTTGGCGAAAGCCCGCAACACCACCAGGATCGTGGCGCCCATCACCAGTCCGTTGCCCTGATGGACCGGTACCGCGCCGGCAATGTGCGCCGGGTCGTAGACGGGCAGAGTTCCCATGACTTGGCGGACGAGGCCGACCACGATCGTCAGCGACACCATGACGACGAATGCGTAGGTCGGCACCGCGAACGGCGCCCCGGCCTCCCGCAAACCACGCAGGTTCGCCAGGCACATCGTCAACACCACACCCACCGTGATCTCGAGGCTGTACGGGCCCAGCACCGGCACCGCGGAGACCACCGCCACCGTCCCGGCCGCACATTGCACCGCGACGGTCACCACATAGTCGATCAGCAGGGACGCCGCTGCGATCTGGGCCACTCGCGGGCCGAAGTTCTCCCGGGCCACCACATAAGATCCGCCGGATCGGGTGTAGACCATAACCACCTGGCGGTACGACGCGGCGACCAGCACCAGGATCAGCAGGATGACTCCGGTGATCGGAAGCAGCAACGCGAACGCTGCCATGCCGGCCGCGGGCAGCAACTCGATCATGATCTGCTCCGAGCCGTAGGCGGTCGACGAGATCGCGTCCGGCGAGAGAACACCCAGCGCGACGGGATTGGACAACCTCTCGTGCTGCAGCTGATTGTTAATCAACGGCCTGCCGAGGAAGCCTCGTTTGCACACGTCGGAAAACGACGACCAGCTTTTTTGTCCGTGATCCAAAGTTGTTGCCAAGACGCAATATTCCTTTACCCAATCGGCAATTGACGTCAAAAGCCTAGCGTCTCAGCACACCTCGTCAGCCGGTCAGAGGGCCACAGACAGGATGTTGTCAGGATATTCCCAAGATAACTTGATATCGATGTAATTATGACAAGCCAGTATGGAGTCCGGAGCGCGCCACGGCGGCCGCTGCGCAAGTACGATTCCGACGAAGATGGAGGTTGGCGCGCCATCACAGCCAGGCACGGCAACACAGTCCGCCGCGACCTCGTAGGCTCGCCGGCGCCCGCCCCGGCTGTTGTTCGGCGTTCATCGGGCACCGCACCATTGACGAGTTCTGTCGCAGATCGACTGACGCGGCAACCATTCAGCACGGCCAAATTGGCTATGGCAGCAGCGTTTAGCGAAACGACTGCGAATAGCCGAAACAATAGGGGAACGGATGTTGCAGCAAGATCAATGCTCATGTCAGACGAACAATATTGATCAGCAAAAACATTCGCGTCGATCACGCCGCAATCTGGTCGTAGCCAGCGCAGGTCAGCACCGCGAGGAGTCGAATCAGATGCAGCAGCGTGTAATCGTCAGCGGTGACGACGCGCTCGCCACGACGATCATCGACGAATTGAAGCGAGCGGGTGCCAGCGTCGTCAAGCTCATCGGTCCAGAACTGGCCGGCACCAGAGTCAAGGCGGAGCTGGCTCGGGCCGGAGTTGCCGAGGCGGTAGCCGTCATCTGCGCCGGGGACGACGATGCGACCAACCTCGAGATCGCCTTGCTGGCAAGAAAAGCCAACCCGGAAATCCGGGTGGTGTCACGGCTGTCGAACGAAGTGCTGCGCGAAGCGGTGGCCGATGACGAGGGACCCAGCGCAATCTTCGGTGTCGCCGAACTCGCCGCACCGGCGGTCGTCGAGGCATGTCTGTCGCGCACCACGCACCCCTTCGAGGCGGCCGGCATCCAATTCGCGGTTTTCGGCACCGAGGCGCCGCGCGGGGGAACGCTGCGCGAAATCTACGGAGACCTCGCCCCAGTGGCGATCATGCACGGCCAGAACGCATCTGCGCCCGGTCAGGTCGTGGTGTGCCCAGGCCGCGATGAAGAAGTCTGCGCGGGCGACTGGACGGCGTTGATCGGAACACAGGACGAATTAACCACTTTCGGTGTTCAGGTTCCGCAGCAGACGCGGACGCTTTCGCACCATTCTCGATTGCGCCGGATGCTCGACGCCGCTCGCATCCTGCCCGCCGAGGTCAACCCGGCTTTCTACCCGGTGATAATCGCGCTGTTCGTGCTGATTCTCGGCTCGACCATGCTGCTGCACTTCTCCTACACGCACCCCGGTATGTCATGGGTCGACGCGTTCTACTTCACCATCGAGACCATCACGACGACCGGTTACGGCGACTTCAGCTTCGCCGAGCAACCCACTTGGCTGCGCGTGTATGCGGCCGTGTTGATGCTGGGCGGGGTCACCACCACCGCCCTGCTGGTCGCCTTCGTCGCCGACGTGCTGTTGTCCCGTCGCTTCGTCTGGTCGTCCGGACGACCACGGGCACGCCACCTGCGCAACCACATCATCGTCGTCGGACTCAGCGCCCTGGGCATCAAGGTCGTCCGTGACCTGACCGAGGCCGGACACGACGTCGCGGTGATCGAACGAGACCAGGGCAACCCGTTCGTGGCGGAGGCGAACGAATTGGACGTCCCGGTCATCTACGGCGACGCCACGCTGCGCCAGACGCTGGAGTCCGCCCGGGTCGACACCGCGCGTGCCGTGGCGGTGCTGACGCGTGACGACATGGTCAACATCGAGGCGGGAATGGTGCTTCGGGAGATGCTGAGCGCCCAGGTGACCCCGGAGGTCAACCGGTGGAACGAGGTACCGCTGGTCTTGCGGGTCTTCGACCACGACCTGGGCTCCGCGGTGGCGCAGCGCTTCGGCTTCGACAACGTCCGCTCCACGGTGGAGATCGCCGCGCCGTGGTTCGTCGGCGCCGCACTGGGCCTGGAGATACTCGGCACTTTCTCGGTGGGCAACCGCTCCTTTCTGATCGGAAAGATGCATGTCCAGCCGGGCAGCGAACTCGACGGTCTGCAAATGTTCGAGATGTCGACCCAAACCCGCGTCTTCGCCATCACCCGGGACGACACCCCGATTCAACTGCATCCGCGCCGCGATGCTCGGCTCTGCGCCGGTGACACCGTGTACCTGGCCGGGCCGTACCGGGAACTGCTGGCCACATTGCGTAAGGGACAGCAGTCCAAGCCGATTTCTGACGACGAGTCCCTGGGCGCTGAACAAGGGGTGAGTGCCGGCTCGAACAACTGACGTCCGTCCGGCTGGTGTGACCGGCATCTGACTGGACAGCAACGCCTTTGACGGATGCACACGGTTGCCACTCACGTTCAGCCACGGACGCCACCGTTTTCCATCGTTGTCCATGACCGACCAGGACGGGGCAAAAACGCTCCGTCTGACTTGAATTGTGAATCACTGCAATGTATTTCGCTGCTATACCACCTGAAGTGAATTCCGGCCGAATGTACACCGGCCCGGGTTCGGCACCGATGCTGGCCGCCGCCGCGGCGCGTGGGAGAGTCTGGCATCCGAGCTGCATTCGGCGGCCGGCTCCTACCAAGCTGTGGTGTCGGGGCTGGCCGCGGGACCGTGGCTGGGTCCGTCGTCGGCGATGATGGCCGGCGCCGCGGCAACCTATGTGAGCTGGCTCAGCGGCGCCGCGGCGCAGGCCGAGGAGACGGCCGACCAGGCCACCGCCGCGGCCGCGGCCTTCGAGTCCGCGTTCGCCGCCACGGTGCCCCCCCGAGGTGGTGGCGGCCAACCGCAGCCTGCTGGCCGCGCTGGTGGCTACGAACCTGTTGGGGCAGAACACACCTGCCATCGCTGCCACCGAGGCCCAGTACCTCGAGATGTGGGCGCAGGACGCCACCGCGATGTACGGCTACGCCGGTTCGTCGGCGAGCGCCACACGGTTGACTCCGTTCAGTGCGCCACAGCAGGTTGCCAGTCCGGCCGCAGCGGCCAACCAGTCCGGTGCCGTCAGCCAAGCCGCCGACACCGCCGCCGGCTCCGCGCAGAGCACGGTGTCGCAGCTGGCGCAGATCTTCTCCGCCGTGCCCGACGCGCTGGGCAGTCTGCTGACCTCGTCGCCGAGCGCCGCCGGCGTGTCGTTGTCACCGCTCGACCTGCTCGACATCGGGGCCGACCTGATCGCGTTCGGGATCGATGCGCCGATGTCCCCCCTGGGCGTGATCTCGCTGCCGATCGACCTCGTCGGCGCGCAGACCGGTTTACACACCGACGACATCGTCTCCGGCTGGGATGACGCGGGCGCCACCGCCCCCGAGTTACCGGAAGGGTCAACGTTCGAGCCGGTGCCGCAATCGGTTTCGGCGGGTTTCGGCGAAGCCAACGCCGTCGGCGCGCTGTCGGTGCCGCCGACCTGGACCGCCGCCACACCCGCGGTGCGGCCGATCGCGCTGGCCCGACCGGCCAGCTTCGGTGTCGACCAACAGGCGCTGACGGCCGGCCTGTCGAACAGCCTGCAGAACAGCGTCGACAACGCCGCCGGCGACATGGCCATGGCGAGCGCGGCCGGCCGAGTCGTCGGCGACACCGCAGGCGGCCGGGGCGTCCAGGTCGCCCAGGCCGCCACCAGGGGCCGGAAAGCCGCGGCCGAGAACACCAAGGCCGGCGCCGACGAGGCACCCGATCACGAGGAACCGCGCGCCGTGGTGACCGGAATCGCGGCCGAGATACGCGAATTCGCCAGACTTCGCGACGAAGGCCTGATCACCGACGAGCAGTTCGTCGAGCAGCGGAATCGGCTGCTCGGCCTCTAGCATTCGGGCGCGATGCTAGTCCGGGGGCGCCGACAGCAGTCGCTCAGCCGCCGCGTAGGGGTCGTTGCGGCCGTCGACCACCGACTCGGCGAGCAGCTCGAGGTCCGGCCGGGTCCGCAGCCGGGTCTGCGCCAGCGACAGGATCTGCGCCCGCGCGCGGGCCAGCCGGCGCGCACGATTGTCGGCGCGGTGATGCACCTCGATCGCCTCGACCAGGTCGGCCAGCCCCGCACCGCGGGCGGCGACCAGACTCACGATCGGGGCCTTGGTCTCGGCCCGCAGGTCCCGCACGGTTTGTTCGGCGCCGTCCCGATCCGCCTTGTTCACCACCACGATGTCGGCGACCTCCAGGAGACCCGCCTTGGCCGCCTGCACCGCGTCGCCGGCGCCAGGATTGAGGATGACGATGGTCGGATCGGCGACGGCGGCGATCTCGATCTCGGACTGGCCGACGCCCACCGTCTCGGCGAGCACCACGTCGTAGCCGATGGCCCCGACCAGCCGGATGGCCGCGGGCACCGCCGCGGCCAGGCCACCGAGGTGCCCCCGGCTGGCCACCGATCTGATCAACACATCGGAATCGTTGATGTGCGCGGTCATTCGAATGCGATCGCCGAGCAGCGCACCGCCGCTGAACGGTGACGAGGGATCCACAGCCAGCACCGCCACCCGGCACCCGCGCTGCCGGTAGGCGCCGACCAGTGCCCCGATCGTCGTCGACTTGCCCGCTCCGGGCGGCCCGGTGATGCCGATGACACGTACGTCGGATACCGGCGCCCCCAGGGCGGCGAGGGTGGACAGCACCTCGTCGCGGCGGTCGCTTTCCACCAGGCTGAGCAGCCGGCCCGCGGCGCGCGGAGATCCGTTGCGCGCCTTGATGATCAGCTCAGAGACGTCCGTAGGGTGGTTGCGCACGGCGTCGGGCACGGACCGTTCTCCACTTCGGTGGCGCGCGGCGGAAGATCCGGCCGCGCGTTTGTGAGAATTATATTCTCTCAGTTTGAGAGTACGAGTTGCAAGCGGGCTCCGGCCCGCCCGTCCCGATCGCGGCATGGGACTCTGTGTGCTCACCGACGAAAGGACGCCCGGGTGATGACGCCGCAGCCGACGATCTCCGTCCCCGGCGGACTGGTGTGGGCAAAGCGGGTCCGACCCGCTCAGCCGAGCGCTGCCCGCCCACTGCTGGTGGTGCACGGCGGACCCGGGTTGCCGCACTATTACCTGAGTGCGCTGGAACGCCTGTCCGACGAGCGCGAGGTCATCTTCTGGGATCAGCTGGGCTGCGGCAACTCGCAGCGGCCCGCCGACCGGACGCTGTGGACCATGCCGCGCTCGGTAGCCGAAATGGCCTCGGTGATAACGACTCTGAGACTGTCCGACTTCCACGTCTTCGGCAATTCGTGGGGGGCCATGCTCGCCCTGCAGTACCTGCTGGATGCGCCCGGCGGCGTGCGCACCCTGACCCTGTCCAATAGCGCAGCCTCCATTCCGGTGTTCGCCGCCAACGTGATTCGGCTCAAAGCCGACCTGGACTGGGCGACCCGGGACGCCATCGACCGGCACGAGGCCGCCGGCACCACCGGCTCCGCCGCGTACCGGGCCGCGGTCACCACGTGGAACCAGACACACCTGTGCCGCCGCCAACCCTGGCCCGACGACCTCTACGACGCCTTCGCGGACATGGGCACCGAGATCTTCGAGACGATGTTCGGGCCCAGCGTCTTTCGTATCGTCGGGACGATGCGGGACTGGGATGTGGTCGATCGGCTCGGCGGGATCACCACGCCGACGCTGCTGCTCGCCGCGCGCTACGACGAGTTTCCACCCGAGCACATGCGCGAGATGCACCGCCGCATCCAGGGTTCGAGCTTCGAGTTTTTCGAGCACAGCGCCCACCTGCCGTTCATCGAAGAGCCCGAACGCTTCGACGCACTGATGCGCGATTTCCTGCGTCGGCACGATTGATGCACTCGGCGGCGGCAAGGGGGGTTCGAAACTGCGGATGCGGGTATAGGCCCGGCGTGATTGGCTTCAGAGGATGAAGTTGCGACGGGATCGAAATAGACATCGGGATCGGGGAAAAACAGTGACCAAGCGTGAGGTCGGGGCCAGCCTGCAAGTTCGCGTGACCGAGCCGACGACGCTGGAGTTCCAGATCGCGGTGGCAGCCCTGCCCGGCTTGCAGGTGAACGAATCGCTGAAGGTGACCCTGGACGGCACCCCGGTGACAGTTCGGGAGGTCGCCGGCGACCACGGCTCCCGGATCCACACCGGCGAATTCGGTGTCGGGGATGTCCGGATCGACTACGAGGCGACCGTCACCGGCCGGGCCGAGCCACCTCCGATCAACGAGATCGACGCCTCGACCTACCTGCGGCCCAGCCGGTACGCCGAAGCCGACAAGTTCTTCGGTTTCGCGGGCACCGAGTTCGGCCAGTTCACCGACTCGGTGACCGTGCTGGAGAAGGTGTCGTCGTGGGTGGGCACCCGGCTGAAATATGTTCCAGGTTCCAGTGATCCGATCGACGGCGCGACGGACACGCTGCTCGCCGGCGCCGGGGTGTGCCGCGACTACGCCCACCTGGTGATCGCGTTGCTGCGGGCGGTCAACATCCCCGCCCGACTCGTGTCGGTGTACGCACCGGGATGTGACCCGATGGACTTCCACGCCGTGGCCGAGGCGTTGATCGACGGACAGTGGCGCGTTGTCGACGCGACCTGCCTGGCCCCGCGGCAGGCCATGCTGCGCATCGCCACCGGCCGCGACGCCGCCGACACCGCCTTTCTGGACAACCACCGGGGTGCAATCGAGCTGAGCGACATGGTGGTCACCGCGGTAACCAGCGACGACCTGCCCCGGGACTCCGTCGAAGACCTGGTGACACTGGGCTGAGCCCCTGGGCCGGCTGGAGTGATTGATCCCATAATCAGGTGGTCGCTCGACCCCGCGCGGGGTATGCGCCGGCTAGACGTGATTCCACGGAATCAAACCAGTCAAGCGAAGGGAGCGCAGCAGTGAGTAACCGCGACAGTGGCCCGGTGGCGGCCGTCAAGGGCATCGTCGAAGACGTTATCGGCAAGTCCAAGGAAATCGCCGGCATCGTGATCAACAACGAGAACCTTCGCAACGAAGGCCGGGCGCAGCAGGACAAGGCGCAGGCCCAGCGCGACGTCGCGAAGAAGGAAGCCCAAGCCGAGTCGGCGCGGGCGGCCGCGAGCGCGGCCGAGGCCCGGCAGAAGACCAAGTCGGCTAAGTAACTCGCGCGTGCGGTGGGGCCGTCCCGGTGTGGGCGGCCCCATCGTCGTGTGGTGGCGCGCTAGTTTTTAGTCGCGTTGAGTTTGGTGACGATCGAGCGGAAGTCTTCGGTGACGAAGGACTGATGCTCCGCAGATAGCGCGTAGTCGATGCTGGCGAGCACCGCGCGCTCCAAATGGATGTTGAGCACCCGCTTGGTGCTTTCCACCGCCTGCTGCGGCAACTTCAGGATGCGCTCTGCGCAGGCCACCGCCTCGGCGACCGGATCGTCGGCGACATGGTTGGCCAGGCCGAGCTCGACTGCCCGCTCGGCGCGAATCCTGGTGCCGGTCAACGCATATTCCTTGGCCAGCAACAGGCTGATGTGCAGCGGCCAGGTCAGCGGGCCGCCGTCGGCGGCCACCAGTCCCACCTGCACGTGCGGGTCGGCCAGAAAGGCGTGCGGCGCGATGTAGACGATGTCGCTGAGTGCCACCAGGCTGCAGCCCAACCCGACCGCGGGGCCGTTGACCGCCGCCACCACCGGGATTCGGCAGCGGGCCATGCCCAGCACGATTTCGCGGCCGTCCCGGATGGTCTTGGCGCGCAGGTCGGCGTCCTCGGCGAGTTCGGCCAGGTACGCGAAGTCACCGCCGGCGGAGAATGCCTTCCCGGCGCCGGTCAACACCGCCGCGCGCGCCGACGCATCGTCGGTGAGCCGCTGCCACAGCCGCGCCAGGCCGACGTGCAGGTTGTCGTTGACCGCGTTGAGGTCGTCGGGCCGGTTGAGCGTGATGATCCGCAGCGGCCCGTCGGCGCGGACGTCGATTTCGCTTGGCATGTCGTACATTTCAGACTCCCAATCCCAGGATTCGTGAGGCGATGATGTTCTTCTGTATCTGTGACGTGCCGCCCATGACGCTTTGCGCGCGGCTGTAGAGGTAGGCGCTGAGCAGGTCCGGGTCGCGGGTGCCGCCGACGGCCAGCGCGGCGTGCCCGACGGACTGTTCCACCCAGGTCATCAACAACTTGTCCAGCGAACCTTCCGGGCCGTGCGACACACCGTCGAGTTGTTCGGACAGCCGCCGGCGCACGTGGTGGGTCAGCATCTGCGCCTGCACCGCCGCCCACGCCACATCGTCGTCCACTTCCCCTTGGCTACGGTCCACCAGCTGCGCCACCAGTTTGTTGTATCGCGCGGCGTAGCCCAGCGTGGACGGTTCACGCTCGTGCCCGACGACGGTCATCGCGACCGCCCAGCCGTCGCCGGGGGCGCCCACCATCCGATCCGCGGGCACCCGGGCGCCGTCGAAACTCACCTGCCCGAATTCGTTGGTGACGCCGTTGATCATCTGCAACGGCCGTTGTTGCACCCCATCCTGTTTCATCGAGATGACGAACGCGGAGATGCCGCGGTGCCGCTTGGCGACCGGGTCGGTGCGCGCCAGCAGCAGGCACCAGTCGGCGACGTCGGAGTAGCTGGTCCAGATCTTGTGGCCGTGGATCACGTACTCGTCGCCGTCCGGCCTGAGGGTGGCGGTGGTGGTCAGCGACGCCAGGTCCGATCCCGCGCCCGGCTCGCTGAAGCCCTGACACCAGCGTTCGGTGCCGTTGATGATGCCCGGCAGGAACCGTTGCCGCAGTTCGTCGCTGCCGTGCCGGCCGATGCCGATCACCAGGTAGCCGACGCTGGGCCGCGGCGGGGCACCGGCGCGCGCGATCTCCTCGTCGACGATGACGTCGTAGACCGGCGGCAGCTCCCAACCGCCGTACTCCCGCGGCCACGACAAACCGAAGAACCCCTCCTGGTAGAGGGCCCGATGCCAGTCCGCCTGGCGCGCCCAGTACTCGTCACCGGAGCCGCCGAACTCCTTGGCGTGCAAGGCAAGCCACGACCGCAGCCGTTCCCGGAACTCCGCCTCCTGCGGTGAGTCACGAAAGTCCACGGCCGACCTCCCTCAAAGTGACCGGCCACAGCTCGGTCGACGTCAGGGCCCGGCGCAGGTACACGTGCACCAGGCATTCCCAGGTGTTGCCGATCCCGCCGTGCACTTGGATGGCGGTCTCGCACACGGTTCTGGCGGCGCGGGCACAGTAGACCTTGGCCACCCGCGCGGCCTGGACGGCCTCGGTTGGTTCCAGTTCGTCGACGGCCCACGCGGCGTGGCGCAGCACGCTCACCGAACCCTCGATGAGCGCCAGGGATTCGGCCAGCAGGTGGGCGATCGCCTGATACGACCCGATCGGTTTGCCGTACTGCTCGCGGATCTTCGCGTAGTCGCAGGCGACGGCGTGTGCTCCGCGCGCGGCACCGACCAGGTCGGCGGCCGTGGCGACCAGCGCCAGCGCTCGCCACCGCTCGGCGGCTTCGGCGGACACCTCGCCCAGCGGCGTCGGCGACCCGGTGAGCCCGACGCAGGACCGGGTCAGGTCGGCGCCGTCGGCGTCCGCACCGAGGTCGCAGGCCAGGACCGTGGTGCCCGAAAGCGTAACGGCGCGTTGGTAACCGCGGGCGTCGATGGCGCGATCGTCGACGGCCACGGTGGCCTGGCCGGCGCCCGAGTCGAGATGGCGGGTCAGGTCGTCGGCCAGCACCGGGCCCAGGAACGGGGCGTCGACGAGCCGGCGTCCGAATTCCTCTGCGACGATGGCAACTTCGACGCCCGAGGCGTCATCCGAGCGCAGCGACCGCCATCCGGTCAACTCGATCTGCTTGTCCAGCCGGGCGATTCGGCTCTGGTCGGCCAGGTCTCCCACCGCGCCCGGCCCGAGGTCGTCGGCCAGCTTCGCGGCGGCGTCGCGCAATTGCTGCTGTTCAGCCGTCAGACGTACATCCATAGCTCTCCTTGAGCACTCTGCGTAACACCTTGCCCGAGGGCAGGCGGGGAATATCGGGCACGAACACCACCCGGCTCAGCCTTTTGTAGGACGCCAGCTTCGCGTCCACCCGCGCACTGAGTTCCGCGGCGAGTTCGGTGTCGTCGAACGCGGCTTGCGTGCCCTGCCTGGCGATGGCGGCCACCACCGCCTCGCCGTTGACACCGTCGGGAACGCCGAAAACAGCGCAGTCCCGCACCGCCGGATGGCCGTGCAGCACCGTCTCGATCTCGGCGGGCGCGACCTGGAAGCCGCGCACCTTGACCATCTCCTTGAGGCGGTCGGTGATGCGCAACCAACCGTCGCCGTCGAGGTGGCCGACGTCCCCGGTTCGGTACCAACCGTCGTGCAACACCTCGGCGGTCGCCTCGACCGGCAGGTAGCCGGCCATCAGGGAGTCCGACCGCGCCTGGATCTCGCCGACCTCGCCGGGCCCGACCGGCTCACCCGTCTGCAGCGACACCACCCGCACCTGCACCCCGGACACCGCGCGGCCGACCGAGTCCAGCCGGGGCGCCTCGATCGGGTTGCACGCGATCACCGGCAACTCGGTGGTGCCGTACGCCGGAACCCACCGAACGCCGGTGCGCCGGGTGACCGTCTCGGCGACGGTGGCGGTCACCGGCGTCGCACCCCACATGAAATACCGCAACGACGAGAGGTCGTAGGACTCCAGGCCGGGGTGCGAGGCGATGGCCAGCGCGATCGGCGCCACGGCCATTTCGACTGTGATGCGGTCTGTTTCGATGTGCCGCAGCATCCGGTCGACATCGAAGCGGCGGTGCAACCGCACCCAGATGCCGGTGCGCAACGCGGTCAGGATGTTCAGCAGACCGAGGATGTGCGACGGCGGGGTGGCGACCTGGATGCGGTCTCGGTAGCTCAACCCGAGCGCGTCGCGCCAGTGCCGCACGGCCGCATCCAGCGACGCGTGCGTGTGCCGCACGGCCTTCGGCAAGCCGGTGGTGCCGGAGCTGAACACCAGCACCGCGTCGCCGCCGGGCGGCACGGCGCCGGCGGTGTCACCGGGGTCGATCGGTTCGTCCAGGTGCAGCATCGGCATCAGTCCGGCCAGGACCGGGTGGTCCCCCACGGCGTCGGTGGGTCCGGTGAGCGCGACGGCGTGCTCGACCTCAGTGCGCTTCCAGGCCGGGCTGACCAGTACCGCCGCCGCACCGAGGCGCCAGATCGCCAGCACGGCGGCGACGAACTCGGGCCGGTTGGACGACATGACCGCCACCCGGTGGCCTGGACCTACCCCCCGTTTGCGTAAAGCGGCGGCCAGCCCACCGGTCAGCGCGTCGAGTTCAGGCAGGCTGAATTGCTGCTCCTCGAACACGAGCGCGGCCGGCTCGGTCACGTCCCGCCCTCCTAGCTGCCTGAGAGAAGATACTATCGCTAGGTGAGAATAGTATTCTCTATACTGAAGAACGCAAAGTACGCAGCAATGGTGGCGACCCGGTGGTAGATAGGCGGTCATGACGGAGCTGGGCACGGTAACGATTCATCTCGACCGTAAGAAAGTCACGGTGCCGCTGGTTCCCGGCGAAACACTGCTGGAGAGCGCGCGCCGCGCCGGGCTGGAACCACCGTTCAACTGCGAGGCCGGCAACTGCGGCACCTGCATGGCCAGGCTGACCGAAGGCACCGCGACGATGCGGACCAACGACGCCCTCGACGACGACGAGGTCGAGGACGGTTACATTCTGACCTGCCAGGCCGTACCGGACGCGGCACCGATCACCGTGCTGTACGAGTAACCAGGAGGCGACGATGGCAAAAGGCATCATCTACGTCGAGACGTACCCCAGTTCGCCGGACCGCGAGCAGGAATACAACACCTGGTACGACGAGGTCCACCTGGGCGAACTCGTCGCACTCGACGGCATCGTCTCGGCACGCCGGTTGCGGCCGGTCAACGGCGAAGGTCCTTACATCGCCCTCTACGAGATCGAGGGCGACGACCTCGAGGCCGTGCTGCGCGGTATGAGCGGCGCAAAGCTGACCATGTCCAGTGCGCTGCAACTCGATCCGCCGCCGATTCCGCGGCTGCTGGAGACCATCACGGAGCACCACGGCTGACCGGGTCAGCTCGGGCCGCTGCGCGGAAAGGACTGCTCGATGAAGGATGACGACCTGATTCTGGTGAGCATCGACGACCACGTGGTCGAACCGCCGGACATGTTCCGGCGGCACGTGCCCGCCAAATATCGAGACGAAGCCCCGATCGTCGTCACCGACGACAAGGGTGTGGACCAGTGGATGTACCAGGGCAGGCCGCAAGGGGTGAGCGGACTGAACGCGGTGGTGTCCTGGCCGGCCGAGGAATGGGGCCGCGACCCAGCCGGTTTCGCCGAGATGCGCCCCGGTGTCTACGACGTCCACGAACGCGTCCGGGACATGAACCGCAACGGAATCCTCGCGTCGATGTGCTTCCCGACCTTCACCGGATTCTCGGCCCGGCACCTCAACATGACGCGCGAGGACGTCACCCTGGTGATGGTGTCGGCCTACAACGACTGGCACATCGACGAGTGGGCCGGGTCCTATCCCGACCGGTTCATCCCGATCGCGATCCTGCCCACCTGGACGCCCGAGGGGATGTGCGCCGAGATCCGCCGGGTGGCCGCCAAGGGCTGCCGAGCGGTCACCATGCCGGAATTGCCGCATCTGGAAGGACTTCCGAGCTATCACGACGAGGACTACTGGGGACCCGTGTTCCGCACCCTGTCCGAGCAGAACGTGGTGATGTGCCTGCACATCGGCACCGGGTTCGGCGCGATCAGCATGGCGCCCAACGCGCCGATCGACAACCTGATCATCCTGGCCACCCAGGTCTCGGCGATGTGCGCCCAGGACCTGTTGTGGGGCCCCGCCATGCGCAACTATCCGGACCTGAAATTCGCCTTCTCCGAAGGCGGTATCGGCTGGATCCCGTTCTACCTGGACCGCAGCGACCGCCATTACACCAACCAGAAATGGTTGCGCCGCGACTTCGGGGACAAGCTGCCCAGCGACGTCTTCCGGGAGCACTCGCTGGCCTGCTACGTCACCGACAAGACGTCGCTGAAGCTGCGCCACGAGATCGGCATCGACATCATCGCCTGGGAGTGCGACTATCCCCACTCGGACTGCTTCTGGCCGGACGCCCCGGAGCAGGTGCTGGCCGAGCTGAACGCGGCCGGTGCCGACGACGCCGACATCAACAAGATCACCTGGGCCAACGCCTGCCGGTTCTTCGGCTGGGACCCGTTCGCCCGAACCCCGCGCGAGCAGGCGACGGTTCAGGCGCTGCGCGCCAAGGCAACCGACGTGGACGTGTCGATCCGGTCGCGGGCCGAGTGGGCACGGCGCTACCGGGAAAAGCAGCTCGAGACGCTTTAGCTTTGCGGCAACTCCGGCGGCGGCCGGTACTCGGGTTCGTACCCTGAGACGTGAATGGGGCTGCCGACCAACCGGAATTCGCCCGCTCGCACCACCACTTCCGGAGTGGCTTCCAGCGCCTCGGGCAGGGTCCGCACGGCGGCCGCCGGAACACCGAGCGGACGCAGTCGTCGTTCCCACCCGACGGCACTGTCGGTGGCCAGCATCGCGGTGACGACGGCGAGTACTTCGTCGCGGCGGGCGACCCGCTCGGCCATCGTCTCGAAACCTCCGATGCCGGCTTCGGCGGCGAAGGATTTCCAGAATCCGTCGTGCGTGATGAACAGCGCCAGATAGCCATCGGAGGTCGGAAATAGTTGCGCGGGAACGTAATACGAGTGAGCACCGTACGGGCGGCGCTGCGGTTCGATGCCGCTGTTGAGATAGGCCGAGGCATGGTAGTTCAGCTGCGACAGCATCACGTCGCGCAGCGACACATCGACCTGGCCGCCGGTGCCGGAGATGATCTTGGCCAACAGCCCCAGTGCCGCGGTCATTCCGGTGGAGTTGTCGGCCGATGAATAACCGGGCAGGGTGGGCGGACCGTCCGGGTCACCCGTCAAGGCGGCGGTGCCGACGCCGGCCTGCACCACGTAGTCGAACGCCGGGTCGTCGCCACCGTACAGACCGAAGCCGGTGATCGCCACGCAGACGATCTGCTCGTTGTGCCGCTTCAACTCGTCGTAGGTCAACCTCAGCCGGCGGATGGCCGACGGCTTCAAATTGACCAGCAGCGCGTGCGAGTCGGCCACCAGTTCGCCCAATCGCCGTTGTCCCGCATCGGAATTCAAGTCCAGTACGATACTGGACTTGTTGCGGTTGAGGCTGGCGAAGTAGGTGGCGCCAACGCTGCGGGATATCTCACCGCCGGGCGGCTCGATCTTGGTGACCTCGGCACCGAGGTCGGCCAGCAGCATAGTCGCGTACGGGCCCGCCAGCATGGTGCCGACCTCGAGGATGCGTATCCCCGACAGCGGCCCGGCTCCGGTCACCGCAGCTCCCTGGCGAGTTCGGCGATCATCTCCCGGGTCCGGCGCTTGGACGCGACGAGTTCGTCGCGGTTCTCGCCGATCGGCAACAACCGCACCGACAGATCTGTCACACCGGCGTCGGCGAAACGTCGCATCCGCGCCAGGATCTGTTCCGGGTCACCGGCCGCGCACAGGTCGCCGACGTCGCGGGCGTCGCCACGCTCGAGCAACCGCTGATAGTTGGGCGACACCTCGGCCTCGCCCAGGATACGGTTGGCCCGCTCTTTGGCCTCGTCGACTTGCGAAGGCGCACAGAGGCATACCGGGATACCCGCGACGATGCGCGGCGCCGGGCGGCCGGCGTCCGCGGCGGCCTTGGTGATCTTCGGCGCGATGTGCTCGCCGATGGCGCGTTCGTCGGCCATCCACAACACGGTGCCGTCGGCCAGTTCGCCGGCCAGCTGCAGCATCACCGGACCCAATGCGGCGACCAGCACCGGCATCGGCGTGTCGGCTCCGATCGCCAGCGGGTTGTGCACGGTGAACGAATCATTCTCGACGTCAACGGGTCCCGGCCCGGCGATAGCGGCATTGAGCACCTGCAGATAGTCGCGGGTGTACGCGGCCGGCTTCTGGTACGGCAGGCCGAGCATGTCCCGGATGATCCAGTGGTGCGACGGCCCGACACCGAGCGCCAACCGGCCGTCGGCCACCGCGTGCGTCGAAAGTGCCTGGCGGGCAAGGGCAATCGGGTGTTGGACCTGCAGTGGAACCACTGCGGTGCCCAGCTCGATGCGCGAGCTGTGCGCGGCCATCAAAGTCACCATGGTCAGGCAGTCGAAGTCGTTGGGCACCTGCGGCATCCACGCCGTGTCCAGGCCCGCCGATTCGGCCCACTCGATATCGGAGACCAGCTTGGCCACCTTGCGGGCCATGTCGCCGCGCTCGGCGCCGATCATCACTCCGATACGCACGGTTCCTCCTGTGCCGGTTCGGCCGTGCCGGTCAGTTGGCGGATCTCGCGCACCAGTGCATCCAGCGGCGTGCCGGTCGGAAACACCGCTGCCGCACCGGCTTCCAGCAGCTTGGGGACGTCGGCGTGCGGAATGGTGCCACCCACCACCACGGCGATGTCGCCGGCGTCGGCGGCGCGCAGCGCCTCGATGGTGCGCGCGGTCAGGGTCAGGTGGGCACCGGACAGGATGCTCAGGCCGACCACGGCCACGTCCTCCTGGACCGCGATCGACGCGATGTCCTCGATGCGCTGCCGGATGCCGGTGTAGATGACCTCGAAGCCGGCGTCGCGCAGGGTGCGGGCGACGATCTTGGCGCCGCGGTCATGTCCGTCCAGACCGGGCTTGGCCACCAGGATGCGGGCGGTCATCAGAACACCACCGGCTGCTGGAATTCGCCCCAGACCGCCTTGAGCGTGGAGACCATTTCGCCCACCGTGCAGTACGCGTTGGCGCAGTCGATCAACTTGTGCATCAGGTTGTCGTCTCCCTCGGCGCTGCGGGCCAGCGCGGCCAGGCTGGATTGCACTGCGCCGCTGTCCCTTTCGGCCTTCACCTTGGCCAGGCGCTTGAGCTGCAGATCGCGGCCCTCGGCGTCGAGTTCGTAGGTGGCGATGTCGGGTTCGGGTTCCTCGGAGACGAACCGGTTGACCCCGACCACCGGCTTGGCGCCGCTCTCGATGTCCTGGTGCATGCGGTAGGCCTCGTCGGCGATCAGGCCCTGCAGATAGCCGTCTTCGATCGCGCTGACCATGCCGCCGTGAGCCTCGAGGTCGGCCATGATCTCGATGATGCGGGCCTCGGTGGCGTCGGTGAGCGCCTCGACGAAGTACGAGCCGCCCAGCGGGTCGGCGACCTGGGTCACCCCGGTCTCATACGCCAGCACCTGCTGGGTGCGCAGCGCCAGGGTGGTGGACTCCTCGGAGGGCAGCGCGAACGGCTCGTCCCAAGCGGCGGTGAACATCGATTGCACGCCGCCCAGCACCGCCGCCATCGCCTCGTAGGCCACCCGCACCACGTTGTTCTGCGCCTGCGGTCCGTACAGCGACGCCCCGCCACACACGCAGCCGAACCGGAACATCGACGCCTTGTCCTTGCTGGACCCGTAGCGTTCCCGCACGATCGTGGCCCAACGCCGCCGTCCCGCACGGTATTTGGCGATCTCCTCGAAGAAGTCGCCGTGGGTGTAGAAGAAGAACGAGATCTGCGGTGCGAACTCGTCGATGCTCATCCGGCCGCGTTCCACCACGGTGTCGCAGTAGGTGACACCGTCGGCCAGCGTGAAGGCCATCTCCTGCACCGCGGTGGCCCCGGCGTCGCGGAAATGCGCGCCGGCCACCGAGATGGCGTTGAACCGGGGCACCTCGGCGGCGCAGAACTCGATGGTGTCGGCGATCAGCCGCAGCGACGGTTCCGGCGGCCAGATCCAGGTGCCGCGGGAGGCGTATTCCTTGAGGATGTCGTTCTGGATGGTCCCGGTGAGCTTGGCGCGCGGTATCCCCTTCTTCTCGGCAGCGGCGACGTAGAACGCCAGCAGGATCGCCGCGGTGCCGTTGATCGTCATGCTGGTGCTCAGCTTGTCCAACGGGATGCCGTCGAACAGGATCTCGAAGTCGGCCAGGGTGTCCACCGCGACACCCACCCGGCCGACCTCCTCGCCGAAGTCCGGATCGTCGGAGTCGTAACCGCATTGGGTGGGCAAGTCGAGCGCGACCGACAGGCCGGTACCGCCCTGGTCGAGCAGATAGCGATAGCGCCGGTTGGACTCCTCGGCGGTGCCGAAGCCGGAGTACTGCCGGAAGGTCCACAGCTTGCCCCGGTATCCGGACGCGAAATTGCCCCGGGTGAAGGGGAACTCGCCGGGCGGCGGCGGCTCGGTGTGTCGGTCCCCCGGGCCGTACACCGGCGCGAGCGGTATGCCCGATGGGGTCTGGGCTGCGTTATTCATCGGTGAATAACGTACTTGCAAAAAAAGAGAATGCCAATACCAGTAGGTTGACCTGGCGAAATGCCCCGCCGCGACGGGTTTGGGAACCCTTTGCGGCGTTGATTCTGCGCTGGGGGCGCGGTGGTCTCGTACTTTTGCGCCCTGGACGCAGGATCGACGCGTGGCGCCGGTTTCGACCCGGCGCCGGTTTTGACACAATTGCCCCTCGTGGCTGACGAGTCCGATCGCGTGCGCAACGGGAGCCTGCCAATCGTCGGGAACCTGTTGCGCCGGCAGCGACGGGAAGCCGAACGGGCCCTGCACGGGCTCGTCGACACCGTCGTGCGGGACGGCAAGAGCCTGGAGAGACTCGTGCGGCGGATCAACATGGACGCGATCATCGCCCGGTTGGACATCAACGGCATTGTCGCGCGCATCGACCTCGACGCATTCCTTGCCCGGCTGGACATCAACACCATCGTGCAGCGGCTCGACGTCGACGCCATGCTGGCCCGCCTCGACATGCAGGCCATCGTGGATCGGCTCGACGTCGACGCGATGCTGGCCCGCCTGGATATGGACGCCATCGTCGCCCGAGTCGACCTGGACGCCCTCTTGGCGCGACTGGACCCTGCCGCGCTGGACGCCCTGGCCGCCAGAGTCGACCTGGCAAAGCGGGAAAATCGCCCACAAGACTTGTGAACATGGCCACACCTACTCGTGCCGACGGGCGTCGAGGCCCAATCTGAACACCACCGGTCACCCGCCGAAATGACTGCGTGCGCCCCGTATTGCCGGCCTGCTCGGCCGGGGTCGTCGGCGCTGCACCGGCCCGACCCGTGTTTTAAGCTCACCGAGTTGCCTTGCACAGCGTGGGCCCGGAACAAATCGCGGCGCCACGAGTTCGTACTCGGCGAATTCCCTGCATACCCTCTCAAACGAAAAGAGTTAGCGTGCGCCGCACCGGTTCTCCCGCCCCGTCGGTTCAGCGGACGGCTCGTTGGCTGGCGGCGGCTTCCGTTTCCGTCGCGGCCCTGCTGACGCCGGTGCCGGGCGACGTCGCGCGGGCCAACGCCGATCCCGGGTGCCCGGATGTCAAAGTGGTATTCGCGCGCGGGACGTTCGAGGCGCCCGGCATCGGGGCCACCGGACAGGCGTTCGTCGATGCCCTCAGCGCCCGACTGGGAGGCAAGAACGTCGCAGTCGAACCCGTCGACTATCCGGCATCGCTGGACTTCGGCAGGGCGGTCGACGGAGTCGCCGATGCCAGCACCAAGGTTGAGGCCACGGCGGCGAATTGCCCGAGGACCAAGATTGTGCTGGGTGGCTATTCCCAAGGTGCGGCCGTCGCCGCCTACACGACGGCCGACTCCGTTCCGGACGGTATTTCGCTGCCCGACGGGATAACCGGGCCGATGCCGCCCGCGGTCGCCTCCAACGTGGCCGCGGTGGTGCTGTTCGCGGCTCCCTCAGACGCGTTCCTGCACTTCGTCGATCACAGCGCACCGCCGATCAACATCGGTCCGCTCTACGCCGCCAAGACCCTGCAACTGTGCGCCGACGGAGATCCGGTGTGCTCCCCGGGCGGCCGGGACCGCGCCGCGCACAGCACTTACCGCGACAACGGCATGGCCAACCAAGCCGCCGAGTTCACCCGCAACGCCATCGTTTCCGCCTGACGTAATCACGTATCGTCATGCGCGGCAGAGGATTTCGCCGTGCGGGATGGCCAGCCAACCGTCCGGGTCGGCGGCCCACGCTCGCCATGCCGCCGAGATCTCCTCGAGCTCGGCGCCGGTGGCCAGGCCGGAATCCGCCAGTTGGCCTCCCAGATCCGAATGCAGGATCCGGTCGGCCCACATGCCGCCCCACCACTGTCGGGTGTCCTCGGTTGCGTAACACCACATGCTGGCACCGGCGGTGATGTCGGTGAAGCCGGCTCGACGGGCCCACGACAGCAGGTGCCGCCCGGCATCCGGTTCGCCGCCGTTGTGCCGCCCGGCTTGTTCGTAAAGGTCGCGCCAGCGATCCAGTGGCGCAAGCCGCGGATACCAGATGAACCCGGCATAGTCGGCGTCCCTGGCGGCGACGATTCCGCCCGGTGCGCACACCCGCTTCATCTCGCGCAGCGCCTGCACCGGGTCGGCCACATGCTGCAGCACCTGATGGGCGTGCACGACGTCGAAGGCGCCGTCGGGCAGGTCGAGCGCATGCACGTCCGAGGTCAGGAACGTGACGTTGGTCAGACCTCGCGACCGCACCTCGGCGTGGGCAAGACTGAGCGCATCGTCGGTCTGCTCGACGGCCGTCACCAGGCCGGGCGCGATGCGGGCGGCGAAGTCCGCGGTGATGGTGCCGGGGCCGCAACCGATGTCGAGCAGGGAGATGCCAGGCCGCAGCTGCGGCAACAGGTACCCCGCGGAGTCCTCGGCGGTGCGCCGCCGGTGGCTGCGCAACACGGACTCATGATGACCGTGGGTGTAGGTGGCCCGAGGTTGCTCCGTCATGCGCCCAGGCTAACGCTTATCTCACATTTTGGGTTATTCGTCTCGAATCATGAGACGCTTAGTCGACCGGGACGTTCAGGATGGGGCGCTGCACCCCGGCGCCGCGACCGTCGAAGTGCCACCACTCCCCCCGCGTACACCGACAGCCCGCCGTACTGCATCGCCTCACGCAGCCGAGCCCGATTCGCGTAGGCGGCGGCACTGACATCCTGGGTGGCGAAAGCCTTTGCACGGTCGGTGAAGTCGTCGAAATCCGTGCCCATATCGGCCAGGCAGAAATACCCCGCCCGGCGTTCGGTAGGACACGGTTGCTGCGAGCTGGTGAAGGTCACATCCACCGAACGCCCGGCCTCGTGGCTGGTCGCGTACGGGCCCGGGGCGCGCCACCCAGGCCGGATTCGGCACCACCTGATACATCTTCACCTGGACCTCGTGCGGCCGATAGCAGTCCCAGAAGACCAGGAACTGCCCTTGCGGTCGCAGCGCCGCGGCGGCGGACTCCAGTCCGTGCGCCATCGACTGGTGCACCAAACAACGCGCGTCGGCGGGGTAGAGCTGAGTGTGGGTGAAATTGTCGGTTGTGGCGTAGCGCAGATCGATCACGGCATCGGGAACCACGCTGCGCACGTCGACGAAACCCGCCGCGGCGGCGTCGGCACTCACCGGGGGGGACGCTGGGACTGAGCGCCACCGTGGTACCCACCGGCCGGACCGACGGCCCGGCCACCTGCCAACGCGCACCGCACGCAGCGACCGCACCCACCATCCAGGCGATCAGCAAGACCGACAACGCACGACGCATGGACGTCATTGTCCCGTCGCGAGCGCCGCGGACGCGGAACGCCACGACCGGGCGTCAGCGAATCCGGTCCGGCGCCGGCTGCAGGACAGCCCCGGCGATCTGGGCGGCCGGCTCGACGCCGAGCAGGCCCGCAACCCTGCTGGGAGTTCGTTCCACGGCCTGACAAGCGGCGTTCGGACTATAGTCGGGCGCATCGGGCTGTTGGTTTTTTCTGTCAGATTCCGGCGCGGAGTGAGCCATCATTTCCAGAAATAGTTTTGCCGTGACCGCCGCCGAGACGGCCCGCGTGCAGGCATTCGAGCGGTACCGCTTGCACGAAACATCGCCCGACCCGGTGCTCGGGCGAATCGCCGCGCTGGCGGCGCGACTCTTCGGTGTGCCAATGGCGCTGGTGTCGGTCGTCGGTGGAGACCGCAGCTGTTTTCTGGCCACCCACGGATTGGCAGGCGCCCCACCGGCCGCCGGCGCCGAAGGCTTGGCAGCAAGCATTGGCGTGGCCGGTCAGGCGGCCTCGGTCGAGGACGCCCTCACCGATCCGCGTACCGCCGGCAATGTGTTCGTCCAAGAACGCCGGATCCGCTTCTATGCGCAGGCACCGATCACGACCGCCGACAACCATCGACTCGGCGCCGTGGCGGTGTTCGACACCGAGGCCGGTGCCGCCAGCGAAGAACAACTGGGTCTGCTCGGCGATCTCGCCGCCCTGGTGATGGCTCAGCTGGATAGCCGGCTGTCGTCGCTGGACGACCTGCGCACCGAGCGGCGGCAACGGGACGCGGCCGAATTCGCGCGCGACGACGCCCGGCACGACCGCGACGCAGCACAGCTGGACCGCGACGATGCCCGTCGCGCACGCGACGATGCCCAGCTGGACCGCGACGACGCGATCCGCACTCGGGACATCGCACAGCACACCCGCGACGTCGCGGAGCACGAACGGGATCTGATCACGCAGTATGCGAACGTCCTGCAACGGACCCTGCTGCCACCTTCACTGCCGGAGATCGACGGGCTCGAGCTGGCCGCGCACTACTATCCGGCATCGCCACGGCAGGTCGGCGGCGACTTCTACGACGTCTTCGCCCTCGGTGACAACCGGTGGGCGTTCTTCATCGGCGACGTCGAGGGCCATGGCGCGGAAGCCGCCGTGGCGACGTCGCTGATCCGCTACACGCTGCGCGCCACTGCGCTGCACTTCGCCGATCCCACCGACGTGCTGGCCGAACTCAACACGGCGTTGCTCCGCGAGCTGGACCCGCGGCGATTCTGCACGGCACTGTTCGGGAACTTAGAACCCGACCCCGACGGCCAGGGTTTCGACGTCACCATCGCCACCGGCGGTCATCCTCCGGCGCTGCTGCTCAACCCCGGCAACGGCAGCGCGACACAAGTCCGCTCCGCCGAAGGAATGCTGGTCGGGATGACACCCAAAGCCACCTTCAACTCGTGCCGGGTTCGGCTGCGAGCGGGCCAGACGTTGCTGTTCTACACCGACGGCATCATCGAATCCCGCCAAGCCAGTCCACCGTTCGACGAGGCCAGTCTGGCCGAGTTCGCCGTCGAACACGCCGGCCTGGGCGCCGCCAGCCTGATCGACCGGTTCGTCACCCTGGTTCCCAAGTTGCATCCCGACGACGACATAGCCCTGCTGGCGATCGGTGCCCACTAAAACCTGTTGTCGGCGTTAGAGTCGCGTGTGCCTAAGATCAGCGCCTCGTCGGTGGAGGAGCACCGCGAGCAGGTCCAGCGACGAGTATTCGAGGCGTTCGCCACCCTGATGGCCGAGCAGAGCTTCGACGCCATCACGATGGCCAAACTGGCGGCGGCCGCCGACATCGGCCGCACCGCGATCTACCACCATTTCGCCGACAAAGAAGCGGTGGTGGTCGCCTTCGCGTCGCACGAGACCAGCCGCTACATCGACGGGCTGCGTGGTGACCTGGCCGACGTCGACGACCCGGTGGAACGGCTGCGGATCTACATCCGGCATCAGCTCGGCGCCGGCGAGCAGTTCCACATGGGGCTCGGGCCGCAGCTCTACGGCGCGCTGTCACACGACACGATGCGCGCCATCCGCGACCACGTGGTGGCCATCGAGGACGTGCTGCGCGAGATCCTGGCCGACGGCGTGGCCAGCGGGCAGTTCGTGATCGAGGACGAGGCCGCCACCATGTCGTTGTTGCACGCCTGCCTTGCGCCGCGCGAATTGCCGGTCGCAGCCATCGAGCGGTTTATCCTGCGCGCGCTCGGGGCACGACCTTAGGGCACGACATCCGCCGCAGGCTGTGCTATCTTTTCTGACACGTTGTCAGTATCGTTTTGACACGTTGTCAGAGTTGTTGGAGCAGAGGCCGAATACCCGGGAGTAAACGTGTCACTCAGCGCAGCCGAGGCCGTGCGACCCTTCTCCGTGGCGATGAAAGAAGGTTCGACCGCCGAGCACGAAGCCGCCGAACACTCGCCCTACGTGTCTGAGTTGCTGTCCGGTCGGGTCAACCGGCAGGGCTACGCCGACTACCTGCTACGGCTCCGGGTGATCTACCAGGCACTCGAGGAAGCCGTGCGGGCGCACCGTGACGACCCGCTGGTGGCCGCCGTCTACGACCCGGCATTGGAGCGTCTGGCCGCAATAGATGCCGACCTGGAGTACTGGGCACCCGGCGCCGGGCACCAGGTGGACTCCCCCGCCGCCCGCGCCTACCGCGACCGGCTCGCCGCAGCGTCCTGGGGCGGCGCGCTGGTGGCGCATCACTACACCCGCTATCTCGGCGACCTGTCCGGCGGGCAGGCCATCGGCAAGATTCTGGACCGCACCTTCGGCCTGGACGGCGCCGGCCTGTCGTTCTACGAGTTCCCGATGCGTCCCAAGCCGTACAAGGACGCCTACCGCGCCCGCCTGGACGGCCTGGACCTCGACGCCGAGCAGATCGACCGTGCCGTCGACGAGGTCAAGATTGCGTTCAACCTCAACCAGGCCCTGTTCAACGAACTGGCGGAGAACCTGCCGGCCTATCGGAGCTGATCCGTCACAGACTCGGGCGTAACGCCGCTGGAAGATACCCCTCAATTTTCTCAGCGGCGTTACGCTCGTTCCGCCGTTCTGGGCTGAGTTACGCTGGCCCGCAATGACTTTGAAGATTTCGTCGGGCGTTCACCGCATAAAGCCGCCGCCGACGGTGATCGTCGGCGGCGGGCTTTGTTTCGAGGGGGACGATCAGTGCGGCAACCGGGTGCGCCGGCGACCGGTGACCGCTTCGTAGATCGCGATGAACACGATCGCCACCGCGATACCGACGAAGAAGGGCACCCAGGCGACGCCGCCGTTGGCGTTGGAGTAGCCGAATTGCGCGGCCACCGCCGAGCCGACCAAACCACCGAGGGCGCCCAGTACCACCGTCATGATCATCCCGATGTTCTGTTTGCCGGGCATGACGAGGCGCGCCACCACGCCAATCACCGCGCCGACGATGAGGGAGAGGATTATTGCTCCGATCATTTTGGATCTCCTTGTCCTGGCGGGCGCCTGATCGGCCCCGTCTGCGACAACGGATTCCCCAATTCGTGCAGCCCTAACACGTCCCGAAGCGTCATTTACCCGTTGGTATGAAGGCGTTTAGCTGACCGTGACCGCGGGTAGATCGAAGGGGCGTTCGACGCACGTTCACTAGGAGGTCTCGCCGTGAGCACCAATGCCTGCCCCGCATGCGGCTACCCCACGCTGGAGCCTGTGCTGTGTGCTTTCTGCGGTCCTGACGCCATGTTTGCCGGAGACCAAGTGTTCGGATCCATCTCGCCGGTCGCAGCGCTGCGCGGCAGTTCGCTTGCCGGCGTTGCGGACGTTCGCTCGGTCGCGGCGCTACACCCCACGCTCGGACCCGCCGCATAGTCGGCGAGCGCTTTCGAATCCTGCTGCGGCACCTGTGAATCGGCTGATTCTTCGCGGGTGAACATCGTGTTCGACTGCGCGTGACCGGCTGGGCGTGGCAGCCTGCTAGGCGTGCTCACGACGCAATTGCCGGCACTGACAGCAGCGGCCACCGACGTGGCCGCCATCGGTTCTACAGTCCGTGCGGCCACCTCGACCGCGGCCCGCGCCACCACCGGGCTGGTGGCGGCCGCCGCCGACGAGGTATCCGAGGCCATCGCAGGCCTGTTCAACGCGTATGCCGTGGAGTGCCAAGCGGTCCTGCGCCAGCTCGCGGCGTTGCAAGCCGAGTTCGGCCAGGCGCTGGCCGCATCCGGCGCCGCGTACGCCGGCACCGAGTCCGCCAACCTGAGCGCCCTGGCCGCGGACCCGACCGTCACCTTCGTGATGGCCGGCAGCGGCACGCCGACACCGTCGTCGCAGTTCGTGGCCGACGTCGTCAGCCGCTACCTCACCCCCAATTTCCCGGCCGGAATCATCCAAGCGCTGACGCTGCCGGCCGGGGAATACCCCGACAGCGGAATCAAGGACCTCACCCAGGCGGTGTCGCTGTCGCGCGGCGTGACGATCCTGAACAACGCGGTCCAACAGCAACTCGCACTCGGCAACAGCGTCAACGTGCTGGGCTATTCGCAGAGCGCCAACATCGCCTCACTGCTGATGCAGCAGTTGGACCCTTCCGGGACTCCCAGCTCGTTACCGATAAACTTTGTGCTGCTTGGCAATTCGATGAATCCCAACGGCGGCTGGGACGCACGCTTCCCCGGTTTGAGTCTGCCGACCCTGGGCTTCAGCACGCTGGGCGCGGCGCCCACCAACAGCTTCCACACCATCTCCTACACCCTCGAATACGACGGCTGGGCGGACTTCCCGCGCTACCCGATCAATATCGTGTCCGACCTCAACGCGCTGTTCGGGATGGTCACCGTGCACGGGACCTACGACAGCCTGACCGCCGCGCAGCTCGCCTCGGCGGTCATGTTGCCCACGGCCGGGTCCACCATGACCACCTACTACATGATTCCCAGCCAAAACCTGCCGCTGCTGGAGCCGCTGCGGTACCTCCCGGTGGTCGGCGACCCGCTGGCCGACCTGATCCAGCCGGTGCTGCGGCCATTGGTGAACTGGGGCTACGGCGACCCGAACTACGGCTGGTCCACCGGGCCGGCCAATGTGCCCACCCCATTCGGCTTCCTGCCGCCGCTGAGCGACACCATGGCACTGGGTCCGGCGATGCTGGCTGGGATCCCGGCGGGAATCACGGCCGCTGTCAACGACATTCAGGGGATCGGCATGCCGTCGTTCGGTTCGCTCGGGTCGCTCGGGTCGCTGCTGTCGGGGACCGGAGCCCTGACCCTGCCGAAGGTGCCGATGTCGATCCCGGACCTGCTGGCGGGGCTGCAGATGGCGAACACCCAGATCATCGGTGGCGCCACGACGGCCGTCTCGACGGCCTACGCGACTCTGCTCCCGACCGCCGACATCGCCACGGCGGCACTGGTTTCGCTGCCGTCCTACGACCTGAACCTGTTCCTCGGCGGCATCAGCCAGATGGTGACCGGACAACCGCTGCAGGGGCTGCTCAACGCGCTCGGCGACCCGATCGCGGCGAACTTCGGCCTGCTGCCGTTCCTGGGCGGTCTGGAACTCACGGTGCTGGCCGAGGCGGCCGATTCGATCGTGACCGGGACGCCGTACCCGAGCCCGTGAGGAACGCCACTTACGGTGCGTCGCCATCGGAGATCGACAGAGTCGCGGATCATGCTGAAAGCCAAGGTCTTACGATCGTCGACACCTGCATCGCGCGGCGGACCGTGTGGGCTACCGGGACAGTCGAACAGATGCAGAACGCGTTCGGCGTCCGACTCAACCACTACCAGACGGCCGAACAGACCTATCGCAGCTACGAGGGGACCGCGACGGTGGACTCGACCGTCGCCGAATTCATCGAGGGCATCTACGGGCTCGATATCAAACGCACCCTGCAGCGCATCAAGCTGCGAAAGGGTGTGCGGCCGATTGTTTCACGTGGCCGGCCGACCGGGCATACCGTCCGCTGGCGCGAGGACCTCTGGTGCAGAGCAAATCGGCTCCACCTCGTTACGCGCTGGGCTGGCCGAATTCGAACCGGACCTTTTGCGGGTCGGCGGGATCAACCTGTACCGGGATAGTCGCGCCGACCTGGACGCGGGGCACATGGATAAGGTCGATGTCCCGCTCAACGTCGACGTCATAGGGTTGGCGGCCAGCGATTTCCACCCTGAGGCCAAGCCGGACCGTGAGCCGACGGTACTGATGCTCGTCGCCGCCGCCACCTACTTGCTTCACCGATAGAACCCGCGCCGTCCCCGTCAGCGCGGTACCGCGAATTTCGGGATTCCGTCGCTTCCTGTCCCGTACGAAGATGAAAGCCAGCAGGGCGAGGATGATCGGTCCGTAGACGTACGGATGATTCAGGAAGTGGCCGACCCGCGGCACTATCCCCAGGGCGTGAGCGACTTCCATTGCCGCACGCTAGCACCGGTTTCACCGCTACCGATCCCAAACTGAGCCAGTGCCCGGGGTGCTGAAAGTCGACCGTGGAAACGGTCGTCAGGTCTGCCGCTGAGAGGTCGGAGGCCGGGCCCATCCGGCCACCCGGAGCACTAGGTACAGACGGGTGCTGACAGCAGTTGATACAGGGTGGCCAGGGGCGGGATCGAACCGCCGACCTTCCGCTTTTCAGGCGGACGCTCGTACCGACTGAGCTACCTGGCCGGAAGCCGGCAGGCAGCGTGTGCCTCGCCGTGCTGGCGACCCTGACGGGACTCGAACCCGCGACCTCCGCCGTGACAGGGCGGCGCGCTAACCAACTGCGCCACAGGGCCTTGCTGCTGCCCCGCGCGATCCGCGGCGCAAGTACCCCCTACGGGATTCGAACCCGCGCTACCGCCTTGAAAGGGCGGCGTCCTAGGCCGCTAGACGAAGGGGGCCAGAACCGAATCTCTCCGGGGCACTCGCAACGAGATCAACGTTGGGAGCCAAGCCAGCTTAGGGCACCCCGGCCCCAATCCTCAAACGAGGGCTACACCGGCAGGCAGTATCCTGAGTCTCCCGCCCCTATAGCTCAGTTGGTAGAGCTACGGACTTTTAATCCGCAGGTCGTAGGTTCGAGTCCTACTGGGGGCACCAGCCGAGCGTCATTTGAGCACGTGTCGGGCCCCTTCGGGGAGCAATCGAGCACCAATCGGGGCAGTCCTTTTCAATGCCGCCCGCTTGGTTATGCTCGCGGCTATGCTTCCCGACGTGAATCAGGCTGACCAACCCAACGCCCCCGTAGCCCTGGTGACGCTCGAAATCCGTCACCCCGCAACAGACTCGCTCACCGAAACGGCAAACCGCGAACTCAAGCAGCTCCTGCTCAACGATCTGCCGATCGAGCGCCAAGCCCAGGACGTCCAGTGGGGCGTGACCGCCCCCGGCCAGCCCCCCCAGCCGGTTGCCGACCGCTTCGTGCGCTTCTCCAACCGCGACAACACCACGGCCGCGTCGCTGAAGAACCAGGCGATCGTCGTCGAGACCAGCGCGTACACCAACTTCGACTCCTTCCTGGACATCGCGATGCGGGTGGTCGACGCCCGCGCCGCGGTCTCGTCGATCGTGGGCGTCGAGCGCATCGGCCTGCGCTACGTCCTGGAGGTCCGGGTGCCCCCCGGCGTCGACGGCCGCATCGAGTGGAGCAACTGGATCGACGACAGCCTGCTCGGTCCGCAGCGCCTGGCTCCCAGCGGCCTGGCCCTGACCGAATGGCAGGGCGCCGCGGTCTACCGCGAGGCACAGCCCGGCAAATCGCTGATCGTGCGGTACGGCCCGGGTGTCGGCCAGGCGCTGGACGCCAACTACCACCTGCGCCGGGTGACCCCGCCGGCAACCGGTCAGTTCTTCCTGATGGACCTCGACAGCTTCTGGACCCCGCCCACCGGGGCGATTCCGGAGTACAGCCGCGAAGCGCTGGTGTCGACCTTCCGGGACCTGTACGCCCCGGCGCAGACGGTGTTCCAGGACATGCTGACCACGCGGCTCAAGGACGAGCTGCTGCGCAATTCCAGCACCACCAACTAACCCTCGGGCACCGCGCTGGTGCGATGACTTCGGCGAAGGCCTCAGCGACTTCGTCGTTGGGGTGGCCGAGGTCGTTGAAGGCGCGCAATCGTCGCGCAGGCCGGCGGACACGGTTCGGCGCTCGGTGGTCGGGACTACCCTGCCAGCTGTGACCGACTTCGCCCAGCGCACCATCGACCTGGCCCGTCGCAACGTCGCCGAAGGCGGCCGGCCGTTCGCGACCGTCATCGTCAAGGACGGGGCGGTACTGGCCGAGAGCGCCAATAGGGTCGCCCAGACCAACGACCCCACCGCGCATGCCGAGATCCTGGCGATCCGCGCGGCGTGCACGAAGCTTGGCACCGAGCACCTGGTCGGCACCACCATCTACGTCCTGGCCCATCCGTGTCCGATGTGTCTGGGCTCGCTGTACTACTGCTCACCCGACGAGGTGGTGTTCCTGACCACCCGCGAGGCCTACGAGCCCCACTACGTCGACGATCGCAAGTACTTCGAGCTGGCCACGTTCTACGACGAATTCGGCAAAGACTGGCGGGACCGACGGCTGCCGATGCGCCACGAGCCGCGCGACACCGCGGTGCAGGTCTACCGGTTGTGGCAGGAGCGTAACGGCGGCGACCGCGCCGCGACCCGGGTCCCGCCCGGCTGAGACCCCGGCCTTGACACCCGGACCCGCCTGTTAACTATTATCTGCGCATGCATGCAGATAACAAGCTACGGCGCCTGCCGCCGGACCAGGTCGCGTTGGTGGTCGAGGTCTTCCGCATGCTCGCCGACGCCACCCGGGTGCAGGTGCTGTGGTCGCTGTCCCACCATGAGATGTCGGTGAACGAGCTCGCCGAACACGTGGGCAAGCCAGCCCCCTCGGTCTCCCAGCACCTGGCCAAGCTGCGCATGGCACGGCTGGTGCGCACCCGCCGGGACGGCACCACGATCTTCTACAGCCTGGAAAACGATCACGTGCGCCAACTCGTCATCGACGCCGTCCACAACGCCGAACACGCCGGCCCCGGCGTCCCCCGTCACCACCGCGGCGCGGACGGGCTGCACGCCGTCAGCGAAAAATGAAGTGGCACAACCTTATAGAGGAGTCAGAAATGTCAGAGCACAGCCACGACGCCCCCCACGCGCACGAACACCAGCACGGCGGCGTATCCCACAGCCACCCCCACACAGCTCATGACCACGACCACGTGGTGCACGAGCACACCCACACCCATGACGACGGCACCCAGCACACCCACCAGCACGTGCACCAGTCCGGCCTGGAAGCCACGCACAGCCACCCGCATTAGGTAGGCCGGCGCCTCGGCGTCAGACCGTGGGGCAGTAATGCATCGGGTTGTCCCGCTCGTCCAGCGGCGGCAAGTTGCGCGCCGGCGTCTGCGGCAGCGGTGCGTCGGCGGGGATCCGACCCCTGACGCGATCCAGGCCGGCCCGGGGCCGCGGATGCTTGCGGTACCGTCGCGGCACGAAGGTGAAGACCACCCGCACCAGGTCTCCGAACCGGCGGTGCAACCATTCGTCGCGCGCGGACCAGCTGTAGCCCATCAGGTCTCGGACCGGCTGGTCGTAGAGACCCACGGTCAGCCAGACCATGAACGGGGCGAGCAGCTTGCGCTGGGCGGCCCACAGCCGATCGGGAATCCAGCTCGCGAACGGCGGCTGCGGCAGTTCGGAGAGGTCGAGTACGGCACGCGCGGCGTAGTTGTTCTCCAGCACGTTGCGGCACATGTGGTCCCAGTACTGCTGGAACTCCTCCCACGAGCCCGGCACCGGGCGCATGCTCATCCCATACATCCGGTACCACTGCACGTGCTCGTCGAAGAGCTGGCGCTTCTCCGCCTCGGTCAGACCTCCGCAGAACCGTTCGGCAACCAGGATGGTGCCGACGAAAAAGGTGGCGTGCGCCCAGTAGAAGACGTCGGGGTTCAGCGCGTGGTAGCGGCGGCCCTGCGCGTCGACGCCCTTGATGGTGACGTGATAGTCACGCACCTCCGCGGCGGTCGCCGGGGCCCGGTCGCCGTCGAACACCACCCCGCCGATCGGGTACAGCGAACGCATCAGCCGCGGCCAGCGCTCCCGGAAAAACGTCGAATGCTCCTCGACCGCGGCGCCCAGCTGCGGATGCATGTTCTGCATCGATCCCGCCCACGGACCCTGCAGCATGCCGCGCCAGTCACCGAAGTACTTCCAGGTCAACGATTCCGGCCCGAGCGGCACCGGTGGAGCGTCGTATCCCAGCGGCGATACCGGGCAGCCGCCGGCGACGGTGTCCTCGGTGGTGGTCATCGGGCAGGCAGCGGACGTATCTTGGGTCACTGGTAGCTTTCCTCGGTGTTCAGCATTTTGACTACAAGCGTTGTCAAATCGATCTTAGGAGCAGAAGTGCAGGCGGGTCAACGACGGGGCCGCTGGTCGGGCGTCCCCTTGCAGGACCGCCACGCCCTGCGCCGCGACGATCTGCTCGCCGCGGGTGTGCAACTGCTCGGCAGCGAAAACGGCCCGGCCCTCACCGTGCGCGCGGTCTGTCGCCAAGCCGGACTGACCGAGCGGTACTTCTACGAGAGCTTCACCGACCGCGAGCACTTCGTCCGCGCGGTCTACGACGACGTCTGCACCCGGGCGATGAGCACCCTGGCCTGCGCGAAGACACCACGCGAAGCCGTCGAGCAGTTCGTCGCGCTGATGGTCGACGACCCGGTGCGGGGCCGGGTGCTGCTACTGGCGCCCGCGGTGGAGCCGATATTGACCCAGTCCGGCGCCGAATGGATGCCGAATTTCATCGAATTACTGCAGCGCAAGCTGTCGCGGATCGTCGACCCGGTGGTGCAGAAACTGGTCGCCACCAGCCTGATCGGCGCGCTGACCGGGCTTTTCACGGCTTACCTGAACGGGCAACTCGGGGCCACCCGCGAGCAGTTCATCGACTACTGCGTCGAGATGCTGCTCAGCAGGGCCACCAGCTACGTCCCGCAGCCGGAGCATGGCGGCATCGAAATTCCCGTCGGTGCCCGCCCGCACGATTGACACCGCGAGCTGCCGGGCACCCTTTTCGGACAGCGGCCCATCAGGGCACACACCGTAATAATGGCGTAATACGCCACACCGCGACCAAACTTGATGCTACCGGTAGACACAGATATTCTGACTGCTACCCAAAGACACAGATAACTGGAGGGGCTATGTCAGCGGAGCTGACCAACCTGCAGCTTTTGCACGAGCTCGAGCCGGTCGTCGAGAAATACATCAACCGGCACGAAAAGATGCACAAGGACTGGAACCCGCACGACTACATTCCGTGGTCGGACGGCAAGAACTTCTACGCCCTCGGTGGCCAGGATTGGCATCCCGAGGAGAGCAAGCTGTCCGACGTCGCCCAGGTGGCGATGGTCCAGAACCTGATGACCGAAGACAACCTGCCGTCCTACCACCGCGAGATCGCGATGAATTTCGGCCTGGACGGCCCCTGGGGCCACTGGGTCAACCGGTGGACCGCCGAGGAGAACCGGCACGGCATCGCGCTGCGCGACTACCTGGTGGTGACCCGCGCGGTCGACCCCTACGAGCTGGAGAAGCTGCGAATCGAGGTGATCAACCGCGGCTTCAGTCCCGGCCAGAACCACCAGGTCCGCGAAGATCTGTTCGCCGAGAGCCTGTTCGATTCGGTCATCTACGTCACCTTCCAGGAGTTGGCGACCCGGATCTCGCACCGCAACACCGGTCGCGCCTGCAACGAGACCATCGCCGACCAGATGCTGGCCAAGATCTCCGCCGACGAGAACCTGCACATGATCTTCTACCGGGACGTCAGCGAAGCCGGCTTCGACGCAGCGCCCAACCAGGCGATGAAGTCGCTGCACAAGGTGCTGCGCAACTTCCAGATGCCCGGCTACCAGGTGCCGGAGTTCCGGCGCAAGGCCGTGATGATCGCCGTCGGTGGGGTCTACGACCCCCGCATCCACCTCGACGACGTCGTGATGCCGGTGCTGAAGAAGTGGCGCATCTTCGAGCGCGACGACTTCACCGGTGAGGCGGCCGCACTGCGTGACGACCTCGCTCTGCTGATCAAGGAACTGGAGACCACCTGCGACAAGTTCGAGGTGTCCAAGCAGCGCCAGCTCGACCGGGAAGCCCGCACCGGCAAGAAGACCACCGCGATGGAACTGCACAAAACCGCCGGCACGCTGACGATGAGCCGCCGGTAGCGGTCTTGCGCATCGGTCCGATCACGCTGGCCAGCCCGGTGGTGCTGGCGCCCATGGCCGGCGTGACCAACGTCGCATTCCGCACGCTGTGCCGCGAGCAGGAGCAGGCCAAGGTCGGCACGGTCAGCGGCCTGTACGTCTGCGAAATGGTCACCGCCCGCGCGCTCGTCGAGCGCCACCCGGTGACGATGCACATGACGACGTTCGCCCCGGACGAATCGCCGCGGTCGCTGCAGCTCTACACCGTCGACCCCGACACCACCTACGCCGCGGCCAAGATGATCGCCGACGAAGGCCTGGCCGACCACATCGACATGAACTTCGGCTGTCCCGTGCCCAAGGTCACCAAGCGCGGCGGCGGCGCCGCGCTGCCCTACAAACGTCGGCTGTTCGGCCAGATCGTCGCCGCGGCAGTGCGCGCCACGGCAGGGACCGACATCCCGGTGACGGTCAAGTTCCGCATCGGCATCGACGACGAGCACCACACCCACCTGGACGCCGGACGCATCGCCGAGGCCGAGGGTGCGGCCGCTGTCGCGCTGCACGCCCGCACAGCCGCCCAGCGCTACTCCGGGACCGCCGACTGGGACCAGATCGCGCTGCTCAAGCAGCAGGTCCGCACCATTCCGGTGCTGGGCAACGGCGACATCTACGACGCCAGCGACGCCCTGGCCATGATGGCCGCCACCGGATGCGACGGCGTGGTCATCGGCCGCGGCTGTCTGGGTCGGCCGTGGCTTTTCGCCGAACTGTCGGCCGCGTTCACCGGCAGCCCGGCACCCGTCCCGCCCAACCTGGGCGAGGTCGCCGACATCATCCGCCGGCACGGCGAGCTCCTGAGCCAGCACTTCGGCGAGGACAAAGGGATGCGCGAGATCCGCAAGCACGTCGCCTGGTACCTGCACGGGTTCCCGGCCGGCTCCGAGCTGCGGCGCGGATTGGCGCTGGTCAAGACGCTCGCCGAGCTCGACGAACTGCTGGCCAAGCTGGACCGCGACGTGGCGTTCCCGGTGGCCGCCACCGGCCCACGCGGCCGGCAGGGCTCGCCGGCGCGGGTCTGCCTGCCCGAGGGCTGGCTGGACGATCCCGACGACTGCAGGGTGCCCGAGGGCGCCGACGTGATGCACTCGGGGGGCTGATCCGCAAGGGGCAGTGGCCGAACCGAAACGGTCTCGAAATCGCGTCTCGGCCGACTAGTCAGTACGATATGAGCCTTACTGCTATTCTGCGGCGCCGATCGACGCGCTGCTGCGTTTACCTGCGCGCATCTACACGCACGCGACTGTTGGAGGCCAGTAGGACATGAGTGACGGCGATAAGGACGCCACTCCTGACCCTCGGCGCAGCTCCGGCAGCGGTAATGACTTCAGTACCGCAAACCCGCACCAGATGCCAGGCGCCGCGCCGTGGGAGCGCTTCTCCGCGCCGGTGGTGGACGAAGAACTGTGCCGGTGGTCGCCCAAACCGCGCCCGAAGGAGCCGACCGAGCACACCGCCACGCCGTCCGGGGACGCCGGCGGCCGCACCAGCGGCGCGCTGAGCGTCGCCGAGCTGATCGCCAGGCTCGGCGCCACGCTGCCGGAGCGCCCCACCCACCATCACGTGGCCGACGAGCCGGAGCCGGCCGGCGAGCAACCGGAAACCGAGCCCGAACCGGAACCGGAACCAGAGCCCGCCGAGATCGACCTGTCCGACACCCAGGTCCTGCCGATCCCCGCCTACTCACTGCAGCTGCAATCCGAGTTGCCCGACCTCGGCGCCACCAACTACCCGGCCGACTCCGCCGAGGAAGACCTGGCCCCGAAGCGACGGCTCAGGCGGTTCGGCAAGACGGCGCCCGCCACCGGCCGCCCCCCGAAGAACCGCGAGCCCAAGCAGCGAAACCGTCGACACCGGATCCTGATCGCGGGCCGCGCATTGGCCGTCGTCATCGCCATGATGTCGCTGGCGATGACCGGCGGTGCCTACCAATGGAGCGCGTCGAAGAACAACAAGCTGAATACCGTCAGCGCGCTGGATCCGCAGTCGACCGACATCGTCGATCCCAACGCGCAATACGGTGACGAGAACTTCCTGATCGTCGGCATGGACTCCCGGCTGGGTGCCAACGCCAACGTCGGGGCCGGCGACGCCGACGACGCCGGTGGCGCCCGGTCGGACACCGTCATGCTGGTCAACATCCCGGCCAACCGGCAGCGGGTGGTCGCCGTCTCGTTCCCCCGCGACCTGGCGATCAGCCCGATCCAATGCGAGGCGTGGAATCCCGAGACCGGCAAGTACGGCCCCATCTACGACCCCAAGACCAAAACCACCGGCCCACGGATGGTCTACACCGAGACCAAGCTGAACTCCGCCTTCTCCTTCGGCGGACCCAAGTGTCTGGTCAAGGTCATCCAGAAGCTCTCGGGCCTGAGCGTGAACCGCTTCATCGCCATTGACTTCGTCGGTTTCGGCCGGATGGTCGAGGCGCTCGGCGGGGTGGAGGTATGTAGCACCACGCCGCTGAAGGACTACGAGCTGGGCACGGTGCTCGAGCACGCCGGGCGGCAGGTCATCGACGGACCCACCGCGCTGAGCTACGTGCGTGCCCGCCAGGTGACCACCGAGGTGAACGGCGACTACGGACGCATCAAGCGGCAGCAGCTGTTCCTGTCGTCGCTGCTGCGCACGATGATCTCCGAGGACACGTTGATGAACCTCAACAAGCTCAACAACGTCGTCAACATGTTCATCGGCAACAGTTACGTCGACAACGTCAAGACCAGAGACCTGGTCGAACTCGGACGCTCGCTGCAGCACATGGCCGCCGGCCACGTCACGTTCGTCACCGTCCCCACCGGGGTCACCGACCAGGACGGCAACGAGCCGCCCCGCACGGCCGACATGAAAGCGTTGTTCGCGGCCATCATCAACGACGATCCGCTGCCCAAGGAGAACGACAACAACGCCCAGAGCCTGGGCAACTCAGCGGCGTCGGGCGGGGCCAGCTCGCCGTCGCCCGCCAAGAAGCCTCCGGCCAACCCGTCCAACGAGACCCGCCACGAGCAGGTGACCACGACCTCGCCGCAAGAGGTCACCGTGCAGGTCTCCAACGGGACCAGTACCGAGGGGCTGGCCGCCACCGCCGCCGGCCAGCTCAAGCGCAACGGCTTCAACGTCATGACGCCCGACGACTACCCGAACGCGCTCAAGGCCACCACCGTGTTCTTCTCGCCGGGCAACGAGCAGGCGGCCGCCACCGTGGCTGCGGCCTTCGGCAACTCGAAGACCGAGCGGGTCACCGGGATCGGCTCCGTGGTTCAGGTGGTCCTGGGCGCCGACTTCAGCACCGTGAGCGCACCCCCGCCCAGCGGCTCGTCGGTGAGCATGCAGATCACCCGCGGCACCGTCAGCACGCCCACCAAGCTGCCCGAAGACCTCACGATCACCAACGCCGCCGACACCAGCTGCGAATAACCTGTAGGTGAGCGGCATGCCTCCGTTTGACCTGATTGGACCGTAGGCTTTACCCCATGCGGACCGCGTATCACGAGCAACTCAACGAACTGTCGCAACGGCTCGGGCAGATGTGCGGGCTGGCGGGTGCGGCGATGGAACGGGCCACCCAGGCTCTCTTGCAGGCCGACCTGGTGCTGGCCGAACAAGTGATCTCCGACCACGAACAAATCTCAGCGCTCAGCACCCAGGCCGAAGAGAGCGCGTTCGTGCTGCTGGCCCTGCAAGCGCCGGTCGCCGGCGACCTGAGGTCCATCGTGAGCGCGATCCAGATCGTCGCCGACATCGACCGGATGGGCGCGCTGGCCCTGCACGTGGCCAAGATCGCCCGGCGCCGCCATCCCCAACACGCCCTGCCCGAAGAGGTGAACGGCTATTTCGCCGAAATGGGAAGGGTCGCAGTCGAACTGGGCAACAGCGCGCAGGAGGTGCTGATATCCCGCGACCCCGAGAAGGCCGCGCGGATCCGCGAAGAAGACGACGCGATGGACGACCTGCACCGGCACCTGTTCAGCGTGCTGATGGACCGCGAATGGCGCTACGGGGTGGCGGCCGCCGTCGACGTGACGTTGCTGGGCCGGTTCTACGAGCGCTTCGCCGACCATGCCGTCGAGGTCGCGCGCCGGGTCATCTTTCAGGCCACCGGCAAATTCGAGGACGACCTCCCGACCGCGTCCGGCTAGCCGAACCGGCCGGAAATGTAGTCCTCGGTGGCTTTCTGGGTGGGGTTGGAGAAGATCTTCTCGGTGTCGTCGATCTCGACCAAGCGGCCGGGTTTTCCCTGCGATTCCAGGTTGAAGAACGCCGTCTGATCGCTCACCCGGGCGGCCTGCTGCATGTTGTGGGTGACGATCACGATGGTGTAGTCCTGCTTGAGTTCGCTGATCAGTTCTTCGATCGCCATCGTCGAGATCGGGTCCAGCGCCGAGCACGGTTCGTCCATCAGCAACACGTCGGGTTGCACCGCGATGGCCCGCGCGATGCAAAGTCGCTGCTGCTGCCCACCGGACAAGCCGCCGCCGGGCCGGTCCAGCCTGTCCTTCACCTCGTCCCACAGGTTCGCCCCGCGCAGCGAATGTTCCGCGGTCTCGTTGAGTACCTTGCGATTTCGGACACCCTGCAACTTCAGACCGGCCACCACGTTGTCGCGGATCGACATGGCCGGGAACGGGTTCGGCCGCTGGAACACCATTCCGATCGCCCGGCGCACCCCCACCGGGTCGATGCGGGTCCCGTAGATGTCTTCGTCGTCGAGCATCACGCTGCCTTCGACCCGCGCGCCCGGAATCACCTCGTGCATCCGGTTCAGGGTGCGCAACACCGTCGTCTTGCCACAGCCCGACGGCCCGATGAACGCTGTGACGCTGCGCGGCAGCACCGACAGCGAGACATCGGCGACCGCGTGAAACGAGCCGTAATAGATGTTGACCTCTTTGAGGTCCAACCGTTTGGCCACGGCAAACTCCCCTAACTACGACTTCTCGGGTCAAAGATCTTCGCCACCACTCTGGCTCCCACGTTGATCATCCCAATCAATACGATCAGTGTCAGGCCAGCGCCCCACAACCGCTCGGTGGAGACCGGATCCGCGCCCGCCCCCGCCGTCGTCTGGAAATACATCATTCCGGGCAACGTCCCGATGAACCCGCTGAATACGTCGAAATTCATCGCGCGGGAGTAACCCACCAGGATCAGCAACGGTGCCGTCTCCCCCAGCACGCGGGCCAACGCCAGCAGGATGCCCGTCAATATGCCGGACCGGCCGGTGGGCAGCACCACCCGTGTGATCGTCTTCCACTTCGTCACTCCCAGCGCATAACTGGCCTCGCGCAGGTCGACCGGAACAATCCGCAACATCTCCTCGGTCGCGCGGACGATCACCGGCAGCATCAACAGCACCAACGCCAGCGAAACCGCGAACTCCGAACGAGGCAGACCCATCGCCGAAACCCACACCGCATAGATGAACAGCGCGGCAACCATCGAGGGAACGCCGGCCAAGATGTCCACCATGAAGCTGACCAGCCGCCCCAACGGGCTGCAGCCGCCGTATTCCACCAGGTAGATCCCCACCAAGACACCGATCGGAATGGACATCGCCGCACACATCAACCCGAGCAGCAGGGTGCCCACGATCGCGTGGTAGGCACCCCCGCCCGGTTCGAAGGCCGTGGTACCCGCCTGCGAATGGGTCCACCAGACGCTCGAGGTCAGCGAGCGAAACCCACGGACGACCACTGACCACAACACCCAGATCAACGGCGCCAACGCGATCAGCATCGCCGACGTCACCAACACGGTGGCGACGGAGTCGGCGAGACGACGCCGCCGGCTGATGCCCGAGATTCGGCGCCACTTCAGCGGGCGATCCAGCATCGAGGTCATCGGAGTTCCCTGCCGCCCCGGGTTCCGGCCACCACCGCGCGCGCCAGCGCGTTGACCACGAACGTGAGCAGGAAAAGCACCAGACCGGCGGCGATGTAGGCGCCGGCCTTATATGGATTGTCGAACTCGGGCGCCGCCGCGGCGATCTTGGTGGCGAAGGTGGAACCGCCGTCGAACAGCGACCAGCCGAACGCCTCCTGCGTACCGCGCAAGATGATCAGCAGCGCCATCGTTTCACCCAGGGCGCGGCCCAAACCCAAAATCGCGCCGCTGACGAATCCCGACCGGCCGAACGGCAGCACGGTCGTCTTGACCACCTCCCAACGGGTGGCGCCCAGCGCCAGCGCGGCCTCGATCTCCTCATGCGGTGTCTGCACGAACACTTCGCGGGTGACCGCAGTGATGATCGGCAGGATCATCACCGCCAGCACCATCCCGCCGGTGAAAATCGTGCCGCCACCGGACACCGAGGCGTTGCCGGTGGCGAACAGGAAGCAACCACCCAGGTGGGCGTTCAGCCAGGTGGCGACCGGCCGCAGCTGAGGCGCCAGCACGTACAGTCCCCAGACGCCGTAGATGATCGACGGCACCGCGGCCAACAGATCGACCAGGTAGGACATCGGCCCGCCGAGCCGGCGCGGCGCGTACTGGGTGAGGTAGATCGCCACCCCGAGCGCCACCGGCATCGCCACGAGCAGGGCGAACACCGCCACCAGCACGGTGACCTGCAGCAATTCGAAGATCCCGAACCGCATCGCCGAGGTATCCGCGGTAGACCAGCTTCCGGCGTAGGTGAAGAAGTTCACCCGGTTGCGCGCCAACGCCGGAAGCGCGCTGGCCGACAGGAACATGCCGATGGCGGCGATCAGCACCACGATGAGCACACCGGCGCCCTCCGCCAGCCGACGGAAGATCCGGTCGCCCAGCGACGGCCGAGTATGGCCCCACGGACTGATCGGAACGACCGGTGGTTCCGGGTATGGCGCAGCGACCACCTCACCCGAACCCGCAGCGGCTGGGTCTGGAATCGTCACTGCTATCCCGTCGCTCCCGTATCCCGCGGCTCGGCCGATCCTCGGCAGCCCACTTGTGCGCGTGCCCGGGTCATCCGTGGTCGAAAGTCACTGCAGTGCGTTGATCGCGGCGACCAGGCGCTCCTTGAGCGTATCGGGCAACGGCACATAACCGGCGGACGGAAGCTCGGTTTGGCCGTGATCGACAGCGGTGGTGAGGAACGCTCTGACAGCGGCGGCGGTGTCGGCGTCGTATCCCCTGGAACACACCACCTCGTAGGTGGCCATCACCAGGGGATACGCGGCCGGGTCCTGGATTCGGTAGATCGAGCTCAGCTCCAGCACGAGGTCGTGGCCGGAGGCGGCGAACGTGACGGAGCGGACGGCGTTGCGGGCGGTGTCGTCGCTGAGCGGCACGACACCGTTGCCGTTGTCGATCTGCGCGAACGGCACGCCGGCCCGATCCGCGAAACCTTTCTCCACATATCCGATCGCTCCCGGGGTGGACTGCACCGCCTGGATCACCCCGCCGGAGCGCTGCGCTCCTTCGCCGACCCCGCCCTGAAACTCGGTGCCCACCCCTTTGGTCCAGCTCTGCGGGGCGGCTGCGGTCAGGTACTTCTGGAAATTGTCAGTAGTGCCCGAGGAATCCTTGCGGTAGATCGACGTGATCCTGGTGTGCGGCAGGGCCACACCGGGATTGAGCGCGATCAGGATCGGGTCGTCCCACATCCGGATTCCGCCACTGAAAATCTTGGCCGCCGCGTCGGCGTCCAGGACCAGCTTCGAAACGCCAGTCAGGTTGTACACCAACGCAATTGGTCCGAAAACCAGGGGCAGGTCCCACGCCGGATTGCCGCCGCAGCGGCTGGCGGGCCGGCCCGATCTGGGTGGCAACCAGCGGCGAGTCCGAGCCGGCGAAGTCGACGTGGCCGGCGATGAATTGTTCGCGCCCGGCACCAGACCCCGTCCCGTTGTAGGCGACCTGCTTGCCCGGGCACAGCGCTGACCCCACACCTTGTTGAACAACCCCATCGCGTTCTGCTGGGCGGTCGACCCCTCGGCGGTCACCACGTTCTTTCCGCCGCATGACCCGGCCCCGGCAGCGGCACCGGACATTCCGGTTGTGCCGCGATTGTCGTCGCTGCCGCAGCCGGTCACGACGGCACCGCACACCGTCATGGTCGCCACCAAAGCAGCCGTCGTCCTGAGTATCGAACCGGGTTTCACCAACCCCACTTCCCCAACGCCTCGCCACGGTCGGCCGGCGGACTGGCCGCCCCCTGGTTCATTGCCAACCCGCGGGCAAAGTATGCGCGCCGGCGAAGATCAGCCGGCGCCCGCCGCGTACGCGGTGTCGACGCTGTAGACCACAAAGCCCGTCTTCTGGTAGGTCCGCACCGCGGCGAGGTTGTCGGACTCCACGTAGAGCAGCGCGGTCGGCTCGGGCTTGTCGGCGAGCCGCTGCGCCAACGACGCCAGGCCGATCGCCGTCAATGCCTGACCCAGACCGCGGCCCTGCGCCGCGGGATCGACACCCAGTACATAGACCTCACCCAGGCCCGCGGGATCGGGATGCACCTTGGTCCAGTGGAAGCCCAGCAGCGTGTCGTCTGCCCCGAAAGCCAGGAACAATCCGTCCGGATCGAACCACGGCTCGCTGCGCCGCTCATCCAAGTCGCGTTCGGTCCAACCGCCCTGCTCGGGATGGTAGGAGAATGCGGCGTTGTTGACCCGCAGCAGTTCGGCGTCATCGGACGGCCCGGCATAACTGCGAATCCGCACCCCGGGAAGCTGCACCGGGCCCGGTTGTCCGGTCCGCAGGGGTCGGCGCATCTGGAGCAGCTCCCGGACCGGAACCAAACCCAACGCCGCCGCGGTCGCGCGGGCCGGCTGGAGGGTGCCGTGCGCCCAGAACTGGTTGTTCCCCTGGGTTTTCTCCAGTGCCGCGCGCGCCAGGGCGGCGCCGACGCCACGCCCCCGGTTCCGCGGATGCACCACCAGCTCAGCCATCGCGGGAGAAGCCTCCCGGGCCGGGCTGAGGTTCAGATATCCGATGACCGAACCGTCAGCTGTATCCGTGGCCAGCAGATGGCCGGTGCGCCCGTGCGGCAACTCCCGAAGCACCTGTTCGCCTACCGGCGCAACACCATCGAATTCTGTTGCCGCATCGATTAATTCGCGAATCGTCCGCTGTTCGTCGGCGGTCGGGGCCGAGCGCCAGCCCAGTGTCGTCACTGACTGCGCAGCGGGTCGGCGAGGGGGTCGGCCAGACCGTCGCCGCTGGGATCCGCAGCCGAATCGTCGTCGGCGGATGCAGTTCTGCCGCGGGCCGGGCGGACCGCCTTGTAGCCGACGTTGCGCACCGTGCCGATCAGCGCTTCGTGCTCGGAGCCGAGTTTGGCCCGCAGCCGACGCACGTGCACGTCGACGGTGCGGGTGCCGCCGAAGAAGTCGTAGCCCCAAACCTCGTGCAGCAACTGCGCGCGCGTGAAGACCCGCCCGGCATGCTGCGCCAGATACTTCAACAGTTCGAACTCTTTATAGGTCAGGTCCAGCGGACGGCCACGCAGGCGGGCGGTGTACGTACCCTCGTCGATCACCAGCTCGCCCAGACTGACCTTGCCGACGCTCTCCTGATCCGCCAGGCCGCCGCGCCGACCGACGACCAGCCGCAGCCGGGCGTCGACCTCGGCGGGACCGGTGGTGGGCAACAGAATCTCGTCCAGCCCCCAGTCGGCGCTGACGGCCACCAGACCACCCTCGCTGACCACCGCCAGCACCGGCACCGACCGGCCCGCCGTGCTCAGCAGCCGGCACAGTCCCCGCGCCGCCGACAGGTCGTTGCGCGCATCGACGAGCACGACGTCGGCGTTACCCGCCTCCAGCAACGAAGAGGCCTCCGCGGGCGCTGTCCGCACGGTATGAGGGAGCAGCGACAGCGACGGCAGGACCGGGTCGGGATACAGCTCCGAGGTCAGCAGTAGTAGCTCCAACAAGCCCCTCCAGCGTCGTGGGCAAGGCCTCCAGACTCATCGCGAAATATGACGTTAGCGGCCAGAACATCTAACGATAACTTGCAACCTGGCCTTTTGCCTCGCGACGCAGCCCGCACGGACGGGCTGCAACCGCGACCGGACCAGCGGGTTCCGACCGGATGAGAAGGCCCGGCGGGGTTAGGTCGCCGCATGCCAGGCACTTTGACCTAGCGGCGCCGCGGCACCCGGCCGGGCTCGGCTGTGATCAATACAACATGGGCGACCGGCGGTGTCACAATGTCCGGGTGCGCAAGATCCTGCTCGGTGCAACCGCCGCGGCGATCACGATCGGCGTCGTCGGGCTGGGCGCCGTCGGCGTCGACTTCGGCGCCAGCATCTACGCCGAATACCGGCTATCGCGGGCCGTCCGCGACGCTGCCGACCTGGGCACCGACCCCTTCGTAGCCATCCTGAGCTTCCCGTTCATCCCGCAGGCGATGCGCCGCCACTACAACGAGCTGGAGATCAAAGCCAACGCCGTCAACCAGCCGAAGGTCGGCAAGGCCACCCTCGAGGCCACCATGCACTCCATCGGCCTCACCGACGCGTCCTGGCTGATCCGACCGGACGCCAAACTGCCGGTGGGCGAGCTGGAGAGCAGGATCATCATCGATTCGGTGCACCTGGGCCGATACCTGGGGATCACCGACCTGATGGTCGAGGCGCCGCCCCAGGAGTCCAACGACGCCACCGGCGGCACCACCGAATCGGGCATCTCGGGCAACCACGGCCTGGTGTTCAGCGGCACACCGACGTCGGCGAAATTCGACCACCGGGTCAGCGTCTCGGTGGATCTGTCCATCGCCGCCGACGACCCCGCGACCCTGGTGATCACCCCCACCGGTGTGCTGCTCGGCCCCGAAACCGCCGATCAGCCGGTCCCCGCCGACCAGCGCGACGCGGTGCTGCGCGCCTTCAGCAGCAGGTTATCCAGCCAGAAGCTGCCGTTCGCGGTGGCCCCAAACACCGTCGGCGCCCGCGGTTCCGACGTCATCATCGAAGGCATCACCCGTGACGTGACGGTCACACTCGACGATTTCCGTCAGCCGTGACCCCCGGCCACCCGCAATTGGCCTGATCACCATGCCATTAGGTAAGCTGGCCGGCGTGTCAACCCGCACCGAGCTTTCGCTCACCAAGTGCCGCGCAGTCGAACTGTGCCGCACCGCGGGTTGTTGCTGTTGCTGTAGCTGCTGAGTAGCCGCGCCGATCTGCGCAGCACTCGGAACAGCCCGGAGCCCCCACCGCGGCATGTCTCCCACGCGCAACAGGCATACCTAGGAGTAATCCGTGTCGAGCACCATCCCCACCCGAGTGCGCGGACGGCCGCGCCGAGCGGTCCGGTAGCGCCCGCACGTTCATCAGAAGAAATCGAAAGGATCCACACCATGGCACGCTCCGACGTCCTGGTCTCCGCCGAGTGGGCGGAGAAGAATCTGGATGCCGCAGGCGTCGTCTTCGTCGAGGTCGACGAGGACACCAGCGCTTACGACGGCGGTCATATCCCCGGCGCGGTCAAGCTGGACTGGCGAGACGACCTGCAGGACCCGGTCAAGCGGGACTTCGTCGACGCCGAGCAGTTCTCCAAGCTGTTGTCCGACCGCGGCATCGCCAACGACGACACGGTGATCATCTACGGCGGCAACAACAACTGGTTCGCCGCGTACGCGTACTGGTACTTCAAGCTGTACGGCCACCGCGACGTCAAGCTGCTCGACGGCGGCCGCAAGAAGTGGGAGCTCGACGGCCGCCCGCTGTCGTCCGAGCCGGTCAGCCGGCCCGCCACCTCCTACACCGCCGCGCCGCCGGACACCTCGATCCGCGCCTTCCGCGACGACGTGATCGCCGCCATCGGGGTCAAGAACCTGGTCGACGTCCGCTCCCCCGACGAGTTCTCAGGCAAGATCCTGGCTCCGGCCCACCTGCCCCAGGAGCAGAGCCAGCGGCCCGGCCACGTCCCGGGCGCCATCAACGTGCCGTGGAGCAAAGCGGCCAACGAGGACGGCACCTTCAAATCCGACGAGGAGCTGGCCAAGCTGTACGCCGACGCCGGGTTGGACGGCACGAAAGAGACGATTGCCTACTGTCGGATCGGGGAGCGTTCGTCGCACACCTGGTTCGTGCTGCAGGAATTGTTGGGCCACAAGAACGTCAAGAACTACGACGGCAGTTGGACGGAATACGGCTCCCTGGTGGGTGCCCCGATCGAGTTGGGAAGCTGACATGTGCTCTGCACCAAAGCAAGGACTGACATTGCCCGCCAGTGTCGACCTGGAGAAGGAAACGGTGATCACCGGCCGCGTCGTAGACCGGGACGGTCAGGCGGTCGGCGGAGCGTTCGTGCGTCTGCTGGACTCCTCCGACGAATTCACCGCCGAAGTGGTCGCCTCGGCCACCGGTGACTTCCGCTTCTTCGCCGCGCCGGGTTCGTGGACGCTGCGCGCGTTGTCCAGGGTGGGCAACGGCGACGCCGCGGTGACGCCGTCGGGGGCGGGCATCCACGAGGTGGACATCAAGATCGCCTGACGGCAACGCTCGCGGGCAGAATAGACTCGTCGCCGTGGTGCTGTTCTTCGAGATCATGCTGGTCCTGTCGACCGGGGTCATCTCCTGGTTTGCGCTGTACGCGCTGTACCGGCTGATCACCGACGAGTCGTGACGTCCAACGAGGGCGATGACGCGGTCGGCGACCTGGCGAGTTCGGGAGACCGGGCCGTCGCCGCCGCGGCCGAACGCGCCAAGCTGACCGCCGCGCGCAACATTCCCGCGTTCGACGACCTGCCGGTTCCGCCGGACACGGCGAACCTGCGTGAGGGCGCCAGCCTGCACGACGCGCTGCTGGCGCTGTTGCCGCTGGTCGGGGTGTGGCGCGGCGAGGGCGAGGGCCGCGGAACGCACGGCGACTACCGGTTCGGCCAGCAGATCGTGGTCTCCCACGACGGCGGCGACTACCTGATCTGGGAGGCCCGGTCCTGGCGGCTCGACGACGCCGGCGAATATGAAGAGCCCGGCCTGCGCGAAACCGGCTTCTGGCGCTTCGTCAGCGACCCCGACGATCCCACCGAGTCCACCGCGATCGAGTTGTTGCTGGCCCACTCGGCGGGGTACATCGAGTTGTTCTACGGCCGGCCCCTGACCCAGTCGTCGTGGGAACTGGCCACCGACGCCCTGGCCCGCAGCCGGTCCGGCGTGCTGGTCGGCGGCGCCAAGCGGCTGTACGGCATCGTCGAGGGCGGTGACCTCGGCTATGTCGAGGAGCGGGTGGACGCCGACGGCGCGCTGGTGCCGCACTTGTCGGCGCGGCTGACCCGATTCGTCGGCTGACCACCCGGATGCGCACCCGCAAGACGGCCCCGCCTCGGCTGCGGTGGGCGGTGTCCGCGCTCGCCGTGCTGTTGATCGGTTACCTCGCCGCGGTGGCGGCCCGGCCCGCCATCTTGGGCGCGCTGCCCGGCTGGCTGCGCTGGTTCGGCCGGCCCGGATCGATGGCGACGACCGCGATCGTGGTCGGCGTGCTGGTCACGGCCTGCGTGATGACGTTTCGCTCCAGTGCCAATCACCGGGTGGTGGGCGTTTCGTTCACCGTGATCGCTGCGCTCATCACGATGAGCGCGGTGCTGGGCCTCAGCGCGTACTGGGGCTGCCACGACACCAACCACCCCGCCGTCTTCACGCCGTTGATGTTGACGGCCCAGCTGATCAAGGGCAGCAGCAGCGACTACTCGCTCGGCGGCCACGTGTGCCCGGATCCCACCCCTGTCGGACTCGAATTAGCCCGGCTGGCAGCGGTTTCGGCGATCTTCACCGGTCTGGGCGGCGTGGTGGTCGGCGTGTTCCGATCCCAGGTGGACCGGCTGCGGGCCAATCTCGCCGACTCCGTCACGGCGGTCGTCGGCGTCGACGACGACACCGAGTCGATGGTCAGCGGCATCGCGCGGACGCTGGACCGGCGCAGCACGCTGGTGGTCATCACCGGCGCCAGCGACGACCGGGTGAACCGGGTCCGCAGGCTGGGCGCCCGGGTGGTGTTGGTGGACTTCAACACACCGTCCACCCTGGTGTCGCTGCGGCTGTGGCGCCACCTCGGCCGCCTCTACCTGATGGCGCCCGACCCCGCGGTCAACCTGCTGTGGCTGGACCTGATCAGCCGTCGACTCGCCGAGGTCGCCGACAAGCGCCGGCTGCCGCTGATCGTGCGTATCGACGACCCGTGGCTGGCCGAAGCCTGGCGAGCCCAGCAGTTCGGCGGATCCGACACCCGCTGGGCCGCCGACGTGGTGGGCAAGTACGAGGTGACCGCGGCCCGGCTGCTCGACGGCATCATCGCGACGGGCCGGATCAAGCGCGTGTTCGTCTGCGGCACTTCGCAATTGACCCTGGCACTGTGTGCGGATCTGACCCGGCGCGCCTTGGAGCGCGACTTCTACGCCCCGCCCGGAGCGCATCCGCTGCCCGCGCTGACCCTGGTCGAGAGGGACGCCGCGGAATACCTGCAGGATCATCAGTTCTACCGCCGGCAAGCGGGTTTCGCCTCCGACGGGCCGTCGATCGACGCCGTAGCGGAAGCGCCGAGCATTCCCACCGTGCTGCGACTGCTGGCCGACACCGAACCCACCACCTGCGCGGTGATCCTGGTCGACGCCCATACCGCGACCACCGGCACCCGGCTGGCGGCCCGCTTCCCCGACATGCCGGTCTACACCTCGGATCTGAACACCAGCATCGACGACGACTCGATTCAGGTGGTCGGCATGCTGCAGTCTTACTCGCTGGTGTTGGACACCCGCGAAGGGCAGGTGCAAGACGCCTGGGAACGCGCCGCGCGGCTGATTCACGAGCGTTATGTCGCCACCCTCGACCCCAGTTGGCCGCGTGGGCCGGCCGCGGTGCCGTGGGTCGAGCTCGACGAGTTCTACCGCGGCTCCAACCGTCGTCAGGTCCGCAACGCCCTGTGGATGGTCGAACAGATCGCCGGGCACACGTGGAACACCTGGGGCAGCCCGCCCGCGCAGTTGTCCGGCCGGCAGATGGCTGATTCGCCGCCGCTGGAGCAGCTGGCGATGATGGGTTTCGACGAAGCCTCGGCGCTGGCCATGGCGCGGGCCGAGCACGAAGACTGGTGCCGCTACTACCGCCGCAACGGCTGGAAGTACGGCACACCCCGCGACGACGCGCGCAAGATCCACGACAAGCTGGTGGACTGGTCGGTGGTCGAGAGCAACCCGGACCTGCTCGGCGCCGCCGTGCGCAGCCTGGCGGCCACGCTGTGGAGTCTGCGCCAGCTCGGTTACCGATCACGCCCGCTGTGGCGCTCGTTCACCCGGGTCGGCACGGTGGCCGCCGAACAACGGCACGAGGCGTGGACGTGGAAGTCGGACTCGGGGCAGACCATGCGCGCCGACGCCGGCGACTGGGAGGTCCGATGCGACGGCAAGACGTGGTCGGTGCGCGACGACATCTTCCACGCCACCTACGAACCGGCCGGCCCTGGCGACGAAGGCTTGTGGCGCCGCAAGGGCCGGGTGCAGGCGCGGCCGGCGCAGCCCGGCGAGACCGTCAACACCCTGGAAGGACCCACAACCGCGGCCGACGGCGACTGGGTGGTGCGCGGCGCGGAGGGTGAGCAGTGGCCGGTCCCGGGCCCTGAATTCGCGCGGCGGTACGCCGAGATCCATGCCCCGGCCGACGCCGCGGTCCCCGACCGGGATTGACCGCGCACGCCGTTCGCCCGATGACCGCCCCGGGTTTGCCGGAAGCCGGTCGCCCGGGAACGGAAATGCGCTACGGTCGCAGGACGGTTTTCACCGTATTGACTTCCCCCTGCCCTCAATTGAGGAGACCGCTGTGGCCATATTCATCAGCTATTCGAGCCAGGACAGAACGTCGCTGGACGCGCTGACGACCGCACTCAAGCGCGCTCAGCAGAAAGTCTGGTTCGACCAGGAGCTCGGCGGCGGCGACGCGTGGTGGAACGCCATCCTCGAGCAGATCCGTTCCTGCGACGTGTTCATCGTCGCGCTGTCCAACAACTGGCTGCAGTCCAAGCCAAGCCAGGCCGAGCTGCGTTACGCGCAGGCCCTGAACCGGCCGATACTGCCGGTCCAGGTGGGCCCGGTCGACAGCGTGCGCGTCAACCCCGTCTCCGCGCTGCAGATCATCGACTACCAGAACCCGACGGTGGACGCCGGGATCCAGTTGGTCACCGCCATCCACGGGCTGGCCGCCAAGGAGTCGCCGCTGCCGTCCCCGCTGCCCGACGAGCCGCCGCTGCCGTTCGGCTACATCATGCGCTTGGGCAACACCCTCTCGGAGAAGGAACTCACTCCGCAGCAGCAGCTGCAGCTGCTGGTCGAGTTGCGGTCGGGCCTCGACGAGGATGGCAGCGACCCCAGTGCCCGCAGCGACATCGCCCAGCTGCTGCGGATGCTGCGGATGCGCCATGACGTCACGTACCGCACCCGCACCGAGATCGACAATGTGCTGGCCGAGATCGAGGCCAAGGACGGCTCGCCGGCCGGCCCGAAACCACCGGCACCGGCCGCCACCGAAGCCGCCGCGCCCACCTCCGCCGCGCCCACACAGCCGGCTATCGCTGCGGCGCGCCCGGCGACCGGTTCGGGCACCGCGTCGGCTGCCGGTCCGGGTGGCGGATCCAGCAAGCGACTGCTCCTGATCGGCGGCGCCGCCCTGGCCGCCGTGGTGGCCGTGGTGCTGATCGTCGTCTTCGCTACCCAGGGTGGCGGTCGCAAGCCGGCCGCCAAACCGAGCGCGTCCAGCGCTGCGACGGCTGCCCCGGCGGGGGCTGGTGCTCAGAACGCCGACAAGCTCGATTCGTTTCTGCTCAGCGCCGCCGAAATCGGCACCATCATGGGCGATCCTGGTATGGCGGTCGCCGGTAAGACCGACGAGCTGCGCCCCAGCCCGGGCACCCTGTCCGCTCCCGAGTGCTTCGGAGCGTACGAACCATTGCTTCGCGAGTCCTACGAAGGCGCCGACGGCTTCGTCGCGGCGCGGGGTCAGGCGATCCAGACGCCGGGAGAGGACCCGGCGCACCGGACCTACGAGGCGGTGGTCGCGTTCGGGTCCGCCGAGAAGGCGCATGCGTTCGTGCAGGCGTCCGCGGACAAATGGCGGCCCTGCGCTGACCGGGCGGTGACCCTGACCACGCAGAAGCGGACCTTCGAGTGGACCTTCGGGCGCCTCGAGGGTGAACCGCGGAACAGAATCTGGATGGAGAAAGTGGAGACGGGCGGAGCGGGCCGCACCTGCCACCGTCTGTTGAGCGCGCAGACGGACGTGGTGGTCGACGTGCTGGCCTGCGCCGCGGCCGGGACGGAGAGCCCCGCCGGTAAGGTCGCCGATCAGATCGCGGCCAAGATCGAGCACTAGCCGGGCCGAGAAATGGAGCGGCCCCCGAGCCGTACTCCGGTTGGACAGACCGAAGACTCGGGGGCCGGGTGGCTGCGGGAAATTCGCCAGCGCGCGTTGATCGCTGACTCTTCCGAGCCATGCAGCTAGCGCGCAGCCACCTCACATGTCCATGCAGCTATCAATTTCGCGGACCACCTCCCTTCTTGTGTACGACCGACGCTACCGCGGCTTCCGTCCGCCGACAACAGATTTAACGCCTCAGCGATCGCTGACGATTGCGGCGTCGACCAGTTCGGCGAAGCGGTCGGCGAACGCGGCGCGAGGCAGCGGCCGACCGTCGAGGGTGTGCACGCGCGCCGCCAGCGTCATGCTGGAGATAAGCCAAATACCTTGGGCGGCAAACAGATCCGGTACGCGCAGGGCGCGATAGTCGCAGTCGTAGCCCTTGGCGCGAGCGACCTCGAAGAGCGCCTGCTGGGTGGTGCCGCGCAGGATGGGGAACCAGGGCGGCGGGGTGAGCAGGCACGGGTTGCCGTCGTCGCCTTCGGTGGCGATGACGACAGTGGACCGCGGGCCCTCCAGCACAAAGCCGTCGGTGCTGACGAAGACGACGTCGCCGGCGCCGTGACGGGCTGCGTGGCGTAACACCGCCATGTTGACCGCATAGGAGAGCGTCTTGGCGCCGGCCAACAGCCAGGGCATGGCGTCGATCCCCTTGGCCGGCAGCCCTCGGTCCAATGTGATCGCCGCTACGCCGTCGCGCCGCACCGCCGCGACCCGGTCCGGGACCGGGCTGACCGCGACGTAGGCGGTCGGCACGGTCGGCGCGCTCTCCCGGCCCCGGCTGTAGATCAGCCGCATCGCGGCTTCGTCGGCGCTGCTCGAGGTCCACTCGCAGGTCGCCGCGTCGATCGCGCGCCGCCAGGCCGGCAGATCCGGTGCGGGCAGCTCCATGAGTGCGGCGGATTGGGTCAGCCGCTGCAGGTGCGCCTCGATCAGGCAGGCCCGGCCGTCGCGCACCAGCAGCGTCTCGAACACCCCGTCACCGCGCACCGCGGCCAGATCGTCGGCGTGCAGCAGCGGTGTCGCGGGATCCAGGACTGCACCGTCAAGCGTGACCACCACTCCAGCCATGGAGTGAGAGCCTAACGACACCCGCCCGCCAGCCGCCCGCCACCGCCGTCAGCCGCCGCCATCCCGCCGCCCTCCCACGCCGCCCGCGGCCCGCCGCCCTCCCCGAACGTTGCGCCAGCGTGACGGTGGGCGCCGAACGCCACGCTGACGTGACGCTCGGGGCGGTTGGAGGCAACCGTAGAGTTGACACATGAATCCAGTTCCCGCTCCGGATCCCGGACCCGACGCCGGCGCGATCTGGCATTTCGGCGATCCGCTGGGCGAGCAGCGGGCCGCCGAGACCGCGGCCGTGGTGGTGGATCGTTCGCACCGCGCGGTGCTGACCCTGACCGGCAAGGACCGGCAACCCTGGCTGCACAACATCTCCACCCAGCACGTCAGCGACCTGCCCGAGGGCGCAAGCACGCAGAACCTGAGCCTGGACGGCCAGGGCCGGGTCGAGGACCACTGGTTGCAGACCGAGCTGGGCGGCACCACCTACCTGGACACCGAACCGTGGCGGGGCGAGCCGCTGCTGAACTATCTGCGCAAGATGGTGTTCTGGTCCGAGGTCACCGTCGAGGCCGCCGACCTGGCGGTGCTGTCGCTGATCGGTCCGCAGCTAGCCGACCGGGGCGTGCTCGACGTCCTGGGGCTCGCAGCGCTGCCCGACGAATGGCGGGCCGTCCCGCTGGCCGGGGGCGGTTTCCTGCGGCGGGTGGCCGGCACGCCCGGCGGCCCACCCGAACTCGACCTGCTGGTACCCCGTGCAGAAGCGGCAGAGTGGCGGCAGCGTCTGACCGCGGCGGGCGTGCGCCCGGCCGGAGTGTGGGCCTATGAGGCGCACCGGGTGGCGGCCCTGCGGCCGCGGTTGGGCGTGGACACCGACGAACGCACCATCCCGCATGAAGTGCGCTGGATCGGCGGGCCGGGCGCAGGAGCCGTGCACCTGGACAAGGGGTGTTACCGCGGCCAGGAGACCGTCGCACGGGTGCATAACCTGGGCAAACCGCCGCGGATGCTGGTGTTGTTGCACCTGGATGGCTCGGCGGACCGGCCGTCGACCGGCGACGCGGTGCTGGCCGGTGGCCGGTCGGTGGGCCGGCTGGGCACGGTGGTCGAGCACGTCGATCTGGGTCCGGTGGCGCTGGCCCTGGTGAAGCGGGGCATACCCGGCGACACCGAATTGGCGACCGGCGCCGACGGCGCGGTGGCCGCGGTGATCGACCCCGAATCCCTGCCGCCGGCCGACGAGCTGGGCGCCGGACGCCTCGCGGTGGAGCGGCTGCGCGGCGGCGGCCGCTGATCTCGAGGGCCGTTAAGGCTAGCTGGCAGGGCGCGCCTACGTTAGGCCGCGCGGCACGGTAAGCTGTCGGCAGGACAATAACGACACTAAGAGATCGGAGCCGCCTACTCGTAGGCCGCTCCGTTATTTCGCGAGGGGGTTCCCCCATGGGCCGCGGCCGGGCTAAGGCAAAGCAGACCAAGGTTGCTCGAGAACTGAAATACAGCTCCCCCCAGACCGACTTCCAGCGGCTTCAGCGCGAGCTGTCCGGGACGAGCACCGACGAATCCGACCCCCTGGGCGGTGACGACTCGTGGGAAGACGACGACTGGCGCCGCTAGCTCGCTGATCCAGACTGTGCCGATGCTCCTTCGCATCGGCACAATGCTGTGCGAGTCCTCGCTTTAGAATCGCGGGTGCTGCCCGACGAGGGTCGCTCGCGGGCCTTCCTTGCCGCCCTTGCACACGGTGCCCAGCTCCCAGCAATTGAGGTGCCGCGCCGTCAGGATGGCCTGGGCCCGATCGGTGTCCTCGGGGGCGACGACGGCGATCATGCCGACGCCCATGTTGAATGTCTTTTCCATCTCCGCCTGGGTGACGCGGCCACGCTGGGCGATCATCGCGAACACCGGAGCGGGCGTCCAGGTGCCGCGGTCCACCTCGGCGACCAGCCCGGGCGGGATGACGCGGGACAGGTTCCCGGCCAGCCCGCCGCCGGTGACGTGGCAGAACGTGCGCACCTGGGTTTCGGCCGCCAGCGCCAGGCAGTCCTTGGCGTAGATGAGCGTGGGCTCGAGTAGTTCCTCGCCCAGCGTGCGGCCGAATTCCTCGACGTAACCGGCCAGGTTCATCCGGTCGATGTCCAGCAACACGGTGCGGGCCAGCGAGTAGCCATTGGAATGCAGGCCCGAGGATCCCATCCCGATGATGACGTCGCCGGGTTTGACGCGGTCCGGCCCCAGCACGTCGTCGGCCTCGACCACGCCGACGCCGGTGGCCGAGATGTCGTAGTGGTCGGGTTCCATCAGGCCGGGGTGCTCGGCGGTCTCCCCGCCCAACAACGCACACCCGGCACGCACGCAGCCCTCCGCGATGCCGCTGACGATCGCCGCCACCCGCTCTGGGACGGTGCGTCCGACCGCGATGTAGTCCTGCAGGAATAGCGGCTCGGCCCCGCACACGACGAGGTCGTCCACCACCATGGCGACCAGGTCGAGTCCGATGGTGTCGTGCTTGTCCATCGCCTGTGCGACCGCCAGCTTGGTACCTACGCCGTCGGTGGACGCCGCCAGCACCGGTTCGCGATAGTCACCGCGCAGCGCGAACAGACCGGCGAACCCGCCGAGCCCCCCGCGTACCTCCGGCCTGGTGGCCTTGGTGGCCAGCGGCTTGAACAAGTCGACAGCGCGGTCACCGGCTTCAATGTCCACCCCGGCCGCTGCGTAGGTGACGCCCTGGTTGCGTTCGGGATCCGTCATCGCGATAAAGGCTACCGTCCGGTGCGCACCGTCGGCAGCAGTTACCGCTTGTTGCGCGCTCGGGTCAGCGCCCGACGGGGACTTCCGGTACTTCGGGACCGGACAGTTCGCCCAGTCCGGCGCCGCGCGCTGCGTTGGCGAGCATCTGCTCGATGACGTTCTTGCCCAACGCGCTGCCGCTGGGCAGCTCGATCGGGTAGCTGCCGTCGAAGCAGGCGGTGCACAGTCGCGAGGCGGGTTGCTCGGTGGCGGCGATCAGGCCGCGCAGCGAGATGTAGCCGAGCGTGTCGGCGTTGATCGCGTGCCGAACCGCCTCCAGCATCTCGCTCTGATCCTCGACCGCGTTGGCGATCAGCTCGGCCGGGGACGGGAAGTCGATGCCGTAGAAGCAGGGCCATTTCACCGGCGGCGAGGCGATCCGGACGTGCACTTCCACCGCCCCGGCTTCGCGCAGCATGCGTACCAGCGCGCGCTGGGTGTTGCCCCGCACGATCGAGTCGTCGACGACGATGAGCCGCTTGCCGCGGATCACCTCTTTGAGCGGGTTCAGCTTGAGCCGGATGCCGAGTTGGCGGATGGTCTGCGACGGCTGGATGAAGGTGCGCCCGACGTAGGCGTTCTTCATCAGGCCCTGACCGTAGGGAACGCCGGATTCCTGGGCGTATCCCACCGCGGCCGGGGTACCGGACTCCGGCACGCCGATCACCAGGTCGGCGTCCACCGGGCACTCGCGGGCCAGCCGACGGCCGATCGCCAGGCGGGCGCCGTGGATGGAGCGTCCGGCGATGACACTGTCGGGCCGGGCCAGATAGACGTATTCGAAGACGCAGCCCTTGGGCGAGGGGTTGGCGAACCGGGTGGACCGCACCCCGTCGGCGTCGATGGCCAGCAGCTCGCCCGGCTCGATGTCGCGGACGAAGGAGGCGCCGACGATGTCGAGCGCCGCCGTTTCGGAGGCGACCACCCAGCCGCGGTCCAGCCGCCCCAGCGATAGCGGACGCACGCCGTGCGGGTCGCGGCAGGCGTAGAGGGTGTTCTCGTCCATGAACGTCAGGCAGAACGCGCCACGCACGGTCGGCAGCAGTTCCAGGGCGGCCTGTTCCAGGCTGGAGTCGGCCGCTCCGTGGGCGAGCAGCGCACCCAGGATGTCGGAGTCCGTCGTCGCCGGCGCCGGGTACCGTTTGGCCATCAACCCCGCGTCGCGGGCCCGCGCGGCAAGTTCGGCCGCGTTGACGAGGTTGCCGTTGTGTCCCAACGCGACACCGGTTCCGGCGGCGGTGTTACGAAAGACCGGTTGGGCATTCTCCCAGGTGGTGTCGCCGCTGGTGGAGTAGCGGCAGTGCCCGATGGCGACGTGGCCGTCCATGGCGGCCAGCGTCTGCTCGTCGAATACCTGACTGACCAGGCCGAGGTCCTTGAAGACCAGGACCTGAGAACCGTCGGCGACCGCAATGCCGGCGGCCTCCTGACCGCGATGCTGCAACGCATACAGTCCGTAGTAGGTGAGTTTGGCGACATCTTCGCCGGGGGCCCAGACCCCGAATACGCCACACTCTTCACGAGGCGAACTGAAGTCTTGCTCGGGCTGCTGCGCGGTCACGGTTTGGCGACTCCCTAGGGCGCGGTTGGTGACGCCTCGGAGTCTACGGGCCGCATCGCCCGGCCGTGCAATCCAACCCGCGTGTCGGGCCGCGACGCGCCGTGCGTATGGGCACAAAACCTATGGTCAGTACCCCAATTGCAACACTGGTAACCAGTGATCAATGTCACGGGACCGGGAGCCCGAGAGGGCCAGTGCGCCGGTCGCAACCGCCTCGTCCACGCTCAGCAGCCCCGTTGCCAGCAGTAACCAGGTCCTGGGGTCGGTCTCCACGACGTTGGGGGGCGTGCCCCGGGTGTGCCGGGGGCCCGAAATACATTGCACGGCGACGAACGGCGGCACCCGTATCTCGACGCTGGCCCCCGGTGCCGAGGTGGCCAGGGTGCGGGCGGTGAGCCGCACGGCCGCACCGAGCGCGTCCCGGCCCGGCTCCGGGGCCGATTCGTCGCGCAACCAGTCCGCGAGGACCGACACGGCCTGCCGGGTCTTCGCCGGATCTGTTCTGTTGCGGACAGCCATACCCTAGGGTCTCAAAGTCATGGAGCGCCGTCGCTCGGGCACGCGACCGCCATTCAAGACCATCGGGCTGGTGGCACTGATGGTGGTGGGGCTCGTGCTCGGGGCGCTGTACTGGCAGTTCCGCGGGAACTTCACCCCGAAAACCAAGCTGACCATGATCGCCCCACGCGCCGGTCTGGTACTGGACCCGGGCGCCAAGGTCACCTACAACGGTGTGCAGATCGGCCGGGTCTCCGACATCGCCGAGATCACCCACGACGGCGTGCCGGCGGCGCAACTGGTACTGGACATCTACCCGCGCTACATCCCGCAGATCCCGGCCAACGTGGCCGCCCAGATCACCGCGACCACGGTGTTCGGCAACAAATACGTGTCGCTGACATCGCCGCAAAACCCTGCGCCGCAACACATCACACCGTCGATGGTGATCAACGCGACACACGTCACCACGGAGTTCAACTCGCTGTTCCAGACCCTGACCGCGCTGGCCGAGAAGGTCGATCCGGTCAAGCTCAACCTCACGCTCAGCGCGGCCGGCCAGGCCCTGACCGGATTGGGGGACAAGTTCGGCGCTTCTGTGACCAACGGCAACGCGATCCTGGACGACCTGAACCCGCGGATGCCGCAGGCCCGCTTCGACATGCAGCGGCTGGCGGCGCTGGGCGACGTCTACGCCGACGCCGCACCCGACCTGGTGGAAGCGCTGAACCAGGCCGCGACGACGGCGCGCACCGTCGACCGGCAACGCGACGCCCTGGATGCGGCGCTGCTGGCGGCCGCCGGTCTGGGCAACGATGCGGCACCGGTTTTCGAGCGGGCCGGGCCGTATCTGGCGCGCGGCGCCACCGACCTGGGTGCGACCGCAGCGCTGTTCGACGAGTACAGCCCCGAGATCTTCTGCACGCTGCGCAACTACAACCTGGTGGCGCCGCGGATCCACAACGCGCTCGGGTTCAACGGCTACGCGCTGGGGGCCACCTCGGCGGGCGCCATCTCCGGTTCCCCGAACCCGTACATCTATCCGGACAACCTGCCCCGGATCAACGCGCGTGGCGGGCCGGGAGGCAAACCCGGCTGTTGGCAGACCATCACCCGCGACCTGTGGCCGGCGCCGCTTCTGGTGATGGACGTGGGCGCCAGCCTGGCGCCCTACAACCACTTCGAAGTCGGGACGCCGGTCGTCGTCGACTACGTGTGGGGCCGCCAGGTGGGCGATCCCACCATCAACCCCTGAGGTCGGCATACATGACGTCAGGGTAAACCAGCAGTTACGAACCGATGTTGCACCGAGCCTAAATCGACTGTCCTGCAACAGTTATCGGAATTTGCCCGCGACACCGCGCGGGCAAGTCGCAAGTGTGAGATTCTCCGGTTGCCGTGCTCCCTTCTCACTAAGGCGGTGTTCCGATGCCCAGAACCTCTTCGCGCAGCAACCGGGACGCCCAATGCCGGTCGAACCCGATCGTGGTGAGCCGACGCGGCAAGATCGCCCGGGTGGAATCGGGTTTGCCCCCGCACGAGGCACAGATCGAAGATCTGGTGTTTCTGCGAAAGACGTTGAACCGGGCGGATATTCCGTTCCTGCTGATCCGCAACCATAAGAACCGGCCGGTGCTGGCGGTCGATCTGCGACTGCGCCCGCACGTCGAACGGGCTCTCGCGGCGGCCTGCGCCCGAGAACCGATGTACGCGAAAACCCTTGACGAGAAGGGGTTTTCACCGGTCCTGCTGGCCGAGGGTCGACTTTCGGAACACCCGGATGCGCGTATCCTGCGACTGTACCGGCGACGGATAGCTCCGGGCGGGTTCCGATACGGCTCGGCATTCGGGGTGGACCTGCAGTTCTGGACCTTCGGGGACACCGTGATCGGCTGCCCGGTGGAGAATGCGTTGACCCGCAGGGAGCTGCCGCGCGCAGAACTCACGCCTGCCACGGTCCGGCTGCACGGCTACAAGTGGCCGACGATGCAGGGAATGTTCACCCCGCACGCCAGCGATGTGACGTTCGACATCGATCTGGTGTTCTCCTGGGTCGACGGCAGCGATCCGGAGTTCCGGGCCCGGCGCGCCGCGCGGATGTCCGGTCATGTGGTGGGCGAAGGTGACGACGCGGACGCGCGGATCCGCCAGATCGACGAGCTGAAATACGCACTGCGGTCGGTGAACATGTTCGCGCCGTGGATCCGGCGCATCTTCATCGCGACGGATTCGGCGGCACCGGCGTGGTTGGTCGACCACCCCAAGATCACCCTGGTGCGGGCCGCGGAGCACTTCTCGGACACCGCCGCGCTGCCCACCTACAATTCGCACGCGGTGGAGAGCCAGCTCCACCACATCGCCGGCCTCAGCGAGCATTTCCTGTACTCCAACGACGACATGTTCTTCGGACGGCCGGTCCGGCCCGGCATGTTCTTCTCACCCGGCGGCGTCAGCCGGTTCATCGAAGCGGACACCCGGATCGGCCTCGGCGCAAATCATCCCGGCCGCAGCGGATTCGAGAACGCGGCCCGGGTCAACCGCCAACTGCTGCGTCAGCGCTTCGGGCAGACCATCACCCGTCATCTCGAGCACACCGCCGTCCCGCTGCGCAAGAGCGTGCTGCGCGAGATGGAGCAGGAGTTCGGCGAAGAGTTCGCCCGCACTCAGGCCAGTGCATTCCGGTCCAGCACCGACATCTCGGTGACCAACTCGTTCTACCACTACTACGCGTTGCTGACCGGACGCGCTGTGCAGCAAGAGAAGGCGAAGGTTCGCTACGTCAACACGACGACCCAGGCGGGGCTGAGCCTGCTGCCCAAGCTCCGCAAGAGCCGCGGCTACGACTTCTTCTGCCTCAACGACAGCAGCTTCCCGGAGGTGTCGGCGGCGCGGCGCGCCGAGCTGGTCGTGGACTTCCTGGAGCGCTACTTCCCGATCCCGGCTCCGTGGGAGCGGGTGGCGGCCGGGATCAGTCGACAGCATCCTGGGTCGACGTCAACGCCAGCTGCGGGTGCCGAAACAGCGAATCGCGGCGCGACGGTTCGATGAAGATGCCGGCCTCGGCCAGGTTGCGTTGCGCCTGACCCGGAGAAACGAAGGTGCCCACCGTCTTTCCGCCGCCGAGCGGAACGACCGAGTGCACCACGGTGTCGGGGTAGACGTGCACGAGGTTGCAGGCCTGCGCCGCGTCGCGGCCGCGGGTGCCGCCGGCACAGACCGTGAGGTCCTGGGTGTAGCAGGTCGCCGAGGCCACCGACACCGGGATCCCGACGAACGTCGCGTTCGTCGAGTAGTGCAGGTGCCCGGCCAGGATGGCCCGTACGTCAGTGCCTTTCAGCACCCGACCGAGCGAGGCCTGGTCGCGCAGTTCCACGGTGACGGCCATGTCCAGCACGCTCGGGATCGGCGGATGATGCAGGGCAAGGATGGTGCCGTCGGGCGCGGGGCTGGCCAATTCGTCTGCCAGCCAATCCAATTGGGCTGGGCGCAGCTCACCGTAGTGGTGACCGGGTACCGAGGTGTCCAGCGTGACGATGCGCAGCCCGTCGATCATCCGCACCGCGTCCAGCGGCGCCAGCGACGGGGCCTCGTCGAGCAGCTGCCTGCGCAGCTCGGCGCGGTCGTCATGATTGCCCATCACCCAGACCAGTTCGGCACCCAATTCGGTCGCGAACGGCTCGACCAAATCTCGCAGTTTGCGGTACGCCGCGGGCTCCCCCTTGTCGGCAAGGTCGCCGGTGCAGACGATCGCGTCAGGACGCAGTCCGGATCGGTCCAGCTGGTCCAGCAGTTCGGCCAGCCGGCCGTCGGCGTCGACATCGCCGTAGAGCGGGCCGTCGCCGCCGGCGAGGTGGGTGTCGCTGATGTGTAGCAGCACGTAATCCGGCCGCGGGTGTTCCGCGGCACGCAGCCTATGCACCGAAGGTGCCAACCTCTCTTGGGCTTGAATCCGGGCGATTTAACACGCAGTTAACAAGTGTAGGGCGCCGGGCCGCTCACCGCAGCGCGTGTGAGCCGTTGCACGTCCAGCGCTGGACGGCTACCGCGGCCACCGCCCCGGACTCGTTGATCGCCAGGTGCGCAAGCATCGGTGCGGCCAGGCTGCCGGACCGCTCGGCCAGCCAGCCGAACACCCAGCCGGCAACGGCGGTGACCAACGCGACGGGCACCACCGGCTCGCCGGTCGCCCGCGCGTCGGCGATGTGGGACAGCCCGAATGCCCCGGCCTGCAGCAGCCGTCCACCGGTGGTGCCGAAGGCGCGGGCCGCCGTGACGCCCAAGGCGGCGCGGAAGGCAGCCTCCTCGGCCCACACCGTGCCTATCGGTATCTGCAGCCCGAGCCAGCTCGGCACCGACGGCGGCAGCTCACGCGCGGCCATCGAGAGGCGCACGATGGGCACCGGTGTGCTGGCCCCGATCGCCGCCGACACGACGGCCGCGGCCACCGACCCGGAGCGCAAGCCCGACCACACCTGCGGAGCCCGAAAACCCAACGGCGCCCGCGTGATCCACACCAGCAGGGCGCCGGCAACGGCCTGCACCGGGGATCGCCAGACGGTCGGGAGCCGCAGGCCGATGAAGCTCCAGCCGACCAGTGCGGCCGCCAGAGCCAGTGCGCGCAGACTCACCCGAACAATCGCGGCAGCACCGCCTCGGAAGTCTCGCGCAGTTCGGCCAGTGAAACGGTGAACAACCCCTGCACCTCGATCTGGTCGGAGGCCTGGTCCACCACACCGATGCGGACGGCCGGCAAGCCGCGTGCCTCGCACATGGAACGGAACCGGCTCTCCTCGGTGCGCGGCACGGCGACCAGCACCCGGCCGGCCGACTCGGAGAACAACGCCACGAACGGGTCGGCCGCCTCGGGAAGCACGATGCGGCAGCCGGTTTCACCGGCGAGGGCGGCTTCCACGACGGCCTGGGCTAATCCGCCCTCGGACAGGTCGTGCGCGGCGGTGATCAACCCGTCCCGGGACGCGGCACGCAATACCTCGGCCACCAATTTCTCGCGGGCGAGATCGACCGCGGGTGGCGAACCGCCCAGGTGTCCGGCGGTGACCTGGGCCCAGACGGATCCGTCGAACTCGTCGCGGGTGTCGCCGAGCAACAGCAGGGTTTCGCCGGGCTCGGTGCCCAGGGCGGTGGGGACACGCCGGGCGACGTCGTCGAGGACGCCGAGCACGCCGACCACCGGGGTCGGCAGGATCGCCGACGAGCCGGTCTGGTTGTAGAAGCTGACGTTGCCGCCGGTGACCGGAATGCCCAGGGCCGCACAGCCATCGGCCAGACCGTGTACCGCCTGGGAGAACTGCCACATCACACCGGGATCTTCGGGTGAGCCGAAGTTGAGGCAGTTGGTCACCGCGACCGGGGTGGCGCCGGTGACCGCGACGTTGCGGTAGGCCTCCGCCAGCGCCAGCTGGGCGCCGGTGTAGGGGTCCAGTTGGGTGTAGCGCCCGGACGCGTCGGTGGACAGCGCGATGCCGCGGCCGGTGGTCTCGTCGATACGCAGCACGCCACCGTCGGCGTGCTCGGCCAGTACGGTATTGCCGCGCACGTAGCGGTCGTACTGCTCGGTGATGAAGGCGCGACTGCACAGGTGCGGACTGCCAAGCAGCGCAAGCAAAGTCGCCCGCAGTTCGGCGCCGGTGGCCGGGCGGGGCAGCTTGGCCGACGTGTCGGCGACCAGCGCGTCCTGGGTGTCCGGGCGGGCGACCGCTCGCTGGTACACCGGCCCCTCGTGGGCCACCGTGCGCGGCGGTACGTCCACCACCGTCTCGCCGTGCCAGGTGATGCGCAGCCGGTCGCCGTCGGTGACCTCGCCGATCACCGTGGCCAGCACCTCCCACTTGCGGCACACCGCCAGGAACGCATCGACGTTCTCCGGTGTCACCACCGCGCACATCCGTTCCTGCGACTCACTGCACAGGATCTCGGCGGGCGTCATCTGTTTGGCCCGCAACGGGACCGCGTCCAGGTCGATCACCATGCCACCATCACCCGCGGAGGCCAATTCAGATGTGGCACAAGATAATCCGGCACCGCCCAGATCCTGGATGCCCACCACGAGTTTGCCGGCGTACAGCTCCAGGCAGCACTCGATCAGGACCTTCTCCATGAAGGGGTCACCGACCTGCACCGACGGCAGTTTCTTGCGGGAATTCTCCGCGTCGAACGTGTCCGAGGCCAGCACCGAAACCCCGCCGATCCCGTCCAGGCCGGTGCGCGCCCCGAACAGGATGATCTTGTTCCCGGTTCCGGAGGCGAATGCCAGGTGCAGGTCCTCCTGACGTAACACACCGACGCACAACGCATTCACCAACGGGTTGCCGGCGTAACACTCGTCGAAGACGGTCTCGCCGCCGATGTTCGGCAGGCCCAGCGAGTTGCCGTACCCACCGACGCCGCGGACCACCCCGTCGAGCACGCGGCGGGTGTCGGGCGCGTCGGCGGCGCCGAACCGCAGCTGGTCCATCACCGCCACCGGACGCGCTCCCATGGCCATGATGTCGCGCACGATGCCGCCGACTCCGGTGGCCGCGCCCTGGTAGGGCTCGACATAAGAGGGATGGTTGTGCGACTCGACCTTGAAGGTGACCGCCCAGCCGTCGCCGATGTCGACCACGCCGGCGTTTTCGCCGATGCCGGCCAACATCCCGGTGCGCATCTCGTCGCTGGTGGTCTCACCGAAATAGCGCAGGTGCACCTTGGAGGACTTGTACGAGCAGTGCTCGCTCCACATCACCGAGTACATGGCCAGCTCGGTGTCGGTGGGCCGGCGGCCGAGGATCTCGCGGATCCGCTGGTATTCGTCCTCTTTGAGGCCGAGCTCACCGAATGGTTGCGGGTACTCCGGAGTGGTTGCGGCGTGTTCGACGGTATCGATCGTGTGGGTGCTCGCGCCTGTCACGACGACAGTCTAGAGTCCGGCGGTCTGTGGTGCTCAGGACGCGCGCGGCGACCCGTGGGATGCGCCGGACCGGCAGGCGTGCCGACTTCAACCGACTTGCCCCGGCAACTAAAATTCAGTGACGTGCCATCCCCGGAGCAGTGGTTGTCCACCCTGACGTCAGCCGGGGTGCCCGCATTCCGGTGCCGCGTCGACAACTCCGGACCCTCCATCGTGGCGCGCACGCCGGAGTTCATGGCGATGATGCAGGACCTGACCGGCCAGCTGGACGAATACACGCTGTTGGCACGGCTCGCCGCCGCGTGGCCGGCGGACCCCGGCGACGCACCGTTCATGCTCGGAGCCGCGAACCTGGACTGGCAGTGTGTGCTGACCCGCTTCGACGCCCCGAGCGCCGACTACCTGGCGATCTTTCGTGTCTGCGAACGACTGCAGGTGCCCAGCGTCGCCTTCTCGACGATGATCGACAACCTGCCGGACGTGGTGACGCGCCATGACCGCCACTTCCGTTGCGTCTACGCCAATCCCGCCATCGAGCAACTGACCGGGATCAGCGCCGATCAGCACATCGGCCGGGACCTGCGAACGCTGTTCATGGCCGAGGAGCGCAGAGCCAACACCGATTCGGTCTATCAACGGGTCTTCGACACCGGCGAGATCGTCACCGTGGACTTCGGTTACGCCGGACCAGGCGGCCTGCGCAACTACCAGGCCCGGGCAATGCCGGAATTCGACCATGACGGTCGCGTACAGACCGTGTTGTCGATCATCCGCGACGTCACCGAGCTCACGCAATTGCAACAGCAGTTGGAGCGTCTGGCCCGCACTGACCCGTTGACCTCCTTGTTGAATCGGCGCAGTTTTCTCGAATGCGCCGGCGCGGCGCTGGATCGGGCTCGGCGCGGGCACTGTGAGCTGAGCCTGCTGATGCTCGACGTGGACAACATGAAGTGCATCAACGATCGATTCGGCCACGCGGCCGGGGACCGGGTGCTCGAGGCGCTGAGCCGCATGCTGGTCACCGAGACCCGCGCCCAAGACTTCGTCGCACGATTGGGCGGCGACGAGTTCTGCATCGCGTTGATCGACACCGACGCCACCCAGGCCGACGCGGTTGCCGAGCGACTGTGCCGGCGCGTCAACGACATCGCTGTCTGCGACGACCGCTCGGTCGAACTCAGCGTGAGCGTCGGAGTCACCCAGGCGGGACCGACGGATACCTGCGCGGCCGACCTGATCGCCCGGGTCGACACCTTGATGTATCAGGCGAAGTTACGCGTCCGGGAAATGTCATGAGCGACCGGTGGCTGCAGGCCATGTGTCTGGCCGGCGTGCCCGCCTGCACCTGTCGACACAGCCGCGATCTGGTCGAGATATGCACGCGTACACCGAAATTCGTTTCATTGATGGAGTCGGGTGCGTTGACGGAGTCGGCGTTGACCGCGCAGCTGGCGGCGGAATGGCCATCCGAGGCCGCGGACTTCACCTTGAGCGGCACTGGCCCGCCGGTCTGGCAGTGCGTGATCACGCCCCTCGACGAGCCGGACGGCTCGGCTACTCATATGGCGATCGTTCGGCTGCCCACCGACAGCCAGTTGCGCAACGATGCGGACTTCGCGTTGGTCGAAAGCCTGCCCGACATCGTGTCACGGTACGACCGCAACCTGCGCCACCTCTACGTCAACCCGAGCCTGGACAAGGTGACGGCGCCACTGACGGCGCAAGACCATATCGGCAAGGACCATTACGAGCTCAACAACGCCCCGGAGATGGCCGCGCTGTTCCAGTCGGTGTATCGCACCGTGTTCGCCACCGGCGAAGTGACGCAACAGGATTTCGAATACCCGGCGCTGGACGGCCCGCGCCATTTCGTGTTCCGCGTGGTGCCCGAGTACGGGCCGGATGGCGAGATTCGCACCGTGCTGAACACCGCCCGGGATATCACCGAAATCAAAGCGCTGCAGCGGGAGTTGGAGAAGCTCGCCCGGTCCGATCCGCTGACCTCGCTGTTGAATCGGCGTGGTTTCGTCGACCGGGCCGAGGCCGAGTTGCAGCGGGTCCGCCGCGGTGACGGCCGGTTGAGTCTGCTGCTGCTCGACATCGACGATTTCAAGTTGGTCAACGACCGGTCCGGCCACGGCGCGGGCGATCTGGTGCTGATCGCCATCGGCGACGTCCTGCGCGAGGAGCTTGCGTCGGGTGACTTCGCCGGCCGTGTCGGCGGCGACGAGTTCTGCGTCGCCTTCGTCGACAGCCCGGCCGCCGAGGTGCGCGCGCAACGGATCCGGCACCGCATCAGCGGACTCGACGAGCGGTACGGATGCACTCCGGGGGTCGGCGTGAGCATCGGGCTGACCGCGGCCGGCGCCGACGACAGCTTCGCGGATCTGATCGTGCGGGTCGACGAGGCGATGTACCGGGAGAAGGCGGCCAACCGAGCGCGCGCGAATCATGGTTCTGCGTAGCGCATTTCGCGGGGGAAGATGATCCGATGTCCCGTCACTGGCCGCTGTTCGACCTGCGGATCAGCACCCCCCGGCTGCAGCTGCGGCTGCCCACCGAAGAGCTGATCGACCAGCTGATCGACACGATTCTCGACGGCGTGCACGATCCGGCTCGGATGCCGTTCGCGGTGCCGTGGACGCGGGCGCCCCGCGAACAGCTGCCGTTCAACACCTTGTCTTTTCTGTGGCGGGAATTGGCCGCCTTCCGAGCTCATGGTTGGCACCTGCCGCTGGCGGTCGTCGTCGACGGAAAAGCCGTCGGCGTTCAGGCGCTGATCGCCGAGGATTTCCCGATCACCCGGCAGGTACAGTCCGGTTCCTGGTTGGGCCGGCGTTACCAGGGGCGCGGCTACGGCACCGAGATGCGCTCAGCGGCTTTATCTTTCGCGTTCGAATCGTTGGGCGCCCAGGTGGCCACGTCGACCTCGTTCGTCGACAACCCGGCTTCGATCGCGGTGTCGCGCCGCGTCGGGTATCGCGACGACGGCGTGGAACGGGTGCAGCGCGAGGGGATTGATGGTCGAGCAGCTCCGGTTTCGGCTGACCCGCGCGGATTGGCATCGGCGCCGCGACCTGGATGTGCGGGTGGACGGATTCGAGCGGTGCCGCCCGCTGTTCGGCCTGGGCCGCTGACGTCAGCCCGGTGCGAGAAACGCCCGTAGCGCGGCGGCATACCGGGCTACGTCGTGGGCGCCCATCAACTCGCGCGCCGAGTGCATGGCGAGTTGGGCAGCGCCGACGTCGACGGTCGGAATCCCGGTCCGCGCCGAGGCCATCGGCCCGATGGTCGACCCGCACGGCAGGTCGGCGCGGTGTTCGTAACGTTGCAGCGACACCCCCTGCCTGCTCACAGGCCAACGCGAACGCCGCGGCCGTGCGTCCGTCGGTGGCGTAGCGCAGGTTGGGGTGCACCTTGAGCACCGGCCCGCCGTTGACCTCGATCCAGTGGCCCGGCTCGTGGCGCTCCGGATAGTTGGGATGGGTGGCGTGCGCCATGTCGGCCGAAGCCAGCAGCGAGGCGGGCAGCAGCCGCAGGTAGTCCTCCCGGCCACCGCCGCCGGCCAGCACCATGCGCTCCAGGATGGTGGTCAGCAGGTTGGATTGGGCACCGTGGTCGGAGGTCGACCCCACTTCCTCGTGGTCGAACAGCGCCAGCACCGGCACGAATTCGCCCGGCTCGACGGCCAGCAGGGCCTCCAGTCCGGCGTAGCAGCTGGCCTGGTTGTCCAGCCGCGGCGCGCTGAGCAGGCTGGCGTCCGCGCCGATCACCGCCGACGGGGTCAGGTCGTGCGTCATCAGGTCCGCGGCCAGCAAGTCGGCCACCGCGACGCCCGCGCGGCCGGTGACGTACTCGAGGAACGACCCCTCCCCGACCCCCCATACCGCGTTGAGGTGGCGCTGCGGATCCAGCGTCACCGACTTGCGGTCGTCGGCCAGGTGGATGGCCAGCTGCGGCACCCGCAGGATGGGCTCGTCGATCCGCACCAGCCGATGGCTGACCCCGGTGCCGTCGCGCACCGACAACCGCCCGCTGATGCCCAGGTCGCGGTCCAGCCAGGAGTTCAGCCACGCGCCGCCGTACGGTTCGAGCGCCACCAGCCGCCAGCCGGCGACCGCGCGGTCCGGGTGCTGCTTGACCCGCAGGTTCGGACTGTCGGTGTGGGCGCCGACGATGCGAAACGGCGTGCCCGGCGCCCCGCCGTGCCAGGCGACCAGCGATCCGGCCCGCACCACGAAATAGCGGCCCGGCTCGGCGGGCCAGCGGTCGGGCTCGCGCAATTCGGTGTACCCGGCATCGAGCAGACGTACGGCCGCCGTCGCGCAGGCGTGAAACGGCGACGGGGACGCGTCGATGAATTCACCCAGCCCGGGCGCGGTGGCCACCATGTAGCCAGGTTAAGCACCACTGCGTGGACCGGGGAGGTTAGGGTCGACCCTGTGCCCGCTGTTCAGCCACAGCCCATTCTGGCGCCCCTGACGCCCGCCGCGATCTTCCTGGTGGCCACCATCGACGAAGGTGGCGAGGAGACAGTCCACGACGCATTGGCCGACATCTCCGGATTGGTGCGCGCGATCGGCTTTCGCGACCCGGCCAAACGACTGTCGGTGATCACCTCGATCGGCTCGGATGCCTGGGACCGGTTGTTCTCCGGACCGCGGCCCGCCGAGTTGCACCCGTTCGTCGCGTTGCAGGGTCCGCGCCACACGGCGCCGGCCACCCCGGGTGACCTGTTGTTCCACATCCGCGCCGAAACCATGGACGTGTGTTTCGAACTGGCCGGGCGCATTCTCAAGGCGATGGCCGGCGCGGTGACGGTGGTCGACGAGGTGCACGGCTTCCGTTTCTTCGACAACCGCGACCTGCTCGGCTTCGTCGACGGCACCGAGAACCCGGACGGCCCAATCGCGGTGAGCGCCACCGCAATCGGCGACGAGGACCCCGACTTCACCGGCTCCTGCTACGTGCACGTGCAGAAGTACGTGCACGACATGACGTCGTGGGAATCGCTGTCGGTCACTGAGCAGGAGCGGGTGATCGGGCGGACCAAACTCGAAGACATCGAGATGGACGACGACGTGAAGCCGTCCAACTCGCACATCGCCCTCAATGTGATCACCGACGACGACGGCACCGAGCTGAAGATCGTGCGGCACAACATGCCGTTCGGCGAAGTCGGCAAAGGCGAGTACGGCACCTACTTCATCGGGTATTCGCGCAGCCCCGCCGTCACCGAACAGATGTTGCGGAACATGTTCCTCGGCGACCCGCCTGGCAACACCGATCGGGTGCTGGACTTCTCCACCGCCGTCACCGGCACCATGTTCTTCTCCCCCACCGTCGACTTCCTCGACGACCCGCCGCCGCTGCCCCAGACGCCCGCGCCCGCCCCGGCGATAGCTGCACCCTCCTCCGACGGTTCCCTCTCGATCGGCAGCCTGAAAGGAATGTCCCGATGAACAACCTGTACCGCGATCTGGCACCGGTCACCGAAGTCGCTTGGGCCGAAATCGAATTGGAGGCCTCGCGCACCTTCAAACGGCACCTCGCCGGGCGCCGCGTGGTTGACGTCAGCGAGCCCGGCGGCCCGGTTACCGCGGCGGTCAGCACCGGCCGCCTGCTCGACGTGGCGGCACCCACCGACGGCGTGGTGGCCCACCTGCGCGCCAGCAAACCGCTGGTGCGGTTGCGGGTTCCGTTCACCTTGTCCCGCGCCGAGATCGACGACGTGGAGCGCGGGTCCAACGACTCCGACTGGGACCCGGTCAAGGCGGCCGCCAAGAAGCTGGCGTTCGTCGAGGACCGCGCCATCTTCGAGGGCTACCCCGCGGCGTCGATCGACGGCATCCGCAAGTCCAGCTCCAATCCGCCCCTGACGCTGCCGGAGGATCCGCGCGACATCCCCGACGTGATCACCCAGGCGCTGACCGAGCTGCGGTTGGCCGGGGTGGACGGACCGTACTCGGTGCTGCTGTCGGCGGACGCCTACACCAAGGTCAGCGAGACCACCGCGCACGGCTATCCGATCCTCGAGCACCTCAACCGGCTGGTCGACGGCGACATCATCTGGGCGCCGGCCATCGACGGCGCCTTCCTGCTGACCACTCGCGGCGGCGACTTCGACCTGCAACTGGGTACCGACGTGTCGATCGGCTACCTCAGTCACGACGCCGACACCGTGCAGTTGTATCTGCAGGAGACCCTGACGTTCCTGTGCTACACCGCCGAGGCGTCGGTGGCGCTGAGCCCACCCGCATAGCAGGTCTGCGGGGCCGGACTGAACTGCGCTGCCGGACTGAAAGGACGATCGACGATGACCGAGCGGGACTTCGACGTGGTGGTGCTGGGCGCTGGGCCGGTCGGCGAGAACGTCGCGGACCGGGCCCGGGTGGCCGGCTTGAGTGTCGCGATCGTCGAGCGCGAACTCGCCGGTGGCGAGTGCTCGTACTGGGCCTGCGTGCCGAGCAAGGCGCTGCTGCGTCCGGTCCTCGCCTTAGCCGATGCGCGCCGCGTCGACGGCGCACGGCAGGCGGTCAGCGGCTCGATTGACGCCGCCGCCGCGTTCGCCCGTCGCGACCACTATGTCGGCAACTGGGACGACTCCGGTCAGGCCGATTGGATCGCCGGTACGGGCGCGACGCTGATCCGTGGGCACGGCCGGTTGGCGGGTCCGCGTCGGGTCACGGTAGCCGAGCCCGGCGGCGGCCAGAGCACCCTGACCGCCCGGCATGCCGTCGTCGTGTGCACCGGTACCCGCGCCGCGCTACCCGAACTGCCGGGCATCGACGACGTCCGGCCGTGGACGAATCGCCAAGGTACCGATAGCAGTTCGGTCCCGGGCCGGCTCGCGATCGTCGGTGCCGGCGGTGTCGGCGTCGAATTGGCAACGGCCTGGCAGGGTTTGGGTGCGTCGGTCACGCTGCTGGTCCGTTCGCGGCTGTTGCCGCGGATGGAGCCGTTCGTCGGCGAACTCATCGAGAAGGGTCTGCGCGATGCCGGCGTCGACGTCCGCAAAGGCGTTTCGGTAACCAAGCTGAGCAGACCCGGACCGGTGCTGGCCGAGCTCGACGACGGCAGCACACTGGAGGTCGACGAGATCCTGTTCGCCACCGGCCGGGCACCGAGCACCGACGACATCGGTTTGGAGACAGTCGGATTGGAGCCGGGCAGCTGGTTGGACGTCGACGACACCTGTCGGGTGCGGGCCGTCGGCGAGGGGTGGTTGTATGCCGCCGGTGACGTCAACCACCGCGCCCTGCTCACCCATCAGGGCAAGTATCAGGCGCGGATCGCGGGGGCGGCCATCGCCGCTCGCGCGCAGGGCCGGCCACTGGACACCTCGCCGTGGGGCGAGCACGCCACCACCGCCGACCACTATGCGGTGCCGCAGGCATTCTTCACCGACCCGGAAGCGGCGTCGGTGGGGCTGACCGCCGAGCAGGCTGCGCAACACGGGCACCGCGCCAAGATCGTCGACGTCGAGATCGGCGACGTCGTGACCGGTGCCAAGCTGTTCGCCGACGGCTACACCGGGCGGGCCAGGATGGTGGTCGGCGTCGACGACGGCCGCGTACTGGGCGTGACGCTGGTGGGGCCCGGTGTCACCGAACTGCTGCATGCGGCCACCGTCGCCGTTGCCGGGCAGGTTGCCATCGACCGGTTGTGGCATGCGGTGCCGTGCTTTCCGACGATCAGCGAGCTGTGGCTCAGACTCCTTGAGGCGTACCGGGATTCGGACTATGTGCTGGTCTAGGAAGAGACGGCCGGCGGCGACCTCGGACGGCTCCTAGCACCGGGGAACCGGAAACCGCGGAAACCGACTCGCTCAGCGAATTCTCAACTGATTCTTCGCCATCCCTGGCTTTGCCGAAAGCGTCCGCATAGCCGGGTGCCGGAGCATCGACATCATGACTGACTTCTCGGCCGAGCCGCTGAGCACCGACTTGATCGAGCGCTACCTGCGCACCCGCGGGCGGCGGTACTTCCGCGGCCGCCACGACGGCGAGTTCTTCTTCGTCCTCGACGTCGAGCGGCGCCTGCATGTGCACTTGGAGATACCGCCCGCGCACCCCGATGTGTTCACCATTCGGGTCACTCCCGCGTGCTTCTTTCCGGCCGACGATCGTCGGCGGCTGACCCAGTTCGCCGACAGCTGGAACCGGGTGAACCGCGACGTCACCGCCGTGGTGCACGGGTCCTCGGACCCGCAGCGAATCGGAGTCAGCGCCGAGCAGACCCGCCGGGTCGGGGGCCGGGTGGACTTCCACGAATTGACCGGCTTCGCCGACCGTGCCATCGCCGCCGCGATCGATCTTTTCAGCAGGTTGGCTCCGGTCGTCGAATTGCCTTCTCCGACACTGGTACTGGATGCCGGCTGAACCTCTCAGACCAGGCGCCCGGCGAGCACCCTGTCCGGCCGTGGTTCGCCGAGCTTGGTACGCATAGCGCCCCACGGGTCCGCGTAGCGTCCCGGCGCGTCCCGATAAGCCGCACGCCGCTTGAGCACCAACCGGGCCAGGGGCGCCAGCAATCGCATCGGGTGCCGGCGCCAGCCGGTGGCCGCACGCATCTCGGCCAGCATGTCCGGCCACCGGTGGTGCTGGAAGTCCAGCAGCTCCTGGGATCGGGTGGTGTCCATCCAGTCGGTGACGAACCAGTTCTCGTCGCTGTCGGGGTCACCGGGCCGTCCTCCGGGTAATACGTCGTCCAGGCCGCGGGTGGCCGCCAACGCCGCGCCCACCTCGCCCTGCAACAGCTGGTGCGATTCGTCGCCGGCGATCAGCAAGATCTCGCCGACCACGTCTCGCGCGGGAGCGGTTGTTGCGGCAGCGAACGCGACCGCGACATCGCGGACGTCGACGCTGTGCATCCGCCCGTCGGTGGGCAGCGCGCTTTCGAAGTAGAGCGCGTCGAACGTGAACGGCATCGCGCCGGGGTCGACGCTCATCACGCCGCCCAGCCGCAGGATCACCCACGGCAGGCTCGAGCTCCGCACGTGGCGCTCGGCTTCCGCCTTGTGTGCCCCGTAGCTGTCCGACGGGGCGAGGGGGCTGTCGGCGGTCAGCAGCTGCGGGTGGCGGTGCGGATTGCGGGCCCCGTGCACGGCGTTGCTGGACGCCTGGATGAAGCGGGGCGGTTGCCGGCATGATTCGGCAGCCCGCAACAGCGACACCGTCGCGTCGACGTTGACCCGGCGCGCGAGCTCGGGCTGGCCGTAGATCACCGGCGGGATCACCGCGGCCAGGTGGATGACCACGGCCGGCTCGACCTGGGCGATCAGCTTCGCGACGGCCTGCGGATCGGTGAGGTCCGCCCAGTACGCCTGGGCGCCGGCGGGCAGCGACCTGGCCGCCTTGCGCTGCGCCGGGGTGCCGAGGTCGGTGGCCACCACCTGGTGGCCACCGGCGGCCAGCCGGCGCACGGTTTGCGATCCGACCAGCCCGAATCCTCCTGTGACAAGCACTATTTCGGCCATGGCGCCTCCCCTGACTCGTTGCTGTGCGGTATGCCACACTGTGTGATAATGACATTCTCTTTATTCGAGAGTAGCATATTCTCTACATACGTAGAGCGGCGGAACGGGTAATCCCCATCACAACGCCACCATCGCCGACCATCGGAGAACGCCATGACCGCCAGCGACAATCCGGACGCACGCGAGATCGCCAAGTGGGATCCCGCATTCACCAAGCAGGTCATCGACACCGTCGCACCGATGGTCAGGCGGTGGCACCGCGCCGAAGTACGAAATCTGCAGAACATCCCTGCCGCCGGCGGCGCGCTGGTGGTCTCCAACCACTCCGGCGGCATGTTCACCCCGGATGTGTTCATCTTCTCGCCGGCCTACTACGACACCTTCGGCTACGACCGCCCCGTCTACACCCTCGGCCACTACGGACTGTTCATCGGTCCGATGGACGGCTGGCTGCGCCGGCTCGGGGTGATCGAGGCTAGCCGGGAAAATGCCGCCGCCGCACTGCATTCCGGCGCGGTGGTGCTGGTCTTCCCAGGCGGCGACTACGACTCCTACCGACCGACGTTCGAAGCGAACACCGTCGACTTCAACGGCCGCACCGGCTACGTCACCACCGCCGTCGAAGCCGGGGTACCAATCGTGCCGACGGTGTCGATCGGCGCGCAGGAAACCCAGCTGTTCCTCACCCGCGGCAACTGGCTGGCCCGCAAACTGGGGCTGACCAAGGCCCGGATGGACATCCTGCCGGTCAGCTTCGGTTTCCCGTTCGGCATCAGTGTGATCTTCCCGCCCAACCTGCCGCTGCCGGCCAAGATCGTGACCGAGGTGCTCGAGCCGATCGACGTCGTCGCGCAATTCGGCACCGACCCCGACGTCGCCGAAGTGGATGCTTACGTCCGCTCGGTGATGCAGCGCGCGCTGGACCGGTTATCCGCCCAGCGCCGGCTGCCCGTGTTGGGTTGAGAGCAGGTCGTAATGAAACGGCTGAACGGCATGGACGCGATGCTGCTCTACAGCGAAACGCCCAACCTGCACACCCACACCCTGAAAGTGGCCGTGATCGATCCGGGCACAGCACCTTTCGGCTTCGAGGCATTCCGCCGCCACCTGTCCGGGCGGATGCACCTGCTGGAGCCGTTGCGCTACCAGCTGGTCGAGATGCCCTGGCGGCTCGGCCATCCGATGTGGCGAGAGAACTGCGAGGCGGACCTGGACTACCACCTGCGCCGGGTACAGATCCCGGCACCGGGTGGTCGGCGCGAACTGGACCAGGTGATCGGTGAGATCGCCTCGACGCCGCTGGACCGCGGACGTCCGCTGTGGGAGTTCCATTTCGCCGAGGGACTGGCCGGCGGCCGGTGCGCGGTGATCGGGAAGGTACACCACTGTCTGGCCGACGGCATCGCGTCGGCGAACCTGTTGGCACGCCTGATGAACCTGGTTGACGTGGCCGCAACCGACTGCGAGACGGATTGCACTGCAACGACTTTCGGTCTGGTCCGGGCAGCGCTGGCGGACCAGTTCCGCCAGCTCGCGGCGTTGCCCGGGTTGATCAGGGACGCCGCGCGGGGCGTGGCCGGGGTGCGCCGACGCTCCCGGGAACGCGGCGGCCACCCCGATCTCGCCGCCGCATTCGACGCCCCACCGACCTTCCTCAACAGTCACGTGGTGTCGCCCCAACGCCGATTCGCCAGCGCGGCGCTGCCATTGGCCGAGGTCAAGGCCACCGCCGCGGAGCTAGGTGTGACGATCAACGACCTGATCCTTTCGATGGCCGCCGGGGGCCTGCGCACGCTGCTACTGGACTACGACGGAGTCGCCGACCGGCCCATCGTCGCGTCGGTCCCGACCGCCACCGACAAGTCGGACCGAATCACCGGCAACGAGATCAGCGGTCTGTCCGTCTCGCTGCCGGTGCACATCGACGACCCGGTCGAACGGGTACGGCTGGTGGCGCTGGCCACCCGGATCGCCAAGGAGGACCACGAGATCCTCGGCCCCGGCCTGTACGGGCGGATGATGAGCTACCTGCCCGCGGCAATCGCGCCGGCGATGTTCCGCTGGCTGGGCCGGCGCGACGCGCCGAACAAGATCATGAACGTGGCGGTGTCCAGCGTGCTGGGCCCGCGCCGGCGCGGGAACTTCGCCGGTGCCCCGGTCAGCGAGATCTACTCCACCGGGGTACTCTCCCCCGCGGCGCCGGTCAACATCACCGTGTGGAGCTACGCCGACCAGCTCGGCATCGCGGTGCTGACCGACGACAAGACCTTCACCGACACCCACGACGCGACCGCGGCGCTCACCGCGGCGTTCGACGAGTTACGCAGTGCCGCAACACCTTACGCGACGCTCACGGCCTGATCAGGTTCAGGCGGCCAGCACCGCGTCGAGCGCGGAGTAGAACAGGCCCAGCCCGTCTTCGGACGGCCCGGTCAGCGCTTCGATCGCGTGCTCGGGGTGCGGCATCAGGCCGACCACGCGCCGGTTGGCCGAGGTGACACCGGCGATGTCGTGCTGCGAACCGTTGATGTTGTCCCGGTAGCGGAACACCACCCGGCCCTCGCCCTCCAGCTCGTCGAGCACCTGCTTGGGTGCCACATAGCGACCCTCGCCGGACTTCAGCGGGATCAGCAGGTCGGCGTCGGGCTCGAAGCGCGACGTCCAGGCCGTCGCCGTCGAGGCCACCCGCAGCCAGACGTCGCGGCAGACGAAATGCAGGCCCACGTTGCGGGTCAGCGCGCCGGGCAGCAGGCCCGCTTCGCACAGCACCTGAAAACCGTTGCAAATACCCAACACCGGCATGCCGCGGCCGGCGGCGGCGACCACTTCGCCCATCACCGGAGCGAACCGGGCGATCGCTCCCGCGCGCAGATAGTCCCCGTAGGAGAAGCCGCCCGGTACCACCACCGCGTCGACGCCTTTGAGATCGGCGTCGGCGTGCCAGAGGTTGACCACCTCGGCGCCCACCTTGCGCGCCGCTCGCGCGGCGTCCACGTCGTCGAGGCTGCCGGGAAAGGTGATGACGCCGATACGGGCCGTCACCGCGGTTCCCGGCTGATCGTCCAGTCCTCGATCACGGTGTTGGCCAATAACGACTCGGCGATCTCGGCCAGCGCGACGTCGTCGACGGTGTCGTCGACCTCCAGCTCAAACCGCTTGCCCTGACGGACATCCGAAATACCCCGATGACCCAGCCGGCCCAGCGCGCCGACGATTGCCTGACCCTGCGGATCGAGAATCTCCGCTTTGGGCATCACATGCACGACCACCCGGGCCAACGCGCTCCTCCTCAGCTCCGATCCCCGTCTCGCCCGACGGGCGGACAGACGGGCCAACTCTACCGCGCCTAGCCGACCAGGATCAGGCCGTCGCCGCCCAACTCGGCGATGCGGCGCTGCGCTGCGCCGTCGGGATCGAGTGCCGCCTCGGACAGCGCCGTCCAGGCGTTGAGCAGCAGCGCAGCATCCGGTTGCGCCGACGCCGCGCGGGCGGCGCGGGCCGCCTCGAAAAACTCGCCGATGCGGGGGTGCTCGAGTGCGACGTTCACCGCATCGCATCGCTGTCCGGCGAGCTCGGCCAGGGCGATGCTGTTGACTCCGAGCAGCACCGGCGGACGCGGGTCGGGCAGCGGAAACCCCGTCCACTGTGCGGCCCGGTTCGGGTCCCACTGAGCGTCGCACAGGTCGAGCACGTCGCGCAGGTGCCGGTGCCGCTGCCGCATCGAGTCGCTGAGCGCGATTCCGACAAGTTCGTGCTCACGCGACCAGGGGCTGCCCGGCGCCGCTCCCGCGCCCAGCCCGAACACGAAGCGGCCGCCACTGATTTCCTGGACCGAGGCGGCCGCCGCCACGGTCACCCCGGCGGGCCGGTTGGCCGCGTTCACCACCAGGGTGCCGACCTTTATCGAGGACGTCGCCGCGGCCAGCGCCCCGGCCAGCGTGAAGCACTCCAGCATCCGGGAGCCGGACAACATCGCGCCGGAGAGGTGGTCGAACACCCACGCGGTGCCGAACCCGTCGGCTTCGGCTCGCAGCACGCTGTCCCGCAACTGCGGCCAGGGATGGGAAGCGGCGCTGTAGAGCACGTCGAGTGTCACCATCGACCCAACATACCGGTTAAAAATACGGCGCCGGAACGGATTTCGCGCGTCACGAACAGGACGCGATGTAGGCCTCGCACAGCGGAGCGGTCATCGCGTCCAGGACGGCGGCGTCGGAGATCACCGGCCACGCCACTTCGGGGGACCCGCTCGCCCACAGCGTCAGCTCGCTGATCGTGCTGCTGGCGACGTGAGCCAGCAGATAGGTGTGCACGAGGACCGGTCCGCTGATCACCGCCGCCATCCGGGTGGGCTCGTCATCGGTGACCGACGGCGACTGTGCCGGTGCGCCCAGCTGGCAGGCGCGCAGTGCGGCGACCGCGCTGCCGAAGACCGATGCGGCCAGCGCGCCGCCGCGGGCGGTGTCACCGCGCCAGTGCATGATCTGGGCGTGCAGTTGCCACTGGCCGTCGGGACGGGTCACCGTGACGCGGGCCGCGACGGTCGAGTTGCGAGTGTCCTGCGGGACGGCCGGGGTTGCGCAGACCTGCTCGAACTTGAACTGCGGCGTCGTGCCGGTCACCGGCACCGCGCGGCCGGCGAGCGGCGGCCAGCCGGACACCGCATCCAGCGGCACCGACCGATGGGCGATCCACGCGGTTGACGGGATCTGGTCACAGATCGGCGGGCAGGTCTGCGGCTCGGCGTGTGCGGGCGCCACCACGATCAGCGCGACGACGACATTGCCGGCGACCAGCATCGTCGCCAGAATCATCCGCAGCTGCACGGCCCCCATCAGGGCACAATCGTAGACATGCAACTGACGCATTTCGGCCATTCGTGCCTTCTCGCCGAGTTCGGTCAAACGAAAGTCTTATTCGACCCGGGCAGCTTCGCCCACGGCTTCGAGGGCATCACCGGCCTGTCGGCGATCCTGATCACCCACCAACACCCCGACCACGTCGACGTCTCGCGGCTGCCGGCGTTGCTGGAAGCCAACCCGGACGCCCCGCTGTACGCCGACCCGCAGACCACCGCGCAGCTGGGCGAGCCCTGCCAGGCGGTGCACGTGGGTGACGAACTTTCGGTGGGGCAGCTGACCATTCGCGCCCTGGGCGGTCGGCATGCGGTGATTCATCCGGAAATCCCGGTAATCGAGAACATCTCGTTTGTGATCGGCGACGGCGACCACCCGGCCAGGTTGATGCATCCCGGCGATGCGCTGTTCGTGCCCGACGAACCCGTGGACGTGTTGGCCACTCCCGCGGCGGCGCCGTGGATGAAGATCTCCGAAGCTGTCGACTACCTGCGGGCGGTGAACCCTGTCCGGGCGGTCCCCATCCACCAGGGCATCGTGGCGCCCGCGGCGCGCGGCATCTACTACGGGCGGCTCACCGAGATGACCGACACCGACTTCCAGGTGCTACCGGAGGAGGACGCGGTCAGCTTCTGACCGCGAGTCAGCCGTGCTGTTTGCGGCGGCGCCGCGGCCGGTGGTATCGCCGAGCTGCCGACGTCAGCCGCGAGCGTTGCGCTGGCGTGACGCTCGGCGCCGACTGCTGCGCTGGCGTGACGCTCGGCGGGGTAGACGCGGGGTAGACGTGGGGTAGACGTGGGGTAGACGCGGGGTGGACTAGGCGATGTCGGCGGCGGCGCCGCGGCCGGCGGCCCGGCCGGAGAAGATGCAGCCGCCCAGGAAGGTGCCCTCCAGCGCACGGTAACCGTGCACGCCGCCACCGCCGAAGCCGGCGACCTCGCCGGCCGCATACAGCCCGGCCACCGGGCTGCCGTCGGCCTTGAGGACCCGCGAGTCCAGGTCGGTCTCTATGCCGCCCAACGTCTTCGGGTGAGGATGTGCAACTTGACCGCGATCAGCGGGCCAGCCTTGGGATCGGCCAGACGATGCGGCGCGACCACCCGACCCAAACGGTCACCCAGATAGGTGCGGGCGGCGCGGATCGCGGTGATCTGACCGTCCTTGGTGAACCGGTTGGCCACCTCACGATCGCGCGCGGTGACGGCCGCCGCCACGGTGTCGTAGTCCAGCGGCTGCACGTCGGGCAACTCGTTCATGGCGGCCACCAGCCCGGGCAGTGAATCGGCGGTGACGAAGTCCACGCCCCGGTCGATGAACGCCTGCACTGGCGCCGGCGGACCGGAACTGGCCCGCGAGCGCAGCAACTGGCGCACGCTCTGCCCGGTCAGGTCCGGGTTCTGCTCCTGGCCCGACAGCGCGAATTCCTTCTCAATGATCTTGGCGTTCAACACAAACCACGTGTAGTCGTAACCGGTATGGGCGATGTGCTCCAAGGTGCCCAGCGTGTCGAAGCCCGGATACAGCGGCACCGGCAGCCGATTGCCCTCCCCGTCCAGCCACAGCGACGACGGCCCGGGAATGATCCGGATACCGTGCTGCGGCCAGACCGGTTCGTAGTTGGTGATGCCTTCGGTGTAGTGCCACATCCGGTCGGGGTTGATCACCCGCGCACCGGCTTTCTGGGCGATGCCGAGCATCCGGCCGTCCACGTGCGCGGGCACCCCGCTGAGCAACTGCTTGGGCGCGCGGCCCATCCGACGCGGCCAGTTCTTGCGCACCAGATCGTGGTTGCCGCCGATGCCCCCGCTGGTGACGATCACCGCGCCGGCGCGAAACTCGAACTTTCTCAACCCTTTCCGTGAGGACGGCACCCCGCGCGGCTGATCGGACGGTTCCAACACGGTGCCCCGGACACCGGTCACCGCGTCGCCCGCCACGATCAACCGGTCCACCTGATGGCGGTGCGCGAACCGCACGTTCGGCCGGTTGCGCAGCTGCCGGGCGAAGATCTCGACCAGCGCGGGCCCGGTGCCCCAGGTGATGTGGAACCGCGGCACCGAATTGCCGTGTCCCTGTGCGTCGTAACCTCCCCGCTCGGCCCAGCCGACCAGCGGGAAGATCTTCAGGCCGCGGGCCCGTAGCCAGCTGCGCTTCTCCCCCGCCGCGAAGTCGACGTACGCGTGCGCCCACTGCTCCGGCCAGTAATCCTCGGGCCGGTCGAACGCTGCGGTGCCCAGCCAGTCCTGCAGCGCGAGTTCGTGGCTGTCGCGAATGCCCAGCCGACGCTGCTCGGGGCTGTTGACGAAGAACAGGCCACCGAACGACCAGTACGCCTGCCCGCCCAGGTTGGCGCTGTTCTCCTGGTCCAGGATCAGCACCCGCAGACCGCGTTCCGCCAGTTCGCAGGCCGCCACCAGTCCGGCCAGCCCGGCACCGACGACGATCGCGTCCGCCGTGAAGGCTTTCAACTCGTCGGAACCCGCAGTCGCTTCGCTCATGTCGGTACAGGGTAGTGCCACCGATGTGGTGGCCGGCCCGCCGCGCGAAGACGCTACGCGGCGTCTAGAACCGCCTTGTCGGCGCGCCACCGGTACACCATCGGCGTGCATTGCTGCAGCAGGGCAAGGTCGACGGCGTCGAGCATGGCTTGGCGCGGTCCGGGCTTACGCAAGTGGCGGGCGGCGACCGCGATGCGCACCACCCCGCCGCGCCGCGCGGTGCGCTCGGCGGACATCACCACCATCCGGCACCACCACGGCTCGGCCAGATACCCTTCGCCGATGCCCAGCACGCGGGCCCGCACGGTGGTGTCGCGCACCAGGTCGCTGATCCCGTAAGCATCGGCGAGCAGGCGAAAGCCGTTGCCCGGCAACGCCTTGACCACGCCCGGTGAAACCAGCCAGCCCGGCGCCGCGAACAGCCGGGTGCGCAGCCCGAGATGCTCGAGCACCCGGTCGGCGCCCTTGAGCCGGAGGCTGGCCTCGTGGGCGTGCAGCGTGGCGAACTCGCCGCGGCGCTTCTTGACGGCGGATTCGTCGAAGCCGTGCAGCACCAGCGCGTCGCCGCCGGAACGCCGGGCGGCCAGCCAGTCGACGGTGCGCGGGTCGCGGTCGAGGCGGTAGCGGTCGCCGAGGCGCGGTGCCACCAACAGCGACACCGGGACGGCGCGGGAGTCCATCTGCGCGCAGAAGTCCTCGACGTCGGACAGGGTGTGCTCACCGATACCCGAGACCGAGACGATCAGTTTTCCAGACACGCTTGTAGTTTGCCGATCGCAGGTGTCACGACAGTGAAGGACACGCAGACTCCAGACGTCCATCCGCCCGCTGATCAGGTCGAACGATCCGTTAGATATCCTCAGTAACGCCATGGATAAGGCGCCTTCCGCACCGGCTGACGCCGCGCTGCCCGCCACCGCCACGGGGCAGTCGAATGTCCACCACGACTACCCCGACAAGCTCGACGCCGCGACTTTCCGGACGGCCGGGGTGTGCATCCTGGCGTCGATGATGATGGCGGTCGACGCCACCATCGTCAACGTCGCCCAACGCACCTTCATCGTCGACTTCGAGTCCACTCAGGCCGTGGTCGGCTGGACCATGACCGGCTACACGCTGGCGCTGGCCACCGTCATCCCGATAGCCGGCTGGGCGGCCGACCGATTCGGCACCAAGCGGCTGTGGATGGGTTCGGTGCTGGCGTTCATCGTCGGTTCGCTGCTGTGCGCGATGGCGCCGAACATCCTGCTGCTCATCATCTTTCGCGTGGTGCAGGGCATGTGCGGCGGGATGATGATGCCGTTGGGATTCACGATTCTGACGCAGGTGGCGGGTCCGAAACGGCTCGGCCGGCTGATGTCGATCCTGGGTATCCCGATGCTGATCGGCCCGATCAGCGGGCCGATCCTGGGCGGCTGGCTGATCGGCGAATTCGGCTGGCCGTGGATCTTCCTGGTCAATCTGCCGATCGGATTGTGCGCGTTCTGCTTGGCGTTGTTCGTGTTCCCGCGCGACGAGCCGGCGCCGTCGGAGACCTTCGACGTGGTCGGCGTGCTGCTGCTGTCACCCGGCCTGGCCACCTTTCTGTTCGGGGTGTCGTCGGTTCCCGGCCGCGGCACGGTGGCCGATCGGCACGTGCTGATACCGGTGATCGCCGGCCTCGCCTTGATCGTGATGTTCGTCCTGCACGCCTGGTTCCGCGCCGAGCATCCGCTGATCGACCTACGCCTGTTCAAGATCCCACTGGTCACCCGCGCCAATGTGACGGCCCTGCTGTTCGCGATCGCCTTCTTCGGCAGCGCGCTGCTGTTGCCGAGCTATCTGCAGCAGGTCTCCCACCAGACGCCGCTGCAATCCGGGATGCTGCTCATCCCGCAGGGCATCGGCGCGATGCTGACCATGCCGTTGGCCGGCGTGTTCGTGGACCGCAGCGGACCCGGGAAGGCGGTGCTGTTCGGCATCGGGCTGATCACGGTGGGCATGGCCGCGATCACCTTTGCCGTCGCGCGGCATGCCGACTATCTGCCGACGATGTGCGCCGGGCTGGTGATCGTCGGGATGGGCATGGGTTGCACGATGATGCCGTTGTCCGGGGCCGCGGTCCAGGCCCTGAGCCCGCACGACATCGCCCGCGGTTCGACGTTGATCAGCGTGAACCACCAGGTCGGCGGATCCATCGGCACGGCGCTGATGTCGATGGTGCTGACCTCCCAGTTCAACCGGAGCGAGACCATCACCGCGGCGAACAAACTCGCGCGTCTGCAGCAGGAGTCGATCAGGCGCGGGGTACCGATCGAACCGTCGGCGATACCGCGGCGGACGCTGGATCCGGAGTTCGGCACCGTTTTGCTGCACGATCTGTCGCACGCCTACACGGTGGTGTTGGCGATCGCGGTGGTGCTGGTGGCGTTGACGCTGATCCCGGCGGCGTTCCTGCCGAAGACTCCGGCCCTCTGACTCAGCCGTCGAAGAGCATCGTCGCGATGCGGGCGACGGTGTCCATCGGGTCGGCCGCCTTCACCCGGACCGCGCCGTTGAGCCACAACATCGAAAAGCCGTGCACCAGAGACCACGCCGCCAGTTCGGCACCCGCGGGATCGGCACGAGCCTTCGGGTCGTGCAACGTCGCCACCCCACGGGACAACTCGGCCGCCGCGGCGGCCTCGGCGGCGGCGAGTTCGGCGTCGGAGCCGTCCAGCAGAGACCTGTTGAACATGACCTGGTAGTGGCCGGGGTGCTGCAGGGCGAACCGCACATAGGCCAGGGCCGCGTCGGAGAACTGAGCACCGGGCGCCGGCATCGCCGCGATGAGGGCCGCGGCCAGCAGCTGGAACCCCTGGGTGGCCAGCGCGGTGAACAGGCCCCGGCGGTCGGTGAAATGGTGGGCCGGGGCGGCGTGCGACACTCCGGCATCGCGCGCGAGTTCGCGCAGCGAAATCCGTTCGGCGCCGCGCTCGGCCACGGCTCGGGCGGCTTCGGCCAGGATGACGGCCCGCAGATCGCCGTGGTGGTAGGTCGGCCGGCTCACGCCGAACAGCATAGCGAACAAATCTTGACAATGGCTAGATAACCCCCATAACCTGACGGAGCGATCTTGTCACTGTCTAGATTGGAGGTGCGATGGCTCCGCCGATCGCTCTGCTGTTCGGCACTCTGCTCGCCCGCATCATCGGCTGGTTCGGCGTGAGCTACCTCGACGGCTGGCCGAAGGCGGCCGCGGTCGGCCTGGCCGTGATGTTCGTGGTCACCGGCGTGGCGCATTTCGTGCCGCCACTGCGCCGGGATCTGATCGCGATCGTCCCGACCCGCCTACCCGCGCCGGTCCTACTCGTGACCGTTACCGGCGTGCTGGAACTGCTCGGTGCGGCGGGCCTGCTGCTGCCCGCCACCCGGGTGATCGCCGCTGTCTGCCTACTGCTGCTGATGCTGGCGATGTTCCCGGCCAACATCTACGCCGCGCGGATGCCCGACCCGCCGGAGTCGATGACAACGCGTCTTTCGGTGCGCACCGCCGAGGAAGTCGTGTTTCTAGGCGCCGCGCTCGTCGTCGCCCTCGGCGGTGCTTAGCAACCACGCGTACTGGAACGCGGTCTCCTTCCAGCGTTCGTAACGTCCGCTGATTCCGCCATGACCGGCCTTCATCTGAGTCTTCAGCAGCACCCGATTACCCTCGGCGTTGGCGTACCGCAGCGCGGCGACCCATTTGGCCGGTTCGACGTAGTAGACCCGGGTGTCGTTCAGCGACGTCATCGCCAGGATCGCCGGATACCGCTGGCGCACCACGTTCTCGTAGGGCGAATACGACTTCATATACGCATAGACATCGCTGTCGCTCAACGGATTTCCCCACTCGTCCCACTCGGTGACGGTGAGCGGCAGCGACGGATCCAGGATGGTGGTCAGCGGGTCGACGAACGGCACCTGGGCCAGGATCCCGGCGAACAGGTCCGGGGCCATGTTGGCCACCGCACCCATCAGCAGACCACCGGCGCTGCCGCCCAGGGCCACCAGTTGCTGCGGCCGGGTCAGCCCCGAATCCACCAGATGCCTTGCCACCGCGATGAAGTCGGTGAAGGTGTTCTTCTTACGCAGTAGCTTGCCGTCCTCGTACCACAGCCGGCCCATCTCGCCGCCGCCACGCACATGCGCCACGACGAACACCATGCCCCGATCGAGCAGCGACAACCGGGCGATGGAGAACCGCGGGTCCTCGCACATCTCGTAGGCGCCATAACCGTAAATCAGTGCCGGAGCCGGGAATTCGATGTCAGCGCGGTGCACGATCGAGACCGGGATGCGGGCGCCGTCCGCGGCGATAGCCCAGTCGCGCCGTTCCACGTAGTCTTCGCGACGGTAATCACCGAGCACCGGCTGTTCCTTGAGCAGGGTGCGTTCGCCGGTCACCAGATCCATGTCGTAGATCCGGACCGGCGTCACGAACGACCCGGCGCCGACCCGCAACTTGGGTGTCACCCAGTTCGGGTTGGCGCCCAGACCGGACGACATCAGCTCCGAGTCGAACTCCAATTCCGTCGGGGTGCCGTAGCTCCCGTCAGAACCGAACGGCCACAACTGGATTCGCGGCAGCGCCGCGCGGCGGTAGCTGACCACCAGGTGGTCGGCGAAGGCGTCCACACCGTCGAGGCGGACGTCGTCGCGGTGGGCAATCAGGGTGGTCTGCCGCGACGGGTCCTCGACCGGCGCCTGCACCAGCGTGAAGTTCACCGCTTCGTCGTTGTGCAGGATCAAGAACCGCTCCTGGCCGCCGATGACGGCGTGCTCCACCGAGTACTCGACACCCTCGCGGCGCGGCAGCACGACGCGGAACTGCGCGTCGGGGTCGGCCGCGTCGGCGTAACGCACTTCCGAGGTGATCGACGATCCCGCCGCGATCACCACGTAGGCGTCGCTGCGGGTACGTCCCACGCCCAGCCAGAACCGTTCGTCGGGTTCGTGGTAGACCTGCACCGGAGGGCCGCCGGAACCGAGTCGGTAGCGCCACACCGTATCCGGTCGCCAGGCGTCGTCCACCGTGCTGTAGTAGACGGTGGCGTTGTCGGCCGCCCAGGTCACCCCGGCGCCGATGCCGGTGATCTCGTCGGGATACAGCTCGCCGGTGCGTAAGTCCTTGAACCGCAGCGTGTATCGCTCGTCGCCGACCACGTCGACGGAGTACGCCAGCAGGTTGGCGTCCAGGCTGACACTGGCGGCACCGAGCGCGAAGAAGTCGTGGCCGTCGGCCTCGCTGTTCTCGTCCAGCAGCACCTGCTCACCGGGGATCTCGGTGCGCTCGTCGAACTGCGGCGGGGACCAGTCGTCGGGATCGCTTACCGGACAACGACAATGGACCCCGTACTGCTTGCCCTCGAAGGTACGGGCGTAGTACCACCAGTCGCCGCGCCGGGTGGGCACCGACAGATCGGTCTCCTTGGTGCGCGCCTTGATCTCCTCGAAGATCTGCTGCCGCAACGGCTCGAGGTGGCTGGTGACCTGATCGACGTAGTCGTTCTCGGCTTCCAGGTAGGCGATCACCTCGGGATTGTCTTTGTCGCGCAACCACTCATAGGGATCGACGAAGACGTCGCCGTGATGCTCGCGGCGGGTTTCCACCCGCTTGGCAACGGGTGGTGCCGAATGTCCGGTCATGCGCCGGGACCGATCCAGTCGTCGAACTTCAAGCCCGAAATACGTTCGTATGCTTCGATATACCGACCGCGGGTGGCGTCGATGACCTCGTCGGGCAGCGGCGGCGGCGGCTCGGTGCCGTGCCGGTCCCAGCCGGACTCGGCGCTGGTGAGCCAGTTGCGCACGAACTGCTTGTCGAACGCGGTCTGCACCACGCCCGGCCGGTACTCGGCGGCCGGCCAGTACCGCGACGAATCCGGTGTGAAGATCTCGTCGGCCAGCACCAGCTGTCCGCCGGCGTCGGTACCGAACTCGAACTTGGTGTCGGCGATGATGATTCCTCTGCTCAGCGCATGATCGGCGGCCTGCACGTAGATCTGCAAGGTACGGTCACGCAACTGGTTGGCGCGCACCGCGCCGACCAGCTCGATGACCCGGTCGAAGGCGATGTTCTCGTCGTGGTCGCCCAGCTCGGCCTTGGTGGCCGGGGTGAACAGCGGCGTGGTGAACTTGCTGGCCTCCACCAGCCCCGGCGGCAACGGAATGCCGCAGACGCTGCCGGTCGCCTGATAGTCCAGCAGCCCCGAGCCGGTGAGATAACCGCGGGCCACGCATTCCACCGGCATCATCTCCAGGCGCCGCACCACCAGCGCCCGGCCCAGCACCTCGTCCGGGATCCGCGGGTCGTCCGGCGGGCCGGCCAAGTGGTTGGGGAAGTCGGTGAGCCGGGAGACGAGGCCGAAGAAGAACACGCTCATCGCGGTCAGGATGCGGCCCTTGTCGGGGATGGTGCTGGCCAGGATGAAGTCGTACGCGGAGATCCGGTCGGAGGCAACCAGCAGCAGGTGGTCATCGTCGACGACGTAGATCTCGCGAACCTTGCCGCTGGCCAGATGCCGGTAATCGGACAATGCGGGTCGCATCGGGTCAGCCTATCGGGCCAGCCGGCACCATTCGGATGCGAGCTGTGCTGGTATCAGTGTCATGAGCCGGTACCTGCCCTACTCCACCAGACCCGTTCGCCTGTTCGGTCAGCTGATCAGCGACATCACCATCTCGATATGGACGGTGATCTGGGTGTTCGTCGGCCTCGCCGTGCACGAGGCGATCGCCGCCATCGCCGAGGCCGGACGCCAGGTCGAGTCGGGCTCGAAGGGGCTGGCCGGCAACCTCGCGTCGGCCGGTCACGGCGCGCACAACGTGCCGCTGCTCGGTGACGCACTGGGCAAGCCCCTGGACGCGGCCAGCCAGGCGGCCCTCGACGTCGCCGGCGCCGGCCACGACCTGAGCACCACGGCGACCTGGCTGGCGGTGGTGCTGGCGCTGGCCGTGGCCCTGCCGCCCATCCTCGCGGTGACCGTGCCGTGGCTGTATCTGCGAATCCGGTTCTTCCGCCGCAAATGGGTGGTGACCGCGCTGGCGGGCACCGCGGCCGGCCAGCAGCTGCTGGCGTTGCGGGCGCTGGCGAACCGGCCGCCGGCCAAGCTGGCGGCCGTCAGCGCGGACCCGGTCGGCGGCTGGCGTTACGAGGACCCGATGGTGATCCGCGGCCTGGCCGCACTCGAACTGCGGGCGGCGGGAATCCGGCTCCGGATGGACTGAGCGCCGACGAGCCCGGCCATCCGGCGCGGTCAGGCGCTGTTGACCAGGATGGCGTACTGGGCGGCGGCCCGCTGACGAACGTCCTTCTCCTCGTTGCTGTGCACCGAGGCGATGTAGCGCCCGAACGTGACGAAACACGAGAAGCGCGCATCGGGGTTGTCGGACACGATGTCCGGCTTAATCTCATGACACCGCGCGTCCGGCAACCGGTCCGGCGGGGCGATGTCGTGGGCGATGTACTCGTTGCGGCCGGCCTCGACTATTTTCGGCATGAACGCTTTCGCGGTGGCCTCGTCCTTCGCCCGCAGCAACGACGCATCCATGCTGAACGCGCATCGGTCGATCCCGGCTTGCTCGAACAGCCCGTCTTTGACGGCTTGGCTGTCTGCACAGAAGGCGGCCGCGCGTGGACCGATACTGCCGAACGTGCCGGACACCTTCGGCTGGTCGCCCGCGAAGAAGATCCGGCTCAGCATGCGGTCGGGGTCCAGTGGTAGCTCGGTCAGTGCCACCGCATTGGTGGGGATCACCTTGGCCATCAGCGGCACCTGCAGGTCGAGGGCGCGTTTGATCCGCTGCGTCAGATTGCCGAGGTCGGGGTTCGCGTCGCTGCGCACGACGAACGAAATGACCATGGCACCCGAGGCCATGGTGGCCCCGATCGACGGAGAACCCGGCCGGTAATGGGCCATGGCTTGCTTGTAATCGGGAATTTGGACTGTCCGGTTCTCCGGATTGACCGCGAAATCGGTCGCGTCGATCTCGGTGGCGGCCCGCGCGGCGGCGTCGTCGTTGGGAAAGCTGGTCACCATGGTGAGCAGCAGTTCGCCCTCGTGGTCGCGGGCAAAGTCGTTGATGCGCTTGTTCAAACCTTCGACGACGTAGCCCGAGACCATGTGGTACTTCTCGAACACGGGTTGGGTCAGTGGCTCTCCGGTGCCCGAAATAGTGGCGGCCGCCTTGTCGGGGGTTGGAACCGCATCACCGTAGATGTGGTCCAGGACGGAGTCCACCGCGTGCGGGTCCGCGATGCCCTCGGCGAGCCGGAACCCTTCCAGCACTCGGCCTTCGTCGACCGTGGTGGGACCGGGCAGCGGCCGCGGCTGGGTGCCGTAGCGCCCTACGTCGAGTTTGCTGATGTCCACCGCGTTTTCGGACCCGGAATTGTTTTTGGTCAGCTGCCAGATCGCGACCCCGGCCACCAGGGCGACCACGGCAAGGATTGCCGCCCCCACGAGGATCCACCGGTTGCGCTTGCCGGCCGCCGGTTGCGGGGGCCCGCCGGGAATCGGCGGCGGATACTGGCCGGGCGGCGGTGTCCACTGTCGCGCAACGGGCTGTTGCGCAACGGGCTGCTGCGCCGCCGGAGGCGCTGTTTGCGTTGGCGCCACCTGGGTGGGCTCGGGTTGGTTCGGCACGATCGGGGCGGTGGCCGCCGGAACGGTGAAGGCAGATGTCGAACTGCCCAGCGACGCCAGGGCCGCCTCGGCCGCTCGGGCGAACTCACCGCTGGTCGCGTACCGCTGCGCGGGATCTTTGGCCATGCCGCGGGCGATCACTTCGTCCAGCGCGGGGGGCAGGCCGATGCGTGCGCTGAGTCGGGGCGGCGGCTCACTCAGGTGCGCACCGACCAGGCTCGCGGTGTCACCCGCGAACGGCGGTGCCCCGGTGAGGGCTTCGAACAGCACACAGGCCAGCGCGTAGGTGTCCGAGCGCAACGTCACCTGGCTCTCGTCGCCCCGGAACCGCTCGGGTGCCATGTAGGTCCAAGTGCCCAGGACGTCGCCCATCTGGGTCAGCCTGGACTCGGTGGCCGCGTTGGCGATTCCGAAATCGACCAGGTAGGCGAAGTCGTCCGGGGTGATCAGGATGTTCCCCGGCTTGACGTCGCGGTGCAGCACACCGGCGGCGTGGGCGGCATCCAGCGCCGAGGCGATCTGGCGCACCATCGCCACCGCCTTTTCCGGCGGCAGCGGTCCCGACTGCTGCAGGATCGTCTCCAGGTCGGTGCCGTTGATCAGCCGCATGTCGACATAGAGTTGCCCGTCGATCTCACCGGTGGAGTGGATCGGCACCACATGGGGGTCCTGCAGCCGCCCGGCGATGCGGGCCTCCCGCTGCAGCCGTTGCCGGTAATTCGGGTCCTGCGCGTACGGCCCCGAGATGAGCTTCAACGCCACCACCCGGTCCATCGTGGTGTCCTGGGCTTCATACACGGTGCCCATGCCGCCGCTGCCGAGCATCCGCTTGAGCAGATATGGCCCGAACTGCGTTCCAACCTCTGGCCGTGCCTCAGTCATCGCCCCTCCTGTGCCGGGCATCCGCGCAAACGTCGCAGGGGCATCCTAAACCCGACACCTGGCTGGTCGCACTACCTGACCGGCGCCACTCAGCAACCGGCTTTCGGTGCGGCTGCCGGACCGACGACGCGCAGCGCTACGCCTCTCGCAATTCCACCACCAGATGGCGCAGGCCGGTGTGCCGGTTGCTGCGGGTCCACTCCGGTGGTTGCACCAGTCGCACCGAGCCGAACCGGGACCACAGTTCCTCGTAGAGCACCCGCAGTTCCAGCCTGGCCAGGTTGGCCCCCAGGCAGTAATGCACACCCTGGCCAAAACCCAAGTGCGGATTGGGTTTACGGGTGATGTCGAATCGGTCGGCCGACTCGAACACGGTGTCGTCGCGGTTGGCGGAGCCTTCCCAGATCTGCACCTTTTCGCCGGCGCGGATGGCCTGGCCACCGAGCGTGACGTCGCGGGTGGCGGTGCGCCGCTTGGACGGCGACGGCGTGGTCCAGCGCACGATCTCCTCAACGGCGGTGGGCAGTTTCTCGAGATCATCACGCAGCGAACGCAATTGGTCGGGGTGCTCGGCCAGCGCCAACATTCCCCCGGCGACGGCGTTACGGGTGGTCTCGGCGCCGGCGCTGAACAGCAGGCTGAAGAACAGATACAACTCCAGATCCGACAGCACGGCGCCACCCCCGGCGTTGGCGACGACCGAGAGCATGTCGTCGGTGGGCCGGGCACGTTTGGCCGCGATCAGCTCCTGCCCGAAGGCGTACATCCGCGATCCGGCCTCTTCGACGGAGAGTTGCGACAGCGACGCCTTACGCGAACCGCCGAAGTCGAACTGCGGCTCGATCGCCTCGAACAGCCAATGCCGTTCGGACTCAGGCACTCCCAGCAGAATGCAGATCATCTGCATCGGCAGTTCGGCGGCCACTTCGACCACGAAGTCGAACGGCTCGCCCGGTACCACCGCGTCCAGCAACCCGCGCGACCTCGACCGCAGATCGTCCTCCACGCGCCGGATCATCCGCGGCGTCAGCCCGGAGCTGACCAGCCGGCGAATCTGGGAATGCCGCGGGTCGTCCATCATGTTGAGCACCTGGCCGGCGATGGCCAGATCCTGCAACAGCGTGCCACCGAACGGCCGGTCCCCACCGGTCACCGACGAGTAGGTGACCGGATCACGCAGCACCTCCAGGGTCTCCGGGTAGGCGGCCACCGACCAGAAGCCCTCGCCGTCGGGGGTGTGCTCGGTGGGCTCATGCCAGTACACCGGCGCCTCGCGGCGATGCACGGCGAACAAGTCGTGCGGAAAACCGTCGGCGAAGTTGTCGAGGTCGGTGAAGTCGATCTCGGCCAGCGCGGCCGTCACCGTCACAGAATCGCCCCGGGCACGTACTTGGCCGCCTCCGGATACCGCGCCACCAGTTGCTGCACCGCTGCGGCGATTTCGTCGACCTGATCACCGGCCGCCCCGGTGAACGCCGCCTTGTCGGCCAGCGCCGCATCCAACGCCGCCCGATCCAGCGGCAACCGCGCATCGGCGGCCAACCGGTCCAGCAGGTCGGGCTCGGCGCCGTGTTCACGCATGGCCAGCGCGGTGGCCACCGCGTGCTCGCGGATCACGTGGTGGGCCGCTTCCCGCCCCATGCCGGCGCGCACCGCGGCGATCAACACCTTGGTGGTGGCCAGGAATGGCAGGTAGCGGTCCAGCTCACGCTGGATCACCGCGGGGTAGGCGCCGAACTCGTCGAGCACCGTCAGGAACGTCTCGATCTGTCCGTCGATGGCAAAGAAGCTGTCCGGCAACGCAACCCGGCGCACCACCGAGCAGAACACGTCACCCTCGTTCCACTGCGCGCCGGCCAGTTCGGCGGCCATCGAGGCATACCCGCGCAGCACCACCTGCAGGCCGTTGACCCGCTCGCAGCTGCGCGTGTTCATCTTGTGCGGCATCGCCGAGGAACCGACCTGGCCCGCGGCGAAGCCCTCGGTGACCAGCTCGTGGCCGGCCATCAACCGGATGGTGTGGGCCAGCGACGACGGCCCGGCACCCAACTGCACCAGCGCGGAAATCACGTCATGATCCAGCGAACGCGGATACACCTGGCCGACGCTGTTCAAAACCGTTGCGAAGCCCAGGAATTCGGCTGTCTGGCGCTCGAGTTCGGCCAGTTTGCCGGCGTCGCCGCCGAGCAGGTCGAGCATGTCCTGCGCGGTGCCCATCGGCCCCTTCACGCCGCGCAGCGGGTAGCGGTCGATCAACTCGCGCAGCCTGGTCAGCGCGATCAGGGTCTCCTGCGCGGCCGAGGCGAACCGTTTGCCCAAGGTGGTGGCCTGGGCGGCGACATTGTGACTGCGCCCGGCCATAACCAGGTCGCGGTGGGACACCGCCTTTTCCGCGAGCCGGGCCACCACCGCCACCCCGTGGGCGAACACCAGCTCCAGCGACTGCCGGATCTGCAGCTGCTCGACGTTCTCGGTGAGGTCGCGGCTGGTCATCCCTTTATGCACGTGCTCGTGACCGGCCAGGGCGTTGAATTCCTCGATGCGGGCCTTGACGTCGTGGCGCAGCACCCGCTCGCGGGCGGCGATGGAGGCCAGGTCCACGTTGTCGAGAACCCGCTCGTAGTCGTCGATGGCCGCGGCGGGAACCTCGACGCCGAGGCGGGCCTGGGCCCGCAGCACCGCCAGCCACAGCCGCCGCTCCGCGACGATCTTGGCCTCGGGCGACCAGATCGCCACCATCTCGGCGCTGGCGTACCGCGCCGCCAGAACGTTCGGAATGCTCACTTGGCCATCACGGACACACAGTTTACGGCTGCCGACCCGGCGATTTGATGCTGCGCTCAGGCCTGCGTTCGGTCCAGTGGGTTGCGCCCGCACCGCGGCGTGAAGGCAGGATCGACGAATGTTCTTCGGCGGGGTCGACCTGGCCTGGGCGGGCCGCAATCCGACCGGCGTCGCGGTGCTCGACGACGTCGGCACCCTGCTGACAGTCGGAGCGGTCCGCGACGACGCCGATGTGCTGGCCGCGCTGCGGCCCTACACCCAGGGCGATTGCCTGATCGGGTTCGACGCACCGCTGGTGGTGACCAACCCGACCGGTCAGCGCCCGGCCGAGACCGCGCTCAACCGCGACTTCCGCAGCTTCCAGGCCGGTGCGCACCCGGCCAACACCAGCAAACCGGAGTTCGCCCACGGCCCACGCGCCGGACGACTGGCCCGCATCCTGGACCTGAACCTGGATCCACGCTCGGGCGCGGCCCGCCGCGCGATCGAGGTCTACCCGCACGCGGCGACGGTGGCACTGTTTCGGCTGCCCCGGACGCTGAAATACAAGGCCAAACCCGGCCGCGACGTCGACGGGCTCAAGTCGGAGTTGCTGCGGCTGATGGACGGTGTCGAGTCACTCGCGGCGGCGCCGGTGCCGCTGCGGGTCGCCGGTCAGGCCGGTTGGGCCGAACTGCGGCGCTCGGTCGTGGCCGCCCGGCGCAAGTGCGAGCTGCGGCGCGCGGAGGACCCGGTCGACGCCGTCGTCTGCGCGTATGTGGCGCTGTACGCGCACCGGCGCCCGGCGGCCATCACCATCTACGGCGACGTAGCCACCGGCTGCATCGTCACGCCGTCTCTACCGGCAGACCTGGCTCCGGCGGCGCCAGGCTGATCCGAACCGGCGGCTGCTCGACCGGTGCGAGCACGTCGATCAGGTCGATCACGGTGGCCAGCGCCGCGGCCCGCGGGTCACGCCCCTCGACCAGCGCGGAAACCACCGAACCATCGACCGCGCAGATCAGCGTGCACACCAGCTCGATTTGGACCGCTCGCCCCGATCTTTCCACCGCTTCGGCCACCGCCTCCGCGCGTTGGCGCAGGCTGCGCCGCATGCTCTCCTGCAGCGCGGGCAGGCGGGTGCAGGCGATGTGCCGCTCGTACCGGGATATCAGCTGTTCGGCGAGCCCAGGACCGGACACGTCGCCCACCAGCAGGTCAACCAGCACCTCGGCGGTGGTCTCCGGTCCGCGCCGCCGCCGCGACAGGGCGTTGACCCGGGCCCGTAGCTGGGCCACCTCGATCATCCCGATGTGTTCGACCGCGCGGGCTATCAAGTCGTCGAGCGAGGAGAAGTAGTAAGTGGTGGACGCCAGGGGCAAGCCGGCCCGCCGGGCCACTGCCCGGTGGCGCACAGCTTCGAACCCGCCCTCGCCGAGCAGCTCGGCGGCGGCGCTCACAAGCGCGTACCGCCTGCGTTCCCCTTTGGGGGTCACTGCTGCTGTCACGCCCACCCATGCTGCCAGTCAAAGTGGTACTGCATTGCCATTTTAGCGAAACGGGCATGGCATGATGGCCCGCATGTCCGCCGTCAGCCGCCGTACCGTGCTGCGCCTCGGCGCGGGCGCGGCATGCGGTGCGGTCGGCGCATATGCGCTCGACATGCTCGTCCAGCCGCACCCGTCCGGCGCCGCCCCGATGTCCGGGAGTGGGACAAACGTTCCATTGGCCCCGGCACGTCCGCTGGATCCGGCTCCGTCCGGACAGGTGGCCCCGACGATGGTGACGGGTTCCTTCAACTCGGCCGCGCGGGGCGGGATTCCCACCAACTGGGCGATCGCGCGGCCGCCCGGTCAGACCAAACCGTTGCGGCCGGTCATCGCGCTGCACGGCAAGGGCAACGACGCGGCCGGCGTGATGGCCGGCGGCGTCGAGCAGGGTCTGGCCCAGGCCGTCAATGCCGGGCTGCCGCCGTTTGCCGTGGTCGCCGTCGACGGCGGTGGCAGCTACTGGCACAAGCGCGCCTCCGGCGAGGACTCCGGCGCGATGGTGCTCGACGAGTTAATCCCGATGCTGGGGGGCCAGGGCCTGGACACCTCGCGGGTGGCGTTCCTGGGCTGGTCGATGGGTGGCTACGGTGCGCTGCTGCTGGGCGGCCGCCTGGGGCCGGCCCGCACCGCGGCGATCTGCGCGGTCAGCCCGGCGTTGTGGACGTCGGCGGGAGCGGCCGCACCCGGCGCTTTCGACGGCGCCGACGACTTCGCGGCCAATTCGGTGTGGGGCATGCCGACGTTGGGTTCGATCCCGATCCGCATCGACTGCGGCGACAGCGACCCGTTCTATGCCGCGACGAAGCAGTTCATCGCCCAGCTGCCCAACCCCCCGGCGGGCGGGTTCTCTCCGGGTGGGCACAACGGCGGTTTCTGGAGTTCGCAACTGCCGGCCGAGTTGACCTGGATGGCGCCGATTCTGACGGCGTGAGCTGGTTTCCCCCAAGTGACCGGGCTGCAATCTGCCGTGCGTGGTTTCGCGGTGGCGTTAGGCTCGTGTGAGTGAATGCACCGTTCAGCTGGGACTTCCCGTACGCGTGGCCGCGGATGCCGGTGCTGGCCGCCAACGCGGTCTGCACGTCGCAGCCGCTGGCCGCCCAGGCCGGGCTGCGGATGCTCGCCGACGGCGGCAACGCGGTCGACGCGGCCATCGCCACCGCCATCACACTCACCATCGTCGAACCGGTGTCCAACGGCATCGGATCCGATGCGTTCGCCATCGTCTGGGACGGCGGCCAACTGCACGGCCTGAACGCGTCCGGCCGTTCCCCCGCGGCGTGGACACCCGAATACTTTGGCGGACAAGGGGTCCCGGCGCTGGGCTGGAACGCGGTGACCGTGCCGGGTGCCGTGTCGGCCTGGACCGAGCTGCATGCAAAGTTCGGCCGGCTTCCGTTCGATCGGCTCTTTGCGCCGGCTATCTCCTACGGTCGCAACGGTTTTCTGGTCTCGCCGACGGTGGCGTCGCAGTGGCAGGCCCAGGTTCCGCTGTTCGCCGACCAACCCGGATTCGCCCAAGCGTTCCTGCCCGGCGGCCGGGCACCGAAACCGGGGGAACTGTTCAGTTTTGCAGACCATGCCGCCACGCTGGAGCGGATCGCTGCGACCGGTGGTGAGGCGTTCTACCGGGGCGAGTTGGCCGAAAAGCTTGCGGCACACTCGCGCGCCAACGGCGGCGCGATGCGGGCCGACGACCTGGCCGCGCACCGCGCCGACTGGGTCGGCACCATCAGCGCAGACTATCGCGGGTACACGCTGCACGAAATACCGCCCAACGGTCAGGGCATCGTCGCACTGATCGCACTGGGGATCCTGGAAAACTTCGACTTGTCATCGCTGCCAGTCGATTCCGCCGACAGTGTGCACCTGCAGATCGAGGCGCTGAAGCTGGCGTTCGCCGATGCCCAGGCTTACATCGCCGATCTCGACCACATGGTGGTGCCCGCCGGGCGGTTACTCGACCGGGATTATCTGAAACAACGTGCCGCGTTGATCGACCCCAGCCGGGCTCGGGACGCCACCGCCGGGACACCAAGGGGCGGAACCGTTTACCTGACGGCGGCCGACTCCGCCGGACTGATGGTGTCGATGATCCAGTCCAATTACCTGGGCTTCGGTTCTGGCGTGGTGGTGCCCGGTACCGGCATATCGCTGCAGAATCGAGGAGCGAATTTCACTGCAGAACCGGGACATCCGAACCAGGTTGGTCCGGGTAAGCGCCCGTTCCACACCATCATCCCCGGTTTCGTGACCAAGGACGGCGCACCGGTGATGAGCTTCGGGGTGATGGGCGGCCCGATGCAGCCGCAGGGCCATGTGCAGGTGCTGGTCCGCATCGCCGACTACGGCCAGAACCCGCAGGCTGCCTGCGACGGCCCCCGGTTCCGCTGGGTGCAGGGCCTGCAAGTGAGCTGCGAGACCAGCTTTCCCGCAAAGACTCTCGACGAGTTGGGCCGGCGCGGGCACGAATTGCTCACCACCGACGACTACAACTCTTTCGGTAGCTGCCAGGCGATCTGGCGGCTCGACGACGGGTATCTTGCGGTCAGCGATCCGCGCCGCGACGGCCAGGCCGCCGCATTCTGACCCCGCAGCAGCCTCGATCGGACCGCGCTTCTCGTTTTGCCCGCACTCCCCGACCGAGGTCCGTTCAGGTCAAATTCAAAGGTGAACAAATGGTGAACTGCGGGTAGCTCGGTAGTAAATCGCAGGTGACGGCCATACACTATCCGCAGGCCAGCGACGGAGCCGGTCTGACATGGGTACGGGAGAGAGTTCGATGGTTGGGATAGCTGACATGACCCCTGGCGGCAGGTTGACTGCCGGTGAGGTGTTTGCCGACTACACGATCGTCCGGTTCTTGGGATCCGGCGGGATGGGCGAGGTCTACCTCGCCGAACACCCCCGGCTGCCCCGGCGTGAGGCGCTCAAGATCTTGGGCGGCGAAGTCTCCGCCGACGACGACTACCGGCGCCGCTTCATCCGAGAGGCCGACCTGGCGGCCGAACTCTGGCATCCGAACATCGTGCGCGTCAACGACAGAGGCGAGTTTCACGGACAGCTCTGGCTCGCAATGGACTTCGTCGACGGATCCGACGCGGCGACGCTGGTGCGGGAGCACTATCCGGTCGGCATGCCGGCAGATCAGGTGGCCCCGATCCTGTCGGCGATCGCCCGCGCCCTCGACTACGCCCACGAACACCATCACCTGATGCACCGCGACGTCAGCCCCGCCAACATCCTGCTGACCAAACCACAGCACGACAATCAGCGAATCCTGTTGAGCGACTTCGGAATAGCCCGCAGCATCAGCGACACCAGCGGCCTGACCGCGACCAACATGACGATCGGCACATTTCCCTACGCCGCGCCCGAACAGCTCACCGACGAGCCGATCGACGGACGCGCCGATCAGTACGCATTGGCGGCCAGTGTCTACCATCTGCTGACCGGATCGCCGCTGTTTCCGCACACCAACCCGGCGGTCGTGATCGGCCGCCACCTGAGCGCGCCGCCTCCCAAACTCGCCGAAACCCAGCCCATGCTGCGGGTTTTCGATCCCGTGCTCGCCGTGGCGCTCGCGAAGGATCCGGCCGATCGCTTCGCCCGCTGCACCGATTTTGCCGAAGCGTTCATCCGCGCCACCAGAACCGGCCGACACCCGGCGACGTCGGTTTCCACCATGCCCAGACCGCTGGCCATCAGACCGGCGAAAGCCGCGCCAGCCACGGATGCGGATACCGATAGCCCGCAGCGGCGCGGCAGTGGGTGGGCGGTGCTTGCGGCGGCATCCGCGGTCATCGGATTGACCGCGATAGCCGCCAGCGGCGGGCAACCGGAGGCCGGCAGGACCGCCGACGGGCAGAATACGCCGTCGGTGGCGTCCCCGGTTGCGGCGCCGCCGCAGCACCAAGTCGCCGAACCACCACCCGCCGCGCCTCCCGCGCCTCCCGCAGCTCCCACCCCGCAAGCGGCACCATCGCCGGCACTTCCCGCTGCGGCCGCGCCGGCTCCGCGAGCGCCGGCGGGGCTACCGAAACCACCGGCCGCGCCGGCACCCGCCGCCAAGCCACCGGTCGCGCAACCGCCGGCGCCGCCGCAACCGCCGGCCAACCCCGACCAGACCTACCTGAATCTGGTCTCCGGAATTCCCGGGGTCACCGTCACCGACCCCTCCGTGGCGGTGACCACCGGCCGAAACCTGTGCACGGTCCTGCAGAACGGCGGCAGTCCGAGCGACGCCGCCAACGCGACCGTCAACAACAACGAAGGAATCACACCCGCGCAAGCCGCCGCCGGAGTCAACGCGGCCATCACCGTGTACTGCCCGCAGTATCAGCGGTAAGGACTTAGACGCTGATCTTGCCCTCGGCCGCCCGCTGGCCGATGTCGGTCCGGAAATGGCTGCCCGGCAATCGAATTGAGTCCAGAATGTGGTAGGCATTTGCCCGCGCCTCGGACAGGTCGCTGCCCGTCCCCACCACCGAGAGCACCCGCCCGCCGGAGGAGACCACCGCGCCGTCGTCACGCCGCGCCGTCCCCGCGTGCAGGACGCCGTCCGCCTCGGATCCGGTCACGACGTCGCCGACCCGGGGCCGGCCCGGATAGTTCTCGGCGGCCAGCACCACCGTCACCGCGGCGCCGTCGTGCCAGCGCAGTTCGCCGAACTCAGCCAAGTTGCCACTGCCGGCGGCATACAGCAGCTGCCCCAGCGGTGACTCCAGCAGCGCCAGCACCGCTTGGGTTTCCGGATCGCCGAAACGGCAGTTGAATTCGACCACCGCCGGCCCGGCGGGCGTGATCGCCAGCCCAGCATACAACAACCCAGTGAACGGGCTGCCTCGCCGAACCATCTCGGCCGCAACGGGTTTCACGATCTGCTCGACGATCTCACGGTAGACGGTGTCGGGCAGCCAGGGCAGCGGCGCGTAGGCGCCCATGCCACCGGTGTTGGGACCGGTGTCCCCGTTGCCCACTCGCTTGAAATCCTGGGCGGGCAGCAGCGGCACCACGGTGGCGCCGTCGACCACACAGAACAGCGACACCTCGGGGCCGTCGAGGAACGTCTCCAGCAAGACCGGGTGCCCCGACTCGAGCAGGGCCGACGCATGCGCGCGGGCGACGTCACGGTCGGCTGTCACGACCACACCTTTGCCGGCCGCCAGCGAGTCGTCCTTGACCACCCACGCGGGTTCGCCGACCGGCGGCCCGAACCGGCCCAGCGCCGCATCCAAATGCGCTGGGTTGTCCACGATTTCGCTGGACGCGGTGCGCACCCCGGCCGCAGCCATCACATCTTTGGCGAACGCTTTGGAGCCCTCGATCAGCGCGGCACCCTTGCTGGGACCGAAGCAGGTGATGCCGGCGGCGCGCACCGCATCGGCCACCCCGAGCACCAACGGCACCTCGGGACCGATGACCACCAGGTCGGCTTCGACCTTGCGGGCCAGCGCGATGACCGCCGCCCCGGAGGTGATGTCGACGTCGTGCTGCTCGGCCAGCCGGGCCGTGCCGGCGTTGCCGGGCGCCACACTGAGCCCCGTCACCTGCGGGTCCCTGCTGAGGGCCAGCAGCAGGGCATGTTCACGGGCACCGGAACCGATCACCAGGACGCGCACGAGAGGTCAGACTAGCCGCAACCCGGCGGCCAGTCTTTTCCAGCGCATATCTGCTGACGCGGACGGGTAGCCACTGCCCGGAGAAGGAGGCGGGATGACTCAAGACGACGGCGCCGTCGACGACTTGCTGCAGGAACTGCTGTGGACCTACGGGCCGTGCGGTCAAGAGGACGCCGTGCGCGCGGTCTGCGCCCGCGAACTCCAACCGGTCGTCGACGACATGTGGGTGGACGAGGCCGGAAACCTGATCGGGTTCGTCGGCGCCAGCGCGCAGTCCGGGGCGGGCGGCCACCGGGGGAAACAGCCGGGGGCCCGCGGGACCGCCACACTCGTCATGGCGCACCTGGACGAGCTGTCCATGCTGGTCAAGCGGGTGGAACCGGACGGCACGCTGCACGTGACCCAACTGGGCGTGATGTATCCGGGCAACTTCGGCCTCGGACCGGTCGCCGTGCTGGGCGACCAGGAAACCTTCACCGCCGTGCTCACCCTGGGCTCCGAGCACACCACCAAGGAGAGCCCGCGGATCTGGGAGACCAAACCCGATCAGGGCGATCGGGCGCTGGACTGGCAGCACGTCTACGTGTTCACCGGCCGCACCCCCCGAGCAACTCGCCGCCGCCGGAGTACACGCCGGCACCCGGCTGTGCGTCGACCGCAGCAAGCGGACGCTGGTCGACGTCGGCGACGACTACATCGGCTCGTACTTCCTGGACGATCGCGCCGCGGTGCGGGCGCTGCTACGCGCCGCCCAGCTGCTGCGCGCACCGGACCGACGTCCCACCGCCGACGTGTACCTGGTGTTCACCACCAACGAGGAGATCGGCGGCGTCGGTGGCAGTTATGCCAGCGCGACGCTGCCCGGCACCCTGACCCTGGCGCTGGAGGTCGGCCCCACCGAGCGGGAGTACGCGACCAGTGTCACCGGGGGGTCCGATCGTGGGCTACAGCGACGCCCTGTGCGTCTACGACAAGGACGTCGCCGACCGGTTGATGCAGACCGCGAGCGCCCGGGGACTCTCACCCCAACCGGCGGTGCTCGGCGCTTTCGAGTCCGATGCCTCGCACGCGAAAGCCAACGGTTTGACGCCGCGCGCCGGGCTGCTGTGCCTGCCCACCCTCAGTACCCACGGATTCGAGGTGATCGCCCGCTCCGCGATCGAGGACATGGCCGGAATCGTCGCCGACTTTCTGACGCTCAGTCCCGCGTCTTGCCCGAGTGCATCTTCAACGCATCGTTGACGTTGCCCTTCTTGTCCTCGGCGGCGCCCTTGGCCGCGGCCTTCCTGCGCTTGGCCACCACGGTGTCGACGGCGCCGTTGAACGCCGAGCCCAGCGGGAAACCGAGGTAGTGGGTGAGGAACAGGGCCATCTCCTTGAGTTCGGTCTCGTCGAGTTCGCCGTTGAGCAGCGCAGCGTTGATCTGGATCTCGGCCAGGTCGCGGCTGCCCAGAGCCGTCACCGCGGTCAGGGTCATTATGCGTTTGTCCCGCATCGACAGCCCCGGCCGAGTCCAGATGGAGCCGAACAGGTGGTCGACGGTGAGGTCGAAGTAGGCGTCGCCCTCGATGTTGGGCATCTCCCAGCCGTAGACCTCGTTCATCTTGTCGAGACCCTTGCGGCGTAACTCGTCCATCAGGCTTCCTTCTGTGTGTGCGGGGCCTGTGCTTGCCCGACCTGTGTGTGCGGGACACCGAGCGCGGCCCCGAGCCGATCGAGCGCCAGCCTGGCCAGCGGTAAGTCCACCGAAAGCGAGTCCGCCAACGCCAGGGCCAGGCTCAGGTCCTTCTCCCCGAGCTCCCGGGTGTGGGTGAACCCGTCGTACAAAAAGTGGCCCGGCTCAAGGTCTTTCGCGTCATCGCGGTACATGATCGACCCGGCCCCGCCGGTCAGCTTGTCGGTGTGGCGCACCACCGCGCCCAGATCCTGCAGATTCAGCCCGGCGGCGTCGGCCAGCTTCCACGCCTCCCCCTACCGCCGCCCACGTGGTGAAGGTGATCATGTTGCGGGCCAGCTTCATTCGGGTACCCGCACCGGGCGGTCCGGCATGCACCACCAACTCCGCCCAGTGTTCGAAGGGTTCCTTCACCCGGGCGAAGACCTCGTCGCTGGCGCCCACCATGGTCGCCAGTTGACCGAACCGTGCGGCCCGCCCGCCGCCGCTGACCGGCGCATCGATCACGTGAATGTTCTGCGGTTCCAGCTCGTTGGCCAGCTCTTCGGCGGTGCTCTGGCTGATCGTGGAGTGAATGGCGATGATGGTGCCCGGTTTGGCATGTGCTGCAAGCTCGCTCACCACGCTGCGCACCTGTTCGTCGTTGAGCACGGTGACGCTGATGATGTCGGCGCCGGCGACGTCGGCGAGGCTGTCCGCCAAGATGGCGCCGCGTTCGGCCAGCGGGGTCATGGCCTCGGGCCGGATGTCGTAAATCGTCAACCCGCCGGGCCATTCGACCATCTTCTTGGCCATCGGCGTGCCCATGTTGCCCAGGCCGACGTAGCCCAGCTTCAGCTGCGAACTCATGACCGGATGATCTGTCCGCCGTCGACGTTGAAGATCTGCCCGGTGATCCAGGATGCCTGATCGCTGAGCAGGAACAGGCACATACCCACCAGATCCTCCGGAGTCCCCATCCGGGACAACGGAAGTCCCTTCACGATGTCCTGCACGATCTCCTGGGGTGTGGTGGTGCGATTGGCCTCGGTGTCGATGGGGCCGGGCGCGATGGCGTTGATCCGGATGTTCTGGCCGCCCAGTTCCCGCGAAAGTTGTTGCGTCAGACCGTTGATGCCGACCTTGGCCAGACCGTAGAAGTTCGCGTACAGCCACGCCGCGGTGGACGACTGATTCACGATCGCCCCGCCGCCGCGCTTGGCCATCTTCTTGTAGACGGCGCGGGTGCACCACAGGGCCCCGTCGAGGTTCACGCTCATGAACCTCCGGTAGTACTCGGGGTCGACGGTGAGCAGGAAGTCCAGCTTCATGCCGCCGAAGATCGCGGCGTTGTTCACCAGGTAGTCGATGCCGCCGAACTCGGCCAGGGTGCGGTCCGCCATCGCCTTTGCCGACGCCGGGTCAGACACGTCGACCGGGACACTGATGGCGGTGCCGCCGTCGGCGACGATCTGTTTGGCCACCGCATCGGCCGCCTCGGCGTTGATGTCGGCCACCACCACGGCCGCGCCCTCCCGCGCCAGCGCCTCGACGTACGCTTGGCCGATGCCACCACCGGAACCGGTGACGATCGCAACCTTGTTCTCGAACTGTCCCACGCGGTGCTCCCTCTGATTCGCTCTAATTCGCTTTAATTCGCTGCCGTCGCAATAAGTTTGATTTCCAGGTACTCCTCGAAACCGGCCAGGCCCATCTCGCGGCCGTTGCCCGACTGCTTGTAACCGCCGAACGGCGCGTCGGCCGAGTACCAGACGCCGCCGTTGACGTTGATGGTGCCGGCCCGGATACGCGCGGCGACGCCGGCGGCCCGGTCCGGGTCGGCGCCGTACACGGTGCCGGACAAGCCGTACGGGGAGTCGTTGGCGATGCGCACCGCGTCGTCGTCACCGTCGTGGGCGATCACGGTGAGCACCGGCCCGAAGATTTCTTCCCGCGAAACCTTCGCGTCGTTGCCCAGGCCCGCGATCACGGTCGGTTCGATGAAGAAGCCGACGTCGCGGCCTTCCGGGCGGCCCCCGCCGCAGGCGAAGGTTCCTCCTTCGGCGATCGCCGAGTCCAGGTAGCCCTGCACCCGGTCGCGTTGCCGGGCCGAAATCAGCGGTCCGCAAATGGTTTTCGGGTTGGTGGGGTCGCCGGCCCGGATCCCGCCCATGGTGGCCGCCGCGATGGCGACCGCCTCGTCGTAGCGGGCCCGCGGCACCACCAGCCGGGTGGTGATCGCACACCCCTGCCCGGCGTGCATGCACACCGAGAAACCGGCCACCCCGGCGGCGGCACCCAGATCGGCGTCGTCGAGCACCACGAACGCCGACTTGCCGCCGAGTTCGAGGAAGACCTTCTTGATGGTGGCCGCACCGTCGCTCATCACGCTGCGTCCGGTGGCGGTGGAGCCGGTGAACGAAACCATGTCCACCCGAGGGTCTTTGGCCAGCATCGCACCCACACCGTGGTCGCTGGAGGTGACGATGTTGACCACGCCGGGCGGAAAATCGGTGTGCTCGGCGATCAGTTCGCCGAGCACCGCCGCGCACCACGGGGGTGTCGGGCGCCGGCTTGAGGACGACGGTGTTGCCCGCGGCCAGGGCGGGTCCGAGCTTGGCCAGGTTGATCTGGTGCGGGAAGTTCCACGGGGTGATAGCGCCGACGACACCGACCGCCTCCCGGGCGATGGTGCGTTTGGTGGGGATGCCCATCGGCGCCGCCAGGCCCAGATCCTGTTGCCATTCATAGGATTCGGCGGTGTCCGCCGCGAAGGCGAGGTCGTTGACCGGCCCTTCCAGCTGTGCCATCGAGGTGAGCATCCGGGGCGCGCCGACCTCGGAGATGGTGATATCGCGCAGTTCTTCGATGTGCTGTTGCATCGCCTCGCGCAGCTGCCGCACGCAGCGCACCCGCAGTTCGGTGTTGCGCGACCAATCGGTGTCGTCGAAGGCCCGGCGGGCAGCTTCGATGGCGCGGTCCATGTCGGCCGCGTCGGCGTCGGCCGCCACGCCCAGCACCTCTTCGGTGGCCGGGTTGAGAGTCGGGAATGTTCCCGCCCCGCCTTGCGTCAACTTGCCGTCGATGAACAAAGCACTTGCGCCGTCGGCCAACAGGGCCATCTACCACTCCCACCAGAGTTCAGACTGAAATGGACAACTGTCCGATATTCTCGTTTCGAACCATAGCCCTCAGGTCCGCAGCAGGGCAAGGCCCGATCCCGTCGGGCTTTCGTCGACATCCCGATAATCTATCTTGACGTGCATATTCGCCTGGAGACCTTGCTTCCCGCCGTGCTGATCCTCTAGTTTGGACATGTGTCCAGCGATGCTCTGGCGACCACGCCGGTGACAGCACCGGCGGCGGCCCAGCCCCAGCCCCCGGCGGGGAGAATGCCGCGCAACCGCCGGCAGGAAGAGACCTTTCGCAAAGTGCTGGCCGCCGCTATGGAGACGATGCGGGAGAACTCGTTTGCCGACCTGACGGTGCGCATGGTGGCGGCGCGGGCCAAGGTCGCCCCGGCGACCGCCTACACCTACTTCTCGTCGAAAAACCATCTGATCGCCGAGGTGTATCTCGACCTGGTCCGGCAGGTCCCCTACTTCACCGACGTCAACGACCCCATGCGCACCCGGGTGCAGCAGGCGCTGCGTCATCTGGCGCTGGTGGTCGCCGATGAACCCGAAGTCGGCGCTGCGTGCACGGCAGCCCTGCTCGGCGGCGGCCCCGACCCCGCGGTGCGCGCGGTTCGGGACCGCATCGGCGCCGAGATCCATCGGCGCATCGCCTCGGCGATCGGGCCCGGCGCCGAACCGGGCACCGTGGCTGCGTTGCAGATGGCGTTCTTCGGCGCCCTGGTGCAGGCCGGCAGCGGGGAAATCACCTATCACGAGATCGCCGACCGGTTGGCCGGAGTGGTGAGCCTCATCCTTGCCGGGGCCGGCTCCGGTAACAGTGCCGAAAAGGGCGGTGACGCATGACCATTCACGTGGGTGGCCCCGAATTGGTGCTGGATCCCTACGATTACGACTTCCACGAGGATCCGTACCCCTACTACCGGCGACTGCGCGACGAAGCCCCGCTGTATCACAACGCCGAACTGGGCTTCTGGGCCGTGTCCCGGCACAGCGACGTGCATCAGGGATTCCGCAACAGCACCACCCTGTCCAACCGCGACGGCGTCTCCCTGGACCCGGTGTCCCGCGGGCCGCACGCGTCCAAGACGATGTCGTTCCTGGCCATGGACGACCCAGCGCACCTGCGACTGCGCACCCTGGTGTCCAAGGGCTTCACCCCGCGCCGAATCCGCGAATTGGAGCCCCGGGTAACCGAACTCGCCGTGCAGCACCTCGACGTCATGCTGGAGAAGTCCGGATCGGAAACGGTCGATTATGTCGCCGAGTTCGCCGGCAAGCTGCCGATGGACGTGATCTCGGAGCTGATGGGCGTGCCGGTGGCGGACCGCGACAACATCCGGGCCATGGCCGACGGAGTGATGCACCGCGAAGATGGCGTCACCGACGTGCCCGCCTCGGCGATCGAGGCGTCGATCAATCTGATCGTCTACTACCAGGGGATGATCGCCGAGCGCCGTAAGAAACTGACCGACGACCTGACGTCGGCGCTGCTGGAAGCCGAGATAGACGGCGACCGGCTCACCGACGAAGAAGTGCTCGGGTTCATGTTCCTGATGGTGATCGCCGGCAACGAGACCACCACCAAACTCCTTGCCAATGCCGCGTTCTGGGGCCACAAGTATCCCGATCAGCTGACGCCGGTGTATGACGACCTGTCCCGGGTGCCGCTGTGGGTCGAGGAGACCCTGCGCTACGACACGTCCAGCCAGATCCTGGCCCGCGTCGTCTCCGGGCCGCTGGAACTGTACGGCACCACCATTCCCCAGGGCGAGGTGATGTTGCTGTTGCCCGGCTCGGCGCACCGCGACGAACGTGTCTTCGACAATCCCGACGACTACGTGATCGGTCGCGAGATCGGGTCCAAATTATTGAGTTTCGGCAGTGGCGCGCACTTCTGCCTGGGCGCGCACCTGGCCCGGATGGAAGCCCGGGTCGCGCTCACCGAACTGTTCAAACGAATCCGTGGATACGAAGTCGACGAGGCCAACGCCGTCCGCGTCCACTCCAGCAATGTCCGCGGCTTCGCCCACCTACCCATGACCGTGGAGGTTTCCTAGATGCCCCGCTTCGATCCGCACCCCGCCCGCCGGCCCGCCATCGTGGCGGGCGCGTCTTCGGGCATCGGTGCGGCCACTGCGGTCGAGCTTGCCGCACATGGCTTTCCGGTGGCGCTCGGGGCACGCCGGGTGGAGAAATGTCAGGAGATCGCCGACAAGATCCGCGCCGACGGTGGCGAGGCCGTCGCGCTGCCCCTCGACGTCACCGACCCGGAGTCGGTGAAGAACTTCGTCCACCAAGCCACCGAACAGCTTGGCGACATCGAGGTGCTGGTCACCGGCGCCGGCGACACCTACTTCGGCAAGCTGCACGAAATCGACACCGAGGCTTTCGAATCGCAGCTGCAGATCCACCTGATCGGGGCGAACCGGTTGGCCACGGCCGTGCTCCCGGGCATGATCGAACGCCAGCGCGGCGACCTGATCTTTGTCGGATCGGATGTGGCGCTGCGCCAGCGCCCGCACATGGGCGCCTACGGCGCGGCCAAGGCCGCACTGGTCGCGATGGTCACCAACCTGCAGATGGAACTCGAGGGCACCGGCGTGCGGGCCTCGATCGTGCACCCCGGTCCGACCAAGACGGGAATGGGCTGGAGCCTGCCCGCCGAACTGATCGGCCCCGCCCTGGAGGACTGGGCCAAATGGGGCCAGGCCCGGCACGACTATTTCCTGCGCGCGGCCGACCTGGCCCGCGCGATCACCTTCGTCGCGGAGACCCCGCGGGGTGGCTTCGTGGTCAACATGGAGCTGCAACCCGAAGCGCCGTTGGCCGCGACGAAGGAACGCCAGCAGCTCAAAGTCGACGAGAAAGCGTTGAACAAATGACCGCGACAGTTAGTGTGCCCCGGGTTTCCGGCGGCGAGGAAGAACACGGCCATCTCGAGGAATTCCGCACCGACCCGATCGGGCTGATGCAGCGGGTCCGCGACGAGTGCGGCGACGTCGGCTGGTTCCAGCTGGCCGACAAGCACGTCATCCTGCTGTCCGGCGCCCAGGCCAACGAGTTCTTCTTCCGTTCCAGCGACGAGGAGCTCGACCAGGCGGCCGCCTATCCGTTCATGGCGCCGATCTTCGGCAAGGGCGTGGTGTTCGACGCCAGCCCCGAGCGGCGCAAGGAGATGCTGCACAACTCCGCGCTGCGTGGCGAACACATGAAAGGGCACGCCGCCACCATCGAGGACCAGGTGCGCGGAATGATCGCCGACTGGGGCGACGAAGGCGAAATCGACCTGCTCGACTTCTTCGCCGAGCTGACCATCTACACCTCGACCGCCTGCCTGATCGGGGTCAAGTTCCGCAACCAGTTGGACAGCCGATTCGCCCACTTCTACCACCAGCTGGAGCGCGGCACCGACCCGCTGTGCTACGTCGACCCGTACCTGCCGATCGAGAGCTTCAGGATCCGCGACGAGGCGCGTGTCGGCCTGGTGGCCCTGGTCCAGGAAATCATGAACCAGCGAATCGCCAACCCGCCCAAGGATAAATCCGACCGCGACATGCTCGATGTGCTGGTGTCGATCAAGGACGAGGAGGGCAACCTGCGGTTCTCCGCCGACGAAATCACCGGGATGTTCATCTCGCTGATGTTCGCCGGGCACCACACCAGCTCCGGTACCTCGGCGTGGACGCTGATCGAGCTGATCCGCCATCCCGACATCTACGCAGAGGTACTCGCCGAGCTCGAGGAGCTCTACGCCGACGGTCAGGAAGTGAGTTTCCATGCGCTGCGCCAGATTCCGAAGTTGGACAACGTGGTCAAGGAGACGCTGCGCCTGCACCCGCCGCTGATCATCCTGATGCGGGTCGCCCATGGCGAGTACGAGGTCGAGGGCTACCCGATCCACGACGGCGACTATGTCGCCGCGTCGCCGGCGATCTCCAACCGGATTCCGGAGGACTTCCCCGACCCCGACGAGTTCAAGCCGGACCGCTACAACAAACCGGAACAGGCCGACATCGTCAACCGGTGGACGTGGATTCCGTTCGGCGCCGGACGGCACCGCTGCGTCGGGGCGGCCTTCGCACAGATGCAGATCAAGGCGATCTTCTCAGTGCTGTTGCGCGAGTACGAGTTCGAGATGGCGCAACCGGCCGACAGCTACCACAACGACCACTCGAAGATGGTCGTGCAGCTGGCCCGGCCGGCCAAGGCCCGCTACCGCAAACGCGGCGCGTAGGGGTTGCAGCGCATGGGCTTTCGTATCGAGGTTGATCTGGACCTGTGCCAGGGCCACGCCATGTGCGAACTGGAGGCACCGGACTATTTCCGCGTGCCCAAGCGGGGCAAGGTCGAGATTCTCGACGCCGAGCCGCCCGAGGACGCCCGCGACGAGATCGAGCGAGCTGTCGAGATGTGCCCAACCCAAGCACTATTCATCAAAGAGAAAGAAGATTGACATGGCTTCACATCCTCGTGAGCAACTCGAGGCCTGGGTCGAGCGGTGGCTGGAAGCCAACCGCCTCGCCGAGCGGGAGGGCGATTGGAAGCCACTGGCCGACTTCTACGCCGACGACGCGACCTACGGCTGGAACATCGGGCCCAAAGAGGACGTGATGTGCGTGGGCATCGACGAGATCCGCGACATCGCGCTGGGCCTGGAGATGGAAGGCCTGGAAAACTGGCAGTACCCGTACCAGAAGGTTCTGATCGACGACAAGCAAGGCGAGATCGTCGGCTTCTGGAAGCAGATCGCCACCGACGCCGACGGCACCACCTCGGAGATCTACGGTATCGGCGGCAGCTGGTTCCGGCTCAACGCCGACGCGAAGATCGAGTGGCAGCGCGACTTCTTCGACTTCGGGCACGTGCAAGCGCTCTACCTGGATTTAATGAAAGCCGGCAAGTTGTCTCCGGGCATGCAGAAGCGGATCGAGCGCAGCCTGGCCGGGGAGAAGCTGCCGGGCTACTACCCGCTGGGTAAGGCACCCCCGCCCCGATCTGGTGAGGGCCCTGCCTTGCCCGCCGGCGCGGGCAAGAGCTGTTACAGTTAACGACCGTTCCCGTCAGAGAAATTGCATGACGCGACGAGTTCCCTGCTGGGAACAATGTCGTCCGGCCCGCACGAACGATCGTTACGGACGGCCGAGGCGTCGCGTCCGTTCGGAAGGAGCGGCGGGTGGATCGATCCGCGGTGGTCGTCGGCGCAGGATTGTCCGGACTTGCAGCGGCCCATCGTCTGCGGCAGGCGGGCCTGCAGGTCGTCGTCCTCGAGCGGGCCTCACGCCCCGGCGGGCTTGCCCGCACCGAGATGCACGACGGCTACCTGATCGACACGGGTCCGGATCTGATCAACTCGAGCTTCACCCGCTATCTCGACCTGGCCCGCGAGGTAGGGCTGGGCGACCGGATCGTCCCCAGCAGCCAAGTGGTCGACGTGCTGCGCGACGGGCACGCGGTGACGGTCGACCGCAGCCGGCGACTGGCATTGGCCACCAACCCGGTGCTGTCGGTGCGCGGCAAACTCGCCCTGGCGTCCGGATATCTGCGGCTGCTGCCGCGGCTGCGGCGGCTTGACCCCTATGCGCTGACCGATCACGCCGCGTCGGATCATGGGACCGCCCACGATCTGTGCGGCGACTACTTCAACGACGAAGTGACCGAGCAACTGGTGGATCCGATCCTGCGGGGATTCGCGGGCACCGGCACCAAGAACGCCAGCGCCCTGTCGGTGCTCGCCGCCTTCTCGATCGGGACCAAGCCGATGCTGGCGCTGCAGGGTGGCATGGCAACTCTGCCCGAGGCCCTGGCCGCGCGCCTCGACGTCCACTACCAAGCCGAAGTCACCTCGGTCGAGGAAACCCGCGACGGCGTCGCCGTCGGTTTCCGGGCGAACGGCAGTGTCACCAACGTCGAAGCCGGCACCTGCGTACTCGCGGTGCCCTACCACCAGGCGATTTCGCTGTGGCCCGCGCTGGACGACGCCGGAGGCGATTTCGGCCGCAGCCTCAAAGACGTTCCGCTGCTGAGCATTTCACTCGGATATGCCGCACCGTCGCCCACGCGCTCGTACGCGGTGCTGGTGCCGACCAAGGAATCCCCGGAGGTGTTGTTGGTGATGATGCAGCAGAACAAGTCGCCGGACCGCACGCCCCCCGGCAAGACACTGGTCACGCTGTACACCGAGGCCTCCGTCACCGCGAAGATGCTGCAGCGCAGCGATTCCAGGCTGGTGGACTGGGCGTCGGGATTCGTCGAGAAGTATTACCCGAGCCTTCGGGGGCACCTCGAGATGTCCACCGTGGCCCGCTGGCCGCACACCGGCTATTGGCCCTCGCCGGGCTACTGGAAGGGGATCGCCGATATGCGTGCCCGTCTGCCGAAGGGCAACATCCACACCACGAGTACCCTGTTCGGCTCCGGCGGCATGGAGCGCGCCGTGCTCGGCGGGCAACGCGCGGCGGACAGGGTGCTGCGCAGCGCCAAGCTCGAGATCGGGGCCGCATGAAACTCGGGGTGACCTTGCCGAGCCGGGTCGGGTCGATGGCCAACGTCAGCGCGCTGGCCGGCCTGGCCGATGCCGCCGGATTCGACGCGCAGTGGTCCTACGAGGTGTTCCGCAACCCGCTGTTGGTGACCGCGGCAGCAGCGATGTCCACCAGAGTCTCGCGCGTGGGCACCGGGATTGTCGCGGCGCTGTCCCGCAGCCCGTTCGACCTGGCCAACTCCGCCGCCGATCTCGACGACCTGTCCGGCGGACGGATGATGCTCGGTATCGGTACCGGAGCGCCCGAAGCCCTGCGCGCATTCCACAGCACCCACGGCGAGAGCCCCATCCCCCGCATGCGCGAGTACCTCGACGTGCTGCGGCGGTCCTGGGAATACCTGGCGACCGGCACCGCGCAACCTTTCGAAGGCGAGCACTTCAGCTTCCGCCCGCCGCCGATAAATCCTTGGGGTGCAAGGGAAATGGTGCGCGCGCAGATCCCCGTCTATCTCGCGGCGATGAGGCCGCACATGCTGCGCCTGTGCGGCAGCCGCGCCGACGGGTGGATCGGCTACTTCTACACCCCCGAACTGCTCGACTCCCACGTCCGCCCGCATCTTGCCCAAGGCGCGGCGAAAGCAGGGCGCGGCGACGTCGACATCGAAGTCTGCGTCGAGATGGTCTGTTCGATATCGCCAGATCGCGAGCTGGCGATGATGCGCGCTCGCCGCCAGGTCGGGTTCTACGCCGTCCATCCGATCACCGACTCGCTGCTGACCCAATACGGACTGATCGACGACGTGTGGGAGTTGCGTAAGCGGTTCCGGGCGCAAGGCGTGGACGCTTTCGCGCACACCAGCGACCGTCTGGTCGAAACGCTCTCGGTCACCGGCACACCCGACGAGGCCCGGCAAAAGCTGGCGGCCTACCGCGGCCATGTCGATCTGATGATGTTGCACACCCCGTACGTGCCACCGCTGACCGTCGACGACGCGACGGACGCGTTTTCCAACATCGTGACCACGTTCGCGCCGGGAAGGGTGGACGGCGCCTGCTGACTCGGCCGTCGTTCGGCCGATGCCAGGCGGCGACGACCCGTCTTGATACCAGCGCCCTCCCTACCGGTTGGTGGACCCCCCGGCTGTTTACGCACCGGTGACACAAGTCATAATGGTCGGCGAATGAGAACACGTTCTAAATCGTCATCCGGCCGCGGCCGGACCCTTTCACCGGCATTCGGGTCAGGGCTCGTTAGTGGAGGTCCTTCGTGAAGACAAAAGGCGCACTGATCTGGGAGTTCAATCAGCCCTGGTCAATCGAGGAAATCGAGATCGGGGACCCGCAGGCCCACGAGGTCAAGATCCAGATGGAAGCCGCCGGCATGTGCCATTCGGATCACCATCTAGTTACCGGCGGCATCCCGATGGCGGGCTTCCCGGTGCTCGGCGGCCACGAGGGCGCCGGCATCGTGACCGAGGTCGGGCCCGGCGTTGAGGACATCGCCCCGGGCGACCACGTGGTGCTCTCCTTCATCCCGTCCTGTGGGCAGTGTCCGACCTGTCAGGCCGGCATGCGCAACCTGTGCGACCTAGGCGCCGGCCTACTCGGTGGCGCCGCCGTGTCCGACGGCACCTTCCGCATCCCAGGCCCGCGGCCAGAACGTCTTCCCGATGACGCTGCTCGGCACGTTCTCGCCGTACATGGTCGTGCACCGCAGCTCGGTGGTGAAGATCGACCCGTCGATCCCCCTTCGAGGTCGCCGCCCTGGTGGGCTGCGGCGTGACCACCGGCTACGGTTCGGCGGTCCGCACCGCCGACATCCGGCCGGGCCAGGACGTCGCGATCGTCGGCGTCGGCGGGGTCGGTATGGCCGCGCTGCAGGGCGCCGTCGCCGCGGGTGCGCGCTACGTCTTCGCCATCGACCCGGTGGAGTGGAAGCGCGACCAGGCCCTGAAGTTCGGCGCCACCCACGTCTACCCCGACATCAACGCCGCGTTGATGGGCATCATGGAGGTCACCTACGGCCTGATGGCCCACAAGGTGGTGGTCACCGTCGGCGAGCTGCAGGGTGCCGACATCGACAACTACCTCAACATCACCCAGAAGGGCGGCACCTGCGTGCTGACCGCCATCGGCAGCCTGCTGGACACCAACGTCAACCTGAACCTGGCGATGCTGACCCTGATGCAGAAGAACCTGCAGGGCACCATCTTCGGTGGCGGCAACCCGCAGTACGACATCCCGCAGCTGCTGTCGATGTACAAGGCCGGCAAGCTCAACCTCGACGACATGGTCACCACCCAGTACCGGCTGGAGCAGATCAACGAGGGCTACCAGGACATGTTGGACGGCAAGAACATTCGCGGCGTCATCCGCTACACCGACGCCGACCGGTAGGTCCACCATGACGCAAACCGCGCAATCCCCGGCACTGACCGCCTCCCAATCGTCGTGGCGCTGCGTGCAGGCTCACGACCGGGAGGGCTGGCTGGCCCTGATGGCCGACGACGTGGTGGTCGAGGACCCGATCGGCAAGTCGGTCACCAACCCGGACGGCACCGGGGTCAAGGGCAAAGACGGCGTTGCGGCGTTCTACGACACCAACATCGCCGCCAACCAGCTGACGATCACCTGCGAGGAGACCTTCCCGTCCAGCTCGCCCAACGAGATCGCCCATATCCTGGTGCTGGACAGCCAGTTCGAGGGCGGCGTCACCAGTTCGGTGCGCGGGGTGTTCACCTATCGCGTCAACGACGAGGGACTGATCGAGAGCATGCGCGGCTACTGGAATCTGGACATGATGAAGTTCGGCCAGGAGTGAGTCGCTAACCGATCCGGCCCAGTCCGGTGATATTGCCCTGCATGATCTTGTTGTCCATCAACACCATCGACGCCGTCTGAATCGGGTCGCTGAGGATGGTCGCCGACTTCGGTTGCTGATGAAGCAATTTGCCGGTGTTGGGGTCGATGACGGAATAGGCGAAAATGTCCAGCGGCGTGGTCTGGTCCAGCCCGATCCGGGTGATCGTGTAGATCAACCCGTCCCCGGTGGACAGGTGCGGCAGCGCCGCGCTGCGAACCTTGCTCTCCCACACCGTATGACACCCCGGGTTGTCGACGTCGACCCGGGTCATGCCCCCCCACGAACGGAGCCGTCGCCGGTACGGCCGGACCGGCGTTCGCCGGCACCTGCGGGTAGGGATAGCCGTATGTGCTGGCGATGAACAGCGAATTGCCCACTCCGATAGGCGAGTTCTCGCTGCCCGGTCCGCCCTGGGTCAATACCGGTTGCTGACAGATCGGCACTCCGGTGCCGGCTTGGTAGACCAGGGCGTGCACCTGCGTGTCGGCGTTGTCGACAATCGTCAGGTAGTCGGCCCCGTTGGGTCCGAAATACGTTGGGGTGGAACCAGTTCCCCAACTCAGCTGGCCGGGCTTGCGTGCCGAGCCCCGATCGTAGGGTTGTCTCCACACCTGCTGCCGGGGTACCGCCGCCACCGAGGTCTATCTCGTAGAGCGCGAAGGTGGTGGCCACCGCGATGTGGTTCTGCGGTGAGGCCGAAATGCTGTTCGCCACTTGCTCTCCGGCCGGCAGTTGCAGACTGGCGACGCCGCCGCCGATCTTCGCCACCCCCACCACGCCGTTGGCCGTGGCGAACCAGACGTTGCCCTGGTAGTCGGGAACCACGCCAACGGAGCTGTCCCCGGCCGGGATCACGCCCGAAAGGTCGGTGGACTGGGTGACCTGCAGATGCCACGCACCGCGCTCGTCCCGGTTGTGCGCGATGCGTAGCAGGTGGTTGGTGCCGTCGATCAGCACCATCTGGTTGTTGTTGTCCAGGTAGGCGTAAACACCGCCCAGCAGACCCCCTTTGGCGATATCCATGCTGGCCAGTGGGATGACATCGGGCAGGATTCCGCCGGGGTTGATCAGATGCAGCACCGGCGCCTGTGCGGTGATCGTGGTACACAGCGCCAGCACCAGGCCGTCGGTGCCCTGCGTGATCGTCGGGCAGGCCGCCAGCAACGGGAAGGCGAAGACAGGCACCAGCCGGGCCCCCGGGCCGGGCAACGGACCCGCGTCGGCCGATCCGGCGTCGTTGTGCATCGACGCGATACCGTTGGGCGCCATGAACGGATTCGGCGGCGCCAGTGGCCCGAACGCGTCGGCGGCCCGTGCCGGGGTGATCAGGGACATCGCGCAGGCGGTCACCAACGCCACCGGAATCGCCAGCAGCGCTTTGGGAAACCGCACCAAGGTCCCCTATCGTGAGTTGGGTCACCTGGGATTCTGGCGTGGTTCGGGAACGACACCGCAACGGTGCGTTAACGATTCGGCCTCACCGGTTTAGCAGCGCTAAGCGTTGTGCGGTACGTACACTCCGATGCCCTGGGACATCCGCTGCAGCGTGTCATAGGCGATCCACACGAATCCCTGGTCGCCCCACCGTTTTCCGAAGCTGTTCTGCACACGGACCGCCGACAGGTGGTCGTCGTAGGCGGTGACGAGCATGACGTGGCCGGCCTTCTTGCCGGTGCTGTCGTGCATCCATTGCCCGTTTCCCACGTAGGGCGAGGGCTTGGCGCGGTAGTGCGGGAAGTCCGAATAGAGCCAGACTCCGAAGGCGACCGGCATGCCGTTGGCGACGACGGTCCGCAGATTGTCCAGACCGGCCGGCCCGGTGATCTTCGTGGTCTTGTGCTCAGGGATGCGGAACATCGGGTCGGGCGCGATGGTCTGCGACCCGTAATCCGCCCAGTTGGCGGCACAGGACGACGTGGCTTTCCGCCGGCCGAGGTTCGGTGCCGCCTGCAGCGACGGGGTGCCGCCGTTGTCGCGCAGCCAGTTCAGGCACTTGACGATCTGTCCTCCCTCACAAGTGTTTTCGGCAATCTTGTTGGCCTGCTGATAGCGGATGTAGGCGTAGTCCGGCCCGGCCCGGCGGGCGGGTGTGGTGGGCGCGATGTTGGACTTGCGGGCGGCATAGAAAGTCGCCAGCCCGTACACGGTGGCCCACACGAAACAATTCGGCATGGTCTGGCGGCCCACCGGGGGTAGCCACTCGGTTCGTACCGACGCTTTGGCCGGCAACTGACCGCGCCGCTCGGGCCGCTCCGGGTTTCCGGGCTCGGGGACGTCGGGGTCGTAGCCGTAGGCGGTGAGGTCGACGGGTTCCTCGTCGTCGGCCGCGTCACCGCAGCCCGGCAGCGCCGCGGCGGCTGCCGTAGCGGCCGCCAGCGCCAGCATCGAACGTCTGCCGAACCGTGCCTCCATCCGACTGACCCTAATTCGGCCCCACCTATGCTGGGGCGATGGCATCGATCTTCACCAAGATCATCAACCGTGAAATCCCCGGTCGCTTCGTCTACGAGGACGACGACATCGTCGCGTTCCTCACGATCGAGCCGATGACGCAAGGCCACACCCTGGTGGTGCCGCGCGACGAGATCGACCAGTGGCAGAACGTCGACCCCTCCGTGTTCACCCGGGTCATGGAGGTGAGCCAGCTGATCGGCAAGGCCGTGACCAAGGCGTTCGACGCCGACCGCGCCGGGCTGATCATCGCCGGACTCGAAGTGCCGCACCTGCACGTGCACGTGTTCCCCGCCCGCGATCTCAGCGATTTCGGCTTCGCACACGTCGACCGCAATCCGTCGGCGGAATCGCTGGACGAGGCGCAGGCCAAGATCAAGGCGGCGCTGGCCGAGTTGGTGTGATCTAACCGACCTGCGCCGGCACCTCGCTGATCCGCGGCAGCGCGACGCGGAAACAGCACCCCTGCCCCGGCGCGGTCGTCACGGTGACCCGGCCGCCATGCGCCTTGACCAGCGAGTCGACGATCGACAGTCCCAGCCCGGTGCCGCCGCTGGCGCGCGCCCGCGACGAGTCGGTGCGATAGAAGCGCTCGAAAATCCGGTCGGCATCCTGCTGGCTCATGCCCGGCCCCTGGTCGGCGACCTCGAGGACGGCGTCGTCACCCTGAGTGCCGACCCGCACCGTGATGTCGGCGGTGTCCGGGGTGTGCTGAATCGCATTGGCGACCAGGTTGCTCAGTACCTGGCGCAGCCGCGGTTCGTCGCCGAGCACTTCGGGGGTGCCAGGACCGTCGAGAACTTCCATCGTGATGTTGCGTCGGGGGCCCATCGCGCGCCCGTCGTGCACGGCGTCGCTGGCCAGCGCGAGCAGATCCACCCGATGGCTCTCCAGCGGCCGTTGCACGTCCAGTCGGGCCAGCAGCAGCAGGTCCTCGACCAGCAGACCCATCCGGCTGGCTTCACTTTCGATGCGCGACAGCAGCATGGACACGTCCGACGCGGCGCCCTGCCGGTACAACTCGGCAAACCCGCGAATAGTCGTCAGCGGGGTCCGCAGTTCATGACTGGCGTCGGTGATGAAGCGGCGCATCCGCTCCTCGGAGGTGCGGGCCGTCTCCGCCGAAGCCTCCGAGGCGGCCAGCGCTTCCTGAATCTGGGCCAGCATCCCGTTGAGCGCCGACGACAGCCGGCCCACCTCGGTACGAGGGTCGCGTTCGGTGACACGTCGATCGAGCTGTCCCCCGGCGATGGCCGCCGCGGTCTCCTCGACCTCGCCCAGCGGACGCAGACTGCGATGCACGACGGCGAAACTGGCGATCCCCACCACCACCAACACCACCGCCCCGATACCGACCTGCAGCCAGACCAGCGCCCGGACCGTGTGGTCCACGTCGGACAGGTCGATGGCCACGGTGGTCAACCCGCCCTGCGGACCGTGCACCGAGACCACGCGCCACTCGATGTCGGAGTCGCTGACCGAGGGCAGCGTCGTGGGATTGGGGCCGACATCGTTGTCGGCGGGCAGCGCCGGCTCGGCATTGCGGTCGTTGATCGCCGTCATCGTCTTGCCGTCGGGGCTGATCGCGCGGACGTAGAACTTCGACGGCGGACGGGCTGGGTCGGGACCGTCGGCGGTGGGCGGATGTGCTTCCACGGCGGCCTGCGCCCAGCTGCGGGTGGCGTCCATCAACGCCGAGTCGATGCGGCTGATCAGGCTGTGCCGCAGGATCGAGGTGACCGCCACGCCTGAAGCCAGCAAACCGCACAGCACCAGCGCCAGGGTGGCCGCAACCAAACCCACCCGCAACGGCACGCCGCGCCGGTATCTTCTGGCCGTGCCGGCCCGGGGCACGCTCAGCGGGGCTCCCGCAACACGTAGCCGACCCCGCGCAACGTGTGCAGCAGCCGCGTCTCGCCGGTGTCGATCTTGCGGCGCAGATACGACACGTAAGACTCGACGACGTTGACGTCACCACCAAAGTCGTAGCGCCACACATGATCCAGGATCTTGGGCTTGCTCAGCACGGTGCCCGCGTTAATGACGAAGTAACGCAGCAGCGTGAATTCGGTGGGCGACAACGAGACCGGCTGCCCAGCCTTCCACACTTCGTGCGTTTCCTCGTCGAGTTCGATGTCGGCGAACGTCAGGCGGGAGTTGCGCGGCTCATTGTTGTTGCCCTTACCCGCTCGCCGCAGGATCACCCGCAGCCGCGCGACCACCTCTTCCAGACTGAACGGCTTGGTCACGTAATCGTCGCCGCCGAGGGTCAGCCCGGCGATCTTGTCCTGCAACGAGTCTCGCGCGGTGAGGAACAACGCCGGCGCGTCGATGCCGTCGGCGCGCAGCCGGCGCAGCACCCCGAACCCGTCCATACCGGGCATCATCACATCGAGAATCACTGCGTCCGGCCGGGATTCACGGGCCCGGTCGAGCGCTTGCGGCCCATTGGAGGCGGTGAGAACCTCGAAACCCTGGAATTTTAAGCTGACAGACAGCAATTCGACGATGTTGGGCTCGTCGTCGACGACGAGGATGCGCGCCTCCGGCTGGGCGGCGGCTCCAGGATTTCCCATAGTCATTATCAGTACCTCAACCCGATCTTGTGTATTAGCTCCACACTAGTTGGAAGCTTCCTGTGAGGTAGGTGCGAGACTCCTGCAAGCATCCTGCCAGTGGGTCGTCGAATCGGCTCGGACCCGAGCGGCAAAATCGGGGTGCGCCGCTCGTAGACTCGCAGGATGAACCTCGTCAAAGCCGCCCTGGGCATCGCGACCGCACCCGCGCGTGCCGGCCTCGCGGCGGCCGAAGCCAGCCTGAACCTCGCCGGCGCGGCGGTGGGTGTGGCCAAGCAGGCACTGGGCGAGACCGGCGGCACCGGGTACAACCCGATGGCCAACATGCTGGGCCTTGACGACACGCTGGCGCGGGCCAACCGGCTGGCCCGGCTGCTCGACGACGACATGCCCCTGGGGCGGGCCATCGCGCCGAACGGGCCGATGGACCGGATGCTGCGTCCCGGCGGACTGGTCGACCTGCTGACCTCCGACGGCGGGCTCATCGACCGCCTGACGGCCGAAGGTGGCGGGCTGCAGCGCGCGCTTCAACCCGGCGGGCTGGCCGATCAGCTGCTCGCCAACGACGGGCTGGTCGAACGGGTGCTGGCCGAAGACGGGCTGGCCGACAAGCTGCTCTCCGAGGGCGGCCTGGTCGACAAGCTGACCGCCAAGAACGGTCCGCTGGAACAGCTGGCCGACGTGGCCGACACGCTGGCCCGGCTGGCGCCGGGGATGGAGGCGCTGGAACCGGCGATCGCCACGCTGCAGGAGGCGGTGATCTCGCTGACCATGGTGGTCAACCCGCTGAGCAGCATCGCCGACCGCATCCCGCTGCCGGGACGTCGTCCGCGGTCGTCGCCGCGGACGGTGCGCTCGCAGCGGATCGTCGACAGCGACTGACCCCAGCTAGGCTTTTACCGGTTTCACCGGTATTCACCGGTAAATCACCGGCCTCCTTAGCTCAGTGGTAGAGCACTCGCCTTGTAAGCGAGCGGTCGTCAGTTCAATCCTGACAGGGGGCTCCGAGCTGCTATCGGGTCAACTCCGGCACGCTGAGCACCGCGTCCAAGAACTCGGCGCTCCTCCGACCGATCGGCTACCACGAGATCCGCCTGCTGTGGGCCGTGCACGTGGTGCACCACAGCAGCCAGCGGTACAACTTCTAAGTCGCGCTGCGCCAACCCTGGGCGGTGCTCACCACCCTGCCCTTCCTGGTGCCGGTCGCACTGCTGGGCATCGACGCGCGGATCATCCTGGCCTGCTACGGATTCAACCTGCTCTACCAGTTCTTCCTGCATACCGAGCTCGTCGACAAGCTCTGGGCGCCAATCGAATTCGTGTTCAACACGCCCAGCCATCACCGCGTGCACCATGGATCGCAGGCCCGCTACCTCGATACCAACTACGGCGTCATCCTGATCATCTGGGATCGGTTGTTCGGCAGCTTCGAACCCGAGGGTGAGCGGGTGCGCTTCGGACTGACCAAGAACATCGACACCTACAACATCGCCAGGGTCGAGACCCACGAATTCGTGGCGATCTGGCGCTGCATGCGAAGCGCCGGCAGCCGGCGGGACCGATTGGGGTACCTGCTGCGCAGGCCGGGCTGGGCACCCGCGGTGAATCAGCGGGGCGGTGCCGCAGAACTGCGACCTCAACCACTGCCGGCCAGCGCCTGACCGCGGCCGCCGGGCCGCCGCCGCACGAACGTATGTGGAATATATGACCTTCGCCTGAATCCCCTGTTCAGCGCCTGCCAGGCCTTGATTTTGCCGGTTGAATCAGCTGCTTAACGGTTTTTGACAGCTGCACAGGGGGTCTGGTGGACCACGAGGGGACGCCGTTCGGCCGGTACCGGTTGATCGACTTGCTAGGCCGCGGCGGCATGGGCGAGGTGTGGCGGGCCTACGACACCGAAACCCAGCGGGTGGTTGCGGTGAAGGTGCTGCCGCCCAACCTGGCCAGTGATTCCACCTTCGTACAGCGATTCCGCCGCGAGGCGCTGGCCGCGGCGGGCCTCAGCGACCCGCACGTCATTCCGATCCACCACTTCGGCGAAATTGACGGCCGCCTCTACGTCGACATGCGGCTGATCACCGGCCGCGATCTGCACTCGATCATCGCCGACGGCGCCATGGACCCGGCGCGCGCCGTAACGATCATCGAACAGGTCGCCGCCGCCCTGCACGACGCGCACCGGATCGGGCTGGTGCACCGCGACGTCAAGCCCTCCAACATCCTGGTCACCCCCAACGACTTCGCCTACCTGATCGATTTCGGTATCGCCGCCGCCTCCGGGGACACCAGGATGACGGGTACCGGCAGCGTGATCGGGACCTGGGCCTACATGGCGCCCGAACGGCTCAACAGCGGCCAGAACGATCCGCGCAGCGACACCTACGCGCTCGCCTGCGTGCTGCACGAGTGTCTGACCGGGAGCCAGCCGTACCCGGGCAACAGCATCGAGCAACAGATCGGCGGGCACCTGGGACTGCCGGCGCCGCGACCGTCGGCCTTGCGCAGAGACTTGCCGGTACAGCTGGACGGGGTCATCGCCATCGGCATGGCCAAGAAACCCGAACAACGCTATTCGACCCCGACGGAGATGGCCGCGGCCGCCCGCGCGGCGATCACCCAGCCGACCCGGCTGCCACCGCCACCGCCGCGCGACACCGACCCGGGCCCATCCGATTCGCACACCATTGCCATCCCGACCGGCCCGCCGCGCAACTACTACCCGTCCAATCCCCAGGGCAGTGTGTCGAACACCGATCCGACCCAGTACCAGCAACTGGCCCCCGCGGGGGGACCGGACGTATCGGCGGGCCGACCCGGCGGTCAGCTGCCCCCACCGCCGTCGGCGGGGCCGGCCAGACCCGCATCGAACCCGTCACCGAACAAACGGCGGCGCAACATCATCCTCGCCAGCAGCATTGCCGCGGCGCTCGCGGTAATCGGTCTGGTCGCCGCCCTGGTGCTGCTCCCGGGAGACAAGAGCGCCCCCACAGCCGTTGCGCCGCAAGCGAATTCCGGACCGCTGACCGGAACCTACACCCTTGCCTTCGGCCAGAGCATCGGCATTTCGGGCAAGCCCGAACCGAACCAGGAACCGCCGGGCAACGAGACCTGGAAGCTGCGCTCGGTATGCGGCGCCAAAGGGTGCGTGGCAACCGCCGCGCGCAGCTCCGGATCCTTCAAGCACCCGGCAAGCCTGGTGTTCGACGACATCAACGGACGCTGGATCGCCGTCACCCTGGACACCGAACGATGCAACAACCAGGACATCGAGGAGTGGCACTGGATCTATCTGCTGCCGCGTCCGGACGGCAGCATGGCGGGCGAATGGATCGACGATTCCGTCCAGTGCTACAGCAAACGCAGCGTGACGTTCACCCGCACCGGTGACGCCGACCTCGCCGGGCTGCCCGACCCCGCCGCACTGCCGGCCCGGGTGGCATCACCGGCCCTGGGCCTGCGCGGCTTCTACCGCTCCCGGGTCACCACCGCCTCCGGCCAACCCAAGCTGGCCGACCAGGACTTCAGTGTGGACACCTTCTGCCTGCGCGGCGGCGATCGCTGCCTGAGTCGTTTCGTGCTGACCGATCTCACCGACCATCAACTGTTCATCTTCGCCAACAACGCCTGGACGGAGAACTCCGAAGAGGACGTGCCCTGCCCCGCCGGCGGGACGAGTCACGTCCGGATGACCGGCGTGTTCCCGCTGCCGAAGCCTGCCGCGGACCCCATCACCACACTGTCCGGCCACGGCATGGAGGACGTCTCGGGCAGTACCTGCAAAGGCGGCCCCTACGACCAGGTCTTCAACCGGATCAGGGACTGAGCGCGCCGGTCGGAGGAGCGCATCGGGCGCATTTAGAAAGTCTCAAGGCCGCCATCCCAGACTTCACTTCACCAGGAACAGCCCGTCCACACCGAAGTGAGCAAGCAGGCCAAAATGAGCAACCTCCGAACGATCAACCTGCACGGTGACCGTATCGCTTACCGCGACGAAGGCGCCGGCGACGTGCTGCTGCTGATCCACGGCATCGGCGGCAGCTCGAACAACTGGCGCGAGATCATCCCGGCCCTGTCCAAGAGGTTCCGCGTCATCGCCCCCGACCTGCTGGGCCACGGCCAGTCCGACAAGCCGCGCGGCGACTACTCGCTGGGCGCCTTCGCGGTGCTGCTGCGCGACTTCCTCGACGCGCTGGGCATCCCGCAGGCCACCATCGTCGGTCACTCCCTGGGCGGCGGCATCGCGATGCAGTTCGCCCACCAGCACCGCGACTACTGCGAGCGGCTGATCCTGATCAGCAGCGGCGGCCTGGGCGCCGAGGTGAGCCGGATGCTGCGGCTGGCTTCGCTGCCGGGCTCGGCGAGCGTGTTGCGGCTGATCTCGTCGAAGCCGGTGATCGCCGGGCGCAAAGCTATTTCGGCGCTGCGGACCACCGAACGAAGCGAGGCCAGGGCCAGCGACCACTGGGAAGCGCACGCGGCGCTGTCGAACCCGGAGAACCGCAAGGCATTGCTGCGCACCCTGCGCGCCGTCGTCGACAGCCGCGGCCAGTACGTGTGCGCGCTGAACCGCCTGCACTTCAACTCCGCCGTGCCGGTGCTGATCATCAGCGGCGACCAGGACCGGGTCATCCCCGTCAGCCACGCCTACGCCGCGCACGAGGCGATGCCGCACAGCCGCCTGCACATCATTCCCGGCGCCAAGCACCACCCCCACATGGAGCGCACCGACACCGTCGCGGCCCTCATCGACGACTTCATCGACGCCTCCGCCGACGCCGACGCCTACCCGCACCCGGCCCCGGCCGCGGTGTCCCTGGCCGACTGGTCGGCCACCCACTCGCCGCGCTCGGGTCTGCGGTCGGCGGCGGTGATGCAGCGCATGAACCGCCGCCGCGGTCGCCGCCACCTGCAGGCGGTGTCGGAAGCCAGCTGACCCGAAGCGGGAAGCCGCTCAGGCCACCGGCCGGCGAGGTCGTCGACCACCCCGACCGGGAAGCCGAGGGCCGCCCGCGGTCATCGCGTGCAGACCGTCGCGCACAGCACTGAGCAACGCTAAATCGCGCCCCTCGTGCCGGGCTTGCCGGACTTGCCGGACTTGCCGGACTTGCCGGACTTGCGGGACAGGAACGCACGCATGTGCTGCTGGGGTTCGCCGGTGAGGAACGCCAGGCCGAACTGTTCCACGCTGTCCTCGATCGCACCCTGCACCGTCATGTCGAACCACTTGTTGAGCAGTCGCTTCTGCTGCCGGACCGCGTGCGGTCCGAACCCGGCCAGCCGCGCGGCGAGCTGGGCGATGCGGTCGTCCAGCGTGTCGGGGGCCACGACCTCGTGCACCAGACCCCAGGTCGCGGCGGTCTGCGCATCGATGGTCTCGCCCGTCAGCAGCAGCCAGGCCGAGTGCGAGGCCCCGATCAGTGCCGGCATCAGCGCCGCATGGATCACCGACGGGATGCCGACGGCCACCTCCGGCATGCCGAACTTCGCGCCGGACTCCGCGATGCGCAGATCGCAGCACATCGCGACTTCCAGACCGCCGCCCAGACACCAGCCCGCCAACCGGGCGATGACCGGGACCGGGCACTGCCGGATCGCCTCGCAGAGCCCGGCCAGGCCGCGGATGAAATCTTCGGCGCTGGATCGGTCGAGGGTGACCATCTCGTTGATGTCGGCGCCGCCGATGAACGCCTTGTCCCCGGCGCCGCGCAGCACCACCACCCTGATCCCGTCGTCGCGCCCGACGGCGCGAAATGTTTCGGCGAGTTCCGAATTAGCTTGGCTGCCAATGATATTCAACGGTTGGGAGTAGATCAGTTCGATGGTGGCCAGACCATCGGCGCGCTGGTATCTGACCAACCGCCCTTCGGTGCTGCTCATCGGCTTGAGTGTCTTTTCGCGTTACGGCGCGCTGCGCCGGCCGAACCGAAACCGGCGCGATCGGCGCCCGTCAGTACAGCGGAACCCAGGTACCGAAGAACCAGTAGCCCCAGCCCCCGTACTGCCAGTTGAAGACCGGCAACACGGTGAAGGTGTTGTAGTTGAACGGGCCGAAATCACGCTGCCCGTAACCGATGTCGCGTGCCGGCGGGCCGTCCCACGGCCGGTTCCAGCCACCCGGAGGCGGCGGGCCGTTCCACCTCCGGGAGGCGGCGGGCCCTCCCAGTTGGGCGGCGGGTGGCCGGGGCGGGCCCGTCGTTGTAGCCGAAGCCACGCTGCGGCGGCGGAGGCGGCGCGCCGCGGTCGGGGAAGAGAATGCCGGCCAGGGTGTTCCGGGGCCCGCCGAATTGGTTGTTGGGTTGCGCCAGCGGACCGCGCGGGATGAACGGGGGATGCGGCGGCTGGGTGGCCGGTGCGTTGATGACGATAGTGATGCCGGGAGCGGCCGTCGTCGAGGTACTCGACTGCCCCGCCGGCACCGTCGTGGTCGTCGACCCACTCGCGGTGGTGGTCGACCCGGCCGCCGTGGTGGTGGTCACACCCGAGGAGGTGGTCGTCGTGGTGGTGGGCGTCGCAGCCGTCGTCGTGGTCTGCGAGGACGGTGCCGCACTGGATGCCGTGGTCGACGGCGGCGCCGACGTGGTCGCCGGAACCGTCGTGGTGGCCGGCGGCGCGGTGGTGGCCGGCGGCGCTGTAGTGGCCGGCGGCGCGGTGGTGGCCGGCGGCGCGGTGGTGGCCGGCGCGGCCGTGGTCACCGGCGCCGGCG